>NZ_JBLWIT010000092.1:0-71852 GCF_048381435.1 Rhodococcus mengyinensis | reverse complement strand
CACAATCTGTACGGTCCGACGGAGGCGTCGGTGGATGTGACGTTCCACGAGGTCACGGGGGCGGATCGGACGGTGGTGCCGATCGGGGTGCCGGTGTGGAATACGCAGGTCTACGTGCTCGACGGGCGGTTGCGGGTGGTGCCGGTGGGGGTGGCGGGGGAGTTGTATCTCGGGGGTGTGCAGTTGGCGCGGGGGTATCAGGGGCGGCCGGATTTGACGGCGGATCGGTTCGTGGCGAATCCGTTCGGTGCTGGGGTGGAGGGTTCGCGGTTGTATCGGACGGGGGATCGGGTTCGGTGGTTGCCGGGTGGGGTGTTGGAGTATTTGGGGCGTACGGATTTTCAGGTGAAGTTGCGGGGTCAGCGGGTCGAGTTGGGGGAGATCGAGGCGGTGTTGTTGCGCCGGGAGGATGTGGCGCAGGCGGTGGTGGTGCTGCGCGGTGATGGGTCGTCGGGTGATTATCTGGCGGGGTATGTGGTGCCGGTGGCCGGTGCGGTGGTGGACGAGCGGGTGGTGCGGGAGTCGGCTGCGGTGGCGTTGCCGGGGTTCATGGTGCCGTCGGTGGTGGTGGTGCTGGCGGAGTTGCCGGTGACGGTGAACGGCAAACTCGATCGAAAATCCCTGCCCAAACCTGACTTCGGCACGCGCACGATCGGATATCGCGCCCCCACCACACCCGCGGAGGAAGCGATCGCCACGGCCTTCGCCGCCGTCCTCGATGTCGATCGCGTCGGGGCCGACGACAGCTTCTTCGACCTCGGGGGAGACTCGCTCAGTGCCACCCGGGCAGTGGGACGCATCAACAGCGCACTGGACACGACTCTGGGTGTCGCGGCGCTGTTCGACGCACCCGTGGTGTCCGATCTGGCCGTCCGGATCGACTCGGACGTGAGGACGAGTTCCGCCTCCCCGCCACTCACCGCGACGGCGCGGCCCGAGCGGATTCCCCTTTCCCTCGCGCAGCAGCGCATGTGGTTCATCAACCAATTCGACACCTCCTCACCGGCCTACAACATTCCGGTCGCCCTCGACTTGGACGGCGCGGTGGACCTGTCTGCGCTACGAGCGGCACTCGGCGACGTCATGGACCGCCACGAGTCGCTGCGGACCGTGTTTCCCGGTTCCGCCGACGGACCCCGGCAGGTGATCGTCGATTCCGAGCTCGCGACCCCTGACCTCGAACCGGTCCCGGTTGCCGAAGGGGCCCTTCACGACTCGCTCACCGCATTCTTCGGCGTGGGATTCGATGTCACCGAGGACCTTCCGATCCGGGTGCGACTGTGGGAACTCACTCCCGAACGGCACGTTCTCGCCCTCGTCGCGCACCACATCGCGGCCGACGGCTTCTCGATGGCACCTCTCGCGCGGGACGTGATGCTCGCCTACACCGCCCGCGCGCAGCAGCAGGCACCCGGCTGGGCGCCGCTGCCCGTGCAGTACGCCGACTACAGCCTGTGGCAGCGAGCGGCTCTGGGCACCGAAGACCAGCCCGATTCGATGATGTCCGGGCAACTCGGCTATTGGGCGCGGACGTTGTCGGGCATCCCGGACGTGCTGCCACTGCCTCTGGATCGGCCACGACCCCTCCAGCGGTCGCTCCTCGGAGACGTCGTCCCGTTCGACATCCCGCCCTCCGTCCACAAAGCTCTGACCGAGCTGGCACGCCAGCACAATTCGACGCTGTTCATGGTGGTGCACGCCGCGCTGGCCGTGCTGCTCGAGAGAGTGTCGGGATCGGACGACGTGGTGGTGGGAACCCCGATCGCGGGCCGGGGCCACGCGGCACTCGACGACGTGGTGGGAATGTTCGTCAACACGCTGGTGCTCCGCACAGCGGTGGCACCAGGATCGTCGTTCGCCGACGTGCTCACCGACGTGCGGTCGGCGGACCTCGGCGCGTTCGAGCACGCAGACCTCCCCTTCGAGCGTCTGGTGGACGAACTCGCACCCGAGCGGTCCACCGCGCACTCACCCCTGTTCCAGGTGTTGATCGAATTCCAGAACGCCACCCGCACCCACCTGGAACTGCCCGGGTTGACCGCCCGGTCGCTCGACGTCGATCTGGACGTCGCGAAGTTCGATCTGCAGCTGAGCCTGGTGGAGCGAGTCGACGAGCAGGGGGTTCCGGCCGGGATCGGCGCCGGCCTCCGCTACGCGACCGACGTGTTCGATCGTGCGTCGGTACAGAGTTTCGCGGAGCGCTTCGTGCGCGTGATCGAGGCCGTGACCACCGACCCGGCCACACCCGTCGGGGACATCGACATCCTGCACGCGCCCGAACGCGAGCTCGTGCTCACCGCCGCGCATCGGCCGGGGACCGACGTCCCACCGCTGTCGCTCGTGGACGCGTTCGATCGCATGGTGGCATCCGCGGGCGACGCCGTCGCGGTGCGCTGCGACGGCGCGTCGATGACATACCGCGAACTCGACGACCGGGCCAACCGGCTCGCGCGACTGCTCGTGGCGAAGGGGGTAGGTGCGGAAACGCTGGTGGCGGTGGGAATGACGCGGTCGGTCGACCTCGTCGTGGCGCTGCTCGCGGTGGTGAAGTCGGGCGCCGGTTACCTTCCGGTGGATGTGGCCTCTCCTACCGAGCGGTTGGTGTTCCTGCTCGGCGACGCCCGGCCGGAGTGTGTGCTCACCACGACCGCGGACGCCGCGACCTTCCGCGGCGCCGGGGTCCCGGTGGTGGTGCTGGACGACCCCGAAACCGTGACTGCGCTGCAGCAGTTCTCGTCGCTACCGGTGACCGACGACGACCGTCGTACTCCACTGCACCTGGACTCGGTGGCGTACGTGATCTACACGTCCGGTTCCACCGGGCAGCCGAAGGGCGTGCAGGTCTCGCACCGCAACGTGATCACGTTACTGGCGAACACCCAGACGCTGTTCGGATTCGGACCGGCCGACGTGTGGACCATGTTCCATTCCGCCGCGTTCGACTTCTCGGTGTGGGAAATGTGGGGAGCGCTCGCACACGGTGGCCGGCTGGTGCTGGTGGACTATTTCACGGCGCGCTCACCCGAGAAGTTCCTCGAACTCCTGCGCGTCGAAACCGTCACGGTCGTGAATCAGACCCCCACCGCCTTCTACCAATTGGCGGAGGCCGATCGCCTCGCCGGTGGTCCCGGCCTGTCGTTGCGATACGTGATCTTCGGCGGGGAGGCCCTCGAATTCGGCCAGTTGCGGCGCTGGTACGCACGCCGGGGCGACGCCGCGCCGGTCCTGGTCAACATGTACGGCATCACGGAAACGACCGTGCACGTCAGCCACCTGCCGATCGACCGGGACCTCGTCGAGGAGGAATCCGCATCGGTGATCGGCCGGGGACTGCCAGGGCTGCGCGTGAACGTGCTCGACGGTCGACTCCATCCGGTGCCGCCGGGCGTGGTCGGGGAGATGTACGTCTCGGGTGCGCAGGTTTCGCGCGGCTACCTGGGCCGGGCCGCCCTCACGTCCGGCCGATTCGTCGCCGACCCCTTCACTCCCGGCGCCCGGATGTACCGGTCCGGCGACCTGGGCAGGTGGAACGGGCACGGACAGCTGGAGTACCTCGGCCGCAACGACCTCCAGGTGCAGGTGAAGGGCTACCGGATCGAACTCGGTGAGGTGGAGTCGGCGCTGCTCGCGTGCGAGGGGGTGGCGCAGTCTGCGGTGACGGCACGCGGGGACCGGTTGGTGGGGTACGTGGTGCCGGAGACCGGCGCCGCGATCGACCCGGCCGCGATCATCGATGCGGCCGCGGTGCGATTGGCGTCGCACATGGTGCCGGCCGCGGTGGTGGTTCTCGACGAGTTGCCGCGGACGGTGAACGGCAAACTCGATCGGAAAGCCCTGCCCGAACCGGACTTCGGGCAGCGGGTGACCGTGGGCCGCAGCCCGGTCACCGAGACCGAACGGATCCTCGCCGACCTGTTCGCGGAGGTCCTCGGCCTCGACTCGGTGGGGGTCGACGACTCGTTCTTCACCCTCGGCGGGGATTCGATCATGTCCATCCAACTGGTCACTCGCGCCAAGGGCGCCGGGATACTGATCTCGCCGCGCGAGGTGTTCGAACGAAAAACCGTTGCCGGGCTGGCCGCGGCGGCCGGGACGGAAGACGAGACCGCTGTTCTCGACGAATTGCCGGGAGGCGGGATCGGCGAGATTCCGCTGACCCCGATCGTGCGGTGGATGCTCGCCCGGGGTGGGGATTTCCGCCGCTACTCGCAGTCCGCACTGTTCACGCTGCCCGCCACGGTGGACGAACGCACCCTGACGGAAGCTCTGCAGGCCGTGCTGGATCGGCACGACCTGTTGCGGGCCCGGCTGTACCGCACGTCCCGCACCGAAGAGGGCTGGTCGATGGAGGTGCAGACGGAAGGGTCGGTGCGGGCGGCGACCGTTCTCCGCCGGGGGCGGATAGGCGATGTCGGCGCCGAACTGGACAGTGCCCTCGACCGGCTCGACCCGGAATCGGGCGTCATGATGCAGGCGGTCTGGCTGGACGGGGCCGAACACCCGGGTCGCGTGCTGATCGTCGTCCATCATCTGGCGACGGACGGTGTGTCCTGGCGGATCCTGATCCCCGACCTCGCGGCGGTGTGCGCGCAATTGCAGTCCGGCGCGGCACCGGCGCTGGAGCCACCGGGGACGTCGATGCGCCGGTGGGCGCACGCACTCGCCGACGCCGCGCGTGAACCCCAGCGCACCGCCGAGGTCGAACTGTGGCGGGGAATGCTGCACGCGCCCGACCCGCTGCTGGGGTCGCGCCCGGTGACCGCGTCGGACACCGCCGAGACGGCCGCGGACATCGCGGTCCGGGTTCCTGCCCCGTTGACCGAGACGCTCCTGACGACCGTGCCGCGGGCCTTCCACGGCAGTGTGGGAGATGCGCTGCTGACGGCGCTGACCATGGCGCTGACGAGTTGGCGGCGACGACGCGGGATCGAACTGTCCGGCGCGCTGGTCAGTCTCGAGGGACACGGTCGCGAGGAGCAGCTGGCGCCGGGCGCTGATCTCGCGCGCACGATCGGCTGGTTCACGACGATCTTCCCGGTGCGACTCGATCTGAGCGGGGTCGACCTCGACGACGCGTTCGCCGCAGGCCCGTCCGCGGGGGCCGCGGTGAAGACCGTGAAGGAGCAACTCCTCGCCGTTCCCGACCACGGCATCGGTTTCGGACTTCTCCGGTACCTGAACGACGAGACGGCGCAGGTTCTTTCGCCGCTGCCGATGCCTCAGGTCAGCTTCAACTATCTCGGCAGGATGGGCCCGACCTCCACGGCGACCGCGGAGGGGTGGGTGCCGGTCGAGGAACCCGGACTGCGCGAGAAGTCGGCGGTGCCCGTCGCGGCC
Source organism: Rhodococcus mengyinensis (assembly GCF_048381435.1). NCBI lineage: Bacteria > Bacillati > Actinomycetota > Actinomycetes > Mycobacteriales > Nocardiaceae > Rhodococcus > Rhodococcus mengyinensis. The sequence goes on along the minus strand of NZ_JBLWIT010000092.1, from coordinate 66,515 downwards.
GTCGTCGACGTCAACGCGATGACCGTCGACTCGGGCGACGGCCCCCAGCTGAACTCCACGTGGACGTACCCGCCGGGCGTCCTCACCCACGAGGAGGTCGAGGAACTCGCGCAGCTGTGGGTGCAGGCACTCGCTGCTCTCGGCGCGCATGCGGAGTCGGGTGGCGGCGGGTTCACACCGTCGGATCTCGATCTCGTCGAACTGCGGCAGGATGCGATCGAGGACCTCGAACACGTCTGCCCGGACCTGACGGACGTGTGGCCGCTGTCGCCCCTGCAGTCCGGCATGCTCTTTCACTCCGAACTCGCCGACGACTCCCTCGATGTCTACCTGGTGCAGGTGAGCCTCGAACTCGAGGGCACCGTGGATCCGCGTCGACTGCGCCGCGCGGCCGATGCGCTGCTGGCCCGGCACGCCAATCTGCGCGCCTGCTTCCGGCACGACGCCGAGGGCAACGCCGTCCACGTGATCCGGCGACGGGTGGAGGCGCCCTGGCGCGACGTCCCACTCACGGCTCTGGACGAGGACGCCGCGGCGGCCGAGGTTGCGCGACTGCTGGCCGAGGACAGGGTCCGCCCGTTCGACCTGACACGTGCCCCGCTGATCCGGTTCATGCTGATCGCGACCGCGCCGAACCGCTACCGGCTGGTGTCGACCAACCACCACATCCTCCTCGACGGCTGGTCGATGCCGTTGCTGGTCCGGGAATTGCTGACGCTCTACGCCACCGAAGGGGACCCGTCGCCGCTGCCCCGCGTCCGCGGGTACCGCGACTACCTGGCGTGGATGAGCCGCCGAGATCACGGCGCCTCCCGGGAGGTGTGGGCTCGGGCCCTCGCCGGGGTGGACGGACCGACGTTGCTGGCCCGCTCGGATCCGGGACGGCGGCTGTCCACGATGTCCGACGAGTTCGTCTTCGACCTGGACGAGGACCACACCACACGCCTGCGTGACGTCGCGCGGTCGCGTGGCCTGACGGTCAACACGCTCGTGCAGGTCGCGTGGGGGATTGTGCTGGGTACGCTGACCGCCCGCGACGACGTGCTGTTCGGTGCCACCGTTTCGGGGCGGCCTCCCGAACTGGCCGGCATCGAGACGATGGTCGGACTGTTCATCAACACCCTGCCCGTCCGGGTCAGGCTGCGCCCCGACGACACGGTGGGTGCTCTGCTCGAGCGCGTGCAGGCCGAGCAGGCGGCATTGCTGGATCACCACTACCTCGGGTTGGCCGAGATTCAGAGTGCAGCCGGGCCGGAGGTCGGATTCGACACGCTGACGGTGTTCGAGTCGTACCCCGTCGACCGCGCCGGGCTCTCCACCGAGACCGACATCGCCGGAATGCGCGTCACCGGAGTGGATGCGCGCGATGCGGCCCATTATCCGCTGAGTCTCGTGGCATCCGTCGACGCTCGTCTGCGCCTGAAATTCGAGTACCTCCCGGACGTCTTCGACACGGACACCATCGACGACATCGCCGGACGCGTGCTGCATGTACTCGACGCGTGCGCTCGTCCGGACCAGCCGCTGGCCGCGCTGTCGCTGCTGACCGACCGGGAGCGCGCCGACCTGGTGCCGGTCCGCGGCCGTCCGGGCGGGTCGACCCGCACGCTGCCGCAGATCCTCGACGAGGGGGCCGCGCTCGATCCGGGCGCGATCGCACTGTCCTCCGAGGACGGCGTCGTGAGCTACGGCGACCTCGACGAGCGGTCGAATCGCCTAGCGCGCGCACTCATCGCTCGTGGGGCGGGCCCGGAGACATTCGTGGCCATCGGGATACCGCGGTCCCTCGACTCCATTCTGTCGGTGTGGGCGGTGGCGAAAACAGGTGCGGCGTTCGTGCCGATCGATCCGAACTACCCCGACGAGCGCATCACCCACATGCTCGTCGATTCCGGAGTCACCCTCGGCGTGACCACGACCGAACACCGAGGCCGGCTCCCGGGCACCGCGCACTGGCTGGCCCTGGACGAACCCGGCTTCGCGACCGAGTGCGCCGAGCGCCCGGCGGCAGCCGTGACCGATGCGGACCGGAACGGTCCGGTCACGCTGGACACCGCCGTGTACGCCGTGTACACGTCGGGGTCCACGGGTGTGCCCAAGGGCGTGGTGGTCACCCATCGCGGACTCGACAACTTCGCTCTCGACCAGCTCGAACGTTTCGGTGCGACACCGCAGTCCCGTACTCTGCACTTCTCCACCCCGAGTTTCGACGGGTCGGTGTTCGAGTACCTGCAGGCCTTCGGTGCCGGTGCGACGATGGTGATCGTTCCGTCCTCCGTGTTCGGCGGCGAGGAACTCGCGCGGCTGCTGGCCGACCGGAGCGTCACCCATGCCTTCATCACCACCGCTGCGCTGGCGTCACTCGATCCGGCCGGGCTGGTGCAGCTCACGGACCTGGTGTTCGGCGGCGAGGCCTGCCCACCCGAACTCGTCGCCCGCTGGGCGCCGGGCCGCCGGCTGTACAACGCGTACGGACCGACCGAGACGACGATCATGTCCAACATCAGCGAGCCGATGGTCCCCGGGCACCCGATCACCATCGGCGGCCCGATCCGCGGGGTGACGGAACTGGTGCTCGACTCCCGGCTGCAACCGGTCCCCGTGGGAGTTCCCGGCGAGTTGTACCTTGCCGGCGCCGGCCTGGCCCGCGGCTACCACCGCCGACCGGCACTCACCGCCGAACGGTTCGTCGCCGACCCCGTCCGCCCCGGCGAGAGGATGTACCGCACCGGCGACATCGTGCGGTGGACGGCAGACCACAGCATCGAGTACGTGGGCCGCACCGACTTCCAGGTGAAGGTGCGCGGCTTCCGCATCGAACTCGGCGAGATCGACTCCACCCTCATGTCGGAGCCGGACGTCGGATTCGCCGCCACTCTCGCGCACCGCGGCCCCGCGGGAGACACCTTGCTGGTGTCGTACGTCGTTCCGGCGTCGGGTCGCTCCCTCGACCCGGCCGTACTCACCCGGCACCTGGCGGACCGCCTGCCGTCCCACATGGTGCCCACCTCCATCACGGTGCTGGAGCGCATTCCGCTGACCGCCGTCGGCAAGCTGGACCGCACGGCACTGCCCGAACCCGACCTGCTCTCCGGGACAGGGCACGACCGGGTTCCGGTCGGTCCGATCGAGGACGCGGTGGCCGTCGTCTTCGCAGAGGTACTCGGACTGGCGCGCGTCGGCGCCGACGCCGGTTTCTTCGACATCGGTGGCAACTCCCTGAGCGCCACCCGGGTGATGGCACGGCTGCGCGCGCTGCTCGGCACCGACTGCGGGGTGCGGGATCTGTTCGAGGCGCCCACGGTCGCCGCGCTGGCGGCACGAATCGAGCACGCCGGCGCCGGGCCGTCCGGACGTCCGGTGCTCGCGGCCCGCACCCGGCCCGAGGACATCCCGCTGTCGTACGCGCAGCAGCGGATGTGGTTCGTCAATCAGCTCGACACCACCTCGGCTGCCTACAACATCCCGATCGTGGTGTCACTGAGCGGGGACCTCGATGTGGGATCGCTGAACTCGGCACTCACCGACGTCGTCGCCCGGCACGAGTCGCTGCGCACGATGTTCCCGGTCCGCGGGGACTGGCCGGTTCAGCAGATCCTGCCCGCCGAGGGTGCGGTGCCCACTCTGACCCCCGTCCCCGTCGCGGACGAGCACGGCCTGCGGAAAGAGCTGACCCGGCTGGTCACGGCGGGTTTCGATGTCACCGCGCGGATCCCGCTGCGGGCCGGACTGTACTCGCTGAGCGACACCGAGCACGTACTCGCCGTGGTGGTGCATCACATCTCGGCGGACGGGTTCTCGATGGTCCCGTTGGTGCGCGATGTGATGACGGCGTACGGCGCCCGCGTCGGCGGCGGCGCACCCGATTGGCCACCCCTGCCGGTGCAGTACGCCGATTATGCCCTGTGGCAACGGGAGTCGCTGGGTTCGGGCGACGACCCCCGGTCGCTGATCTCGCGGCAACTCGACTACTGGACGACCACCCTCGCCGGCGCCCCCGACCTTCTGGAACTCCCCACGGATCGGGATCGGCCGTCCCAGCAGTCCTTCCGCGGCGCGCGCATCCACTTCTCCGTCGACAGCGACTTGCACCGTCGCATCAGCGAACTGTCGCGACGTCTCGGCTCCACCGAATTCATGACGGTGCACGCCGCCCTCGCGGTGTTGCTCAGCCGTCTCGGGGGAACCCCCGACGTCGCGGTCGGCACCCCGATCGCCGGCCGGGGAGACCCCGCACTCGACGACCTGGTGGGCATGTTCGTGGGCACGCTCGCCCTGCGCACACAGGTGGACGCCGCCGAGTCGTTCACGGCCCTGGCCGCGCACTGTCGCGACGTCGACCTCGAAGCCTTCGCCCATGCCGACGTTCCGTTCGAGCGGGTGGTGGACGCGGTCGGCCCGACCCGATCGACGGCGTATGCTCCGCTCGTCCAGGTCTCGCTGGAATTCCAGAACAACGAGCGACCGGTGCTGACGCTGCCGGGACTGGAAGTCCGTGGAATCGATCCCGGGCTCGCCGTGGTCAAGGTGGATCTCGAATTCCTCCTGGCGGAGGAGTTCGACGCGAACGGTGCGCCGGCCGGGATGAACGGCGCCGTCGACTTCGCGACCGATCTCTTCGACCCCGACACGGTCCGCGGCTTCGCCGGCCGCTTCGTGCGCATCCTCGACGCCGTCACCGAGAATCCGGACCGGCCGATCGGCGACCTCCCCCTCCTCGACGCGGTGGAGTTGCGGGCGATGGTGCCTGCCCGCGGCGAGCCGCAGGTGCGCCCCGAGCTGTGGCCCGATCTGCTGACGGCCGCCGCCGCACTCGCCCCGGACTCGGTGGCCCTGTCCCTCGGGGACCGCCGGGTCAGCTACCGCCAACTCGACGAGTGGTCCAACCGGGTGGCCCGGGTTCTCCGCGGACGCGGGGTGGGACCGGAGACGTTCGTGGCAGTCGGAATGCCCCGGTCGATCGAGTCGGTGGTCTCGATCTGGTCGATCACCAAGGCAGGCGCGGCGTTCGTGCCCGTCGACCCCGCCTACCCGCGCGACCGCATCGACTACATGCTCACCGATTGCCGGGCTGCGCTCGGCCTCACCGTGAGAAGTCGCCGGAGCACCCTGCCCGACACCGTTCCGTGGCTGATCCTCGACGACGAGGACTTCACGGCGCAGGCGTCGGCCGTGTCGTCGGCACCGATCACCGACGCGGATCGGACGAGTCCGTTGCACCTCGCTCACCCGGCCTATCTCATCTACACGTCGGGGTCGACCGGAAGGCCGAAGGGCGTCACCGTCACCCACCGGGGTATGGCCGATTTCACCGCGGAGACGCACCAACGGTTCGAGGTCACCCGCGAGTCCCGGGTCTCGCAGTTGGCGTCCCCGAGTTTCGATGCCTCGGTGTTCGAGCTGATGATGGCGTTCGGCGCGTCGGCGCGCGTCGTGATCGTGCCGCCTGCCATCGTCGGGGGCAGCGAACTGGCGGATCTGTTCCGTCGCGAGCAGGTGACTCATGCGACCATCACGCCGACCGCACTGGCGGCCCTCGACAACGACGGACTCGATTCGCTCCGGGTCCTGGACCTGGTGGGCGAGGCGTGCCCGCCGGAGGTGGTGGCGCGGTGGGCGCCGGGGCGGAGCCTGCACAGCGGGTACGGGCCCACGGAGACCACGATCCAGGCGAGCGTCAGTGCCCCGATGCGTCCCGGCGAGAGCGTGAACATCGGGGCACCCGCCCGGGGATTCGCGTTCCTGGTCCTCGACGAGCGGCTGCAGCCGGTCCCGGTCGGTGTGCCCGGCGAGTTGTATATCGCCGGACCGGGTATGGCACGGGGGTACCACAATCGGGCGGCGCTCACCTCGGAACGCTTCGTGGCCTGCAACTTCGGGGAACCGGGGTGCCGGATGTACCGGACCGGTGACGTGGTGCGCTGGCGTGAGTCGGCGAGCGCACTCGAGTACATCGGGCGCAGCGACTTCCAGGTCAAGGTCCGTGGATTCCGTATCGAACTCGGGGAGATCGACGCCGTGCTCGCCCGTCACCCGGCGGTTGCCTTCGCCGCCAGCGTCGGTCACACCGGCCCGTCCGGTGACACCGTGCTCGCCTCGTACGTGCGGGCTCAGGACGGGCAGGAGGTGGAGCCCGCGGGACTGCGCACCTACGCGTCCGAGCGACTGCCCGCCCACATGGTGCCGTCCGCGGTGGTCGTACTCGATCGGATTCCGATGACCCCGGTGGGCAAGCTCGACCGGAAGGCGTTGCCCGCCCCGGAGTTCGGTTCGACCGGTGCGACGTTCCGGGCACCGGCCACGGAGAACGAGCGCATCGTCGTGGACGCCTTCGCGGAGGTTCTCGGGGTGGACCGGGTGGGCACCGCGGACAGCTTCTTCGATCTCGGTGGAAATTCGCTCCTCGCCACCAGGATCGTCAGCGCACTGCAGGCCGCGCTGGACCGGAGGGTTCCGCTGCAGTGGATGTTCCTCGACCCGACACCGGCGGGGATCGCCCGCCGCCTCGACCTGCCGCATCGGAGCGCCGGTATGGGAGAGGCACTCGCCGTGGTGATTCCGCTGCGTGCGCACGGAAGCGGGCGACCGTTGTTCTGCGTGCACCCGGGCATCGGCCTGTCCTGGGGGTACGCCGGTCTGGTGCAGTATCTCCCTCCCGGCCGGCCGGCGTACGGACTGCAGCTGCCCACGATCAGCGATGACGGCGACTACCGGACGATCGAACAACTGGCCCACCGCTACATCGAGGAAATGCAGGCCATCCAGCCCACCGGCCCGTACGACCTGCTCGGCTGGTCGCTCGGCGGGGTCATCGCGCACGCCATGGCCGTCGAACTGCAGGCAGCCGGCGAAGAGGTCGCCACACTCGCCGTCATGGACAGCTACCCCGTGGGCGGCGAGGACCCGCCGGCCGACCGGCTGGAGATCCGGGACCTCCTGCGCGGGTTGGGACTCCAGACCGAGGGGGACGGTGAGATGACCTACGAGCACGCCGCGCGGTTGATCGACGAATCGTTCGGGACCGAGACCGGAGTGCGAGGGCACGACCTCGAACGCATCGCCGCCGGGTACGAGAGTTCGAGGTGGCTCGCCCACCACTTCGTGCCCCGGGTGTACGACGGGGATCTGCTCATCTTCCCCGCCACGCGCGACGGGAACGGCACGACCCGGGCTCGGTCGGCGGACGAGTGGCGGCCGCTCGTGACCGGCCGGATCGACGAGCAACCCGTGGACTGCGGGCACAACGAGATGATCGAGCCGCAGTCGCTCGCCGTCATCGGGCCGATCCTCTCGCGCGTGCTCTCCGAACGGCCGTGAATCGGATCAGGCGATACGGAACCCGGCGAGACCGCGAATCGGCCACTCGCCGTTGACGTCCGATGCGTCCCGGCCCTGCCGGACGAGGTAGTCGGCGAAGTCGCGTTGCCGTTCGGCGTGCCAGCCGGCCTGATGCGTCATGATGTCGAGGGCCCGCAGATTCGGGTACTCCTGCGCGAGGGTTCGGGCGAGGTGTGCGGCGGCGATCGCGTCGGCCTCGGCCTCGTGGGCGTCCTCGAGGGCGATGCCGTAGTGCTCGCACACCGCGCCCAGTGTGCGCCTGCCCTTCCGGTACCGGTCCATCTCGCGGTCGATGACGTACGGGTCGACCACGATGCCGGTGACGAGTTCGGTCAGCCCGAGGCGCAGGCCCTCGGTGTGCATGACGGTCAGGTCGTAGGAGGCGTTGAACGCGACGACGGCATGGTCGCGGGTCCACGCGTCGTGCAGAGCCTCGCGGATCTCGCCGTACCCGGTGGCGTAGTCCTGCCCGTGGGCCCGGGCGTACTCCGTGGAGATTCCGTGCACGTCCGAGGCGCCCTGCGGGATGGGAACCTCCGGGTCGAGCAGCCACGTTCGCGACTCGAAGTGGTGAGCGTCGACGACGGCGATGCACGCGGAGACGATGCGGGCGTCGGTGGGGTCAGGCCCCGTCGTCTCCAGATCGAACGCGCAGATCGGTCTGTCCGACCAGCTGGTCATGGGGGCCTCTCGGTGGTGATTCGTTGCCCGCCCAGTATCGGCCGCGGCGGGCGCCGGATCCGGGACCGACACGGCGGGGATCCCAGGTTGTCGTGGCCGGTCGCCGGGGGTATCGTGTCCTCCGGTCTGCAGTTCGCCGAGATCGTGAACTGCGTTTTCGAGAGAGCAAGGAGGTGTGGCATCCGATGAGAAGCCAACCTCCGAGTACCAACTGAAACCGTTCCACCGGTAGGTGCGCGGTTTCACGGTCCGTGTTCCTCAGCGCTGTTCCGCGCTGCCCACTTTCCCTCGAAAGCCCCGTGTCATGCCTCAGCTGCGCCCGATCCGTTCCCTCCTCCCCAGCCGTTCCGCCGGTCTGTCCGACGCCGACGCCGGTCACGCGGTGACCCGCCGGCCCGTCGAACCGACGCCCGCCGAGGAAACGGTGGTCAACAGCGCCGTCTACCGCGACGGCCGGAAGACGGCCACCCCGGCCACCCTGTCCGAGGCGCTCGCGAGCCTGCCGGACGCGTCGTCGATGGCGTGGATCGGGATGTACCGGCCGAACGACGCCCAGTTGTATGCGGCAGCAAAGCAATTCGATCTCCACGAGCTGGCCGTCGAGGACGCGATCGTCGCCCACCAGCGGCCCAAGCTGGAGCGCTACGGCAAGACGCTGTTCGTGGTCCTGCGCGCCGCGCGGTACTGCGACGAGACCGAGCGCGTCGAATTCGGTGAGCTGCACGTCTTCTGCGGTCCGACGTTCGTGCTCACGGTCCGGCACAGCGAATCCCCCGACCTGTCGGCGGTCCGCCGTCGGATGGAGAGCAACCCGGACCTGCTCCGGCTCGGACCCGAGGCCGTCCTCTACGCCATCCTCGACGCGGTGGTCGACGGGTACGCACCGGTGGTGGCCGGACTGCAGAACGACATCGACGAGATCGAGACCGAGGTGTTCAGCGGAGCACCGGGCGTATCGCGGCGCATCTACGAACTCACCCGCGAGGTCATCGAATTCCAGAGGGCCACAAGGCCGCTGCTCGGGATGCTGCGCGGGTTGTCGGCGGGATTCGAGAAGTACAACACCGACGAGGAACTGCAGCGTTACCTGCGTGACGTCACCGACCACGCGACGGTCGTCGTGGAGCGGGCCGACGGCTTCCGTCAGCTGCTCGGGAACATCCTCACCGTCAACGCCACCCTGGTGTCGCAGGAACAGAACGAGGAGATGCGCAACCTGACCCAGGCCAGCTACGCGCAGAACGAGGAGATCAAGAAGGTGTCGGCGTGGGCGGCGATCCTGTTCGCGCCCACCCTGATCGGGACGGTCTACGGCATGAACTTCGACCACATGCCCGAACTGCACTGGGTCGGTGGGTATCCGTTCGCCCTGTCGCTGATGATGCTCACCTGCGCCGGGCTGTACACGATCTTCAAACGCCGCGGCTGGTTGTGAGCGAGGCCGGCTGCGGGCAGTGCCCGCAGCCGGCCGGCGCCTGCTGTCAGAGTTCGTCGACGCAGACGACGAACTTGCGCTCGGGGTATTCGTATCCGTTGGACGACGTGCTGCACGAGTCCACGGACGTGGCGCCCTGCACGATCTCCGTCACCTTCACACCGTCGACGGCCGTGGTGTCGCCGCAATCGATGCGCGCGGGATCCTCGCCGCCGACGTCCATGCACCCGCCGATAACCCAGTCCACGTCGAGGCAGATCGCGCCCTGCTCGATGCCGCCGAGGGTTTCGTAGTAGTACGAGTCGGCGTCGCTGATGCACTGGCTGTTCTTCGCGGCCTTGGCGATCACCTTGTAGTTCGAATCGGCGCTGCCGCACACCGCCTTGTCGATCTCGGCGTCGGAGACGGTGCCGCCGAGCTTCACGCACTCACCGATCGCGACCTCGAAGTCGACGTCGCCGCCGGCGTCCTCGCCTTCCTGCCCGTCGATCACGGTGGTCGATTCGCTGGACGTGGTGGCCGCGGACGCACCCGACTCCGGCACCGCGGTGGGCGTCGTGTCCGAACCGCACCCGGCCACCAGAACTGCCGTCGCCGACAACGCGACGACTGCGGTACACACCCGCCGAACTAACCCTGTCATGTCTGACCCCTCCGTCAGGTGACCGTCCGCCACCCGTTCCTCCGAGATGACCGTTGCCACCTCGATCGTGTCCACCGCGATTGCCGTGTCGCGCATTATTTGATTACATCGCCGTCCGATTTGCCAATTGTGGTGACAGTATGGACGGGTGGATCTCCCCGTGATGCCTCCGTTACAGCCGATGCTCGCGAAGGCTGCGTCGTCCGTTCCGGCGCAACCGGAGTCCGGGCTCGCCTGGTCCTACGAACCGAAATGGGACGGCTTCCGCACCCTCGTCTTCCGCGACGGCGACGAGGTGGTGCTCGGGTCCCGCGGCGGAAAGGATCTGGCCAGGTACTTTCCCGAACTCGTCCGGGCGGTGAAGGACGAACTGCCGCAGCGGTGCGTGGTGGACGGCGAACTCGTCGTCCCGCGCAACATCGACGGCCGCACCCGGCTCGACTGGGAGTCGTTGTCGGAGCGCATTCATCCGGCCGAGAGCCGGGTGACGATGCTGTCCGAGAAGACCCCGGCGCAGTTCGTCGCGTTCGATCTGCTCGCCCTGGGCGACCGCGACCTCAGCCGCGAGGACTTCTCGGTACGGCGCGCGCAGCTCGTCGACACCATCGGCGGCGGACCCAGCTGCCACGTCACCGCCGCCACCGAATCCAGTGCGACGGCCACCAAGTGGTTCGAGGCGTTCGAGGGGGCCGGCCTCGACGGGGTGGTGGCGAAGAAGCTGGTGGGTCCGTACCTGCCCAACAAGCGGGAAATGGTGAAGGTGAAGCACGCCCGCACCGCCGACTGCGTCGTCATCGGATACCGGCCGCACAAGAGTCAGCCGGGGATCGGGTCGATGCTGCTCGGACTGTACGACGGCGACCAGATGGCGATGGTCGGCGGTGCATCGGCGTTCACGGCGGCGCGGCGGATCGAACTGCTCGCCGAACTCGACGAGCTGCGCGTCGGCGACGACGTCGTCGCGGACGGGGCGCCGACCCGGTGGCAGTCCGGCAACGACCGAACCTGGGTGCCGCTGCGCCCCGAACGCGTCGTCGAGGTGGCGTACGACCAGATGGAGGGTGCCCGGTTCCGGCACGCCGCGCGGTTCCTGCGCTGGCGCCCGGACCGGACGCCCGACGAGTGCACGTTCCAACAATTGGAGGTCCCGGTGCGATACGACCTTGCCGACGTCCTGGCCGGAGGTTCCTAGATGGCGAGTCCTGCCGAAGAACTCGACGTCGACGGCGTCGCCGTGCGGCTGTCGAACCCCGACAAGATCTACTATCCCAAACTCGGTGCCGAGGGCGGCACGAAACGGCACCTGGTGGAGTACTACCGGACCGTGGCACTCGACGGTGCGCTGCTGACCGCCCTGGTCGATCGGCCGACGCATCTGCAACGGTTCCCGGACGGGATCGAGGGCGAGGAGATCTACCAGAAGCGGGTTCCCGCGAAGCGGCCCGATCACGTGGAATCGTGCGAGGTCACGTTCCCGTCCGGCCGCAAGGCGGACGTGCTCCGCGTGCGCAGTGCCGCGAACATCGTGTGGGCGGCGAACCTCGGCAACATCACGTTCCACCCGTGGGCGGTCCGGTGCCCCGACGTCGATCATCCCGACGAACTGCGCATCGACCTGGACCCGCAGCCGGGAACCGGATTCGACGACGCCCGGGCGGTCGCGCTGGACGTGCTGCGGCCGCTGCTGGACGAACTCGGTCTCGTCGGCTTCCCCAAGACGTCGGGCGGCCGCGGGCTGCACGTGTATCTCCGCATCGAACCGCGCTGGGATTTCATCGAGGTGCGGCGCGCGGGCATCGCCCTCGCCCGGGAGATCGAGCGGCGCAGCGGCGACCGGGCCACCACGTCCTGGTGGAAGGAGGAACGCGGCGAACGCATCTTCCTCGACTTCAACCAGAACGCCAGGGACAAGACCATCGCGTCCGCCTACTCGGCCCGCAAGACGCCGATCGCGACCGTGTCGACGCCGGTCACCTGGGAGGAACTGGTGGACGTCGACCCTGACGACTTCACCATCGCGACCGTGCCCGCGCTGCTCGCGAAGCGCGGCGATCCCATGGCGACGATGGGTGACGTGGCTCAATCGCTCGACGTGCTGCTGGAGATGGCCGAACGGGACGCCGCGAACGGTCTCGGCGATCTGCCGTACCCACCCAATTACCCCAAAATGCCGGGGGAACCCAAGCGGGTACAACCGAGTCGGGACCGAGACCGCAAATAGCCGGCGCTCACGTAGGCTCGGGACGGTCGGGTCGGGAACAATGTGAGGTCGCCATGGAACGTACGACAGTCGGTACTGCCGGACTCGTCCTCGGTGTCGTCGCGACGGCACTCGGGACCCTGATGATCGCGCCGGCCACCGCGTCGGCCGTGTCCCTGTCCTGTGTGTCCCCACCGGGCCGGGGTGACACCACGGTCGTCGACCGCACCGCGTGCGGGGCCAACGCCGATACGAGCAGCAATTCGGCGGCGTTCGGCACGGACGGTGTCGGGTTCGCCGACGCAGCCCACGCGGGAGCGGCGCTCGGCGCCGGCCTGGGTGGCGGTGTCGGTGCCGCCGAGGCACGTCGTGGCGCAGTCGCCGCGGTGGCGGTCGGGCCCCAGAGCGTCGCCATCGGAACGGTCGACGGTGCCGGTCCCGCGCTGGTGCTGAGCGGTCCGGGAGGGCAGGCGCTGGTCGCGGATCCGGCCAAGGGCGTGGTGTGCGCCGCTGGACCGTCGCTCGCGATCAATTTCCTTGCAGGTCAAGCGTGTCTGACCGACGGCATAACAGTGTGGCGGCTTCCCTGAACGGCACCCCGGTCCGCGTCGTATGGTGACGGTAGTCACAATGGGTTGACGCAACTGCCGTAGGAGATACGGCAGCGAGATCGGAGGTGGTCGATGACGACCAGCGTTCGAGTTCCCCGGCCCGCGTCCGTGCCACGGACGGAGCTGCACGTCGATCCGCGGTTCCTGCCGCTCGCCGACCGATTTTTCGCGATGTACCGGCAACCACAGCACGGTGGCGGGGCGCTCACCGCGTACTTCCGGGGTGAGAAAGTCCTCGACATCTGGGCGGGCTGGGCAGACCGCGACCGCCGATGGGACCGCGACACCGTCGCCCTGTCGTTCTCGACGGGAAAGGGTGTGGCCAGCACGGTCGTCCACCGCCTCGCCGAGCGCAGGCTGATCGACTACGACGCGCCCGTCGCGCGCTACTGGCCCGAGTTCGGCGCGGCAGGCAAGGACGACATCACGGTTCGCGAACTCCTCACCCACCGGGCCGGACTGCACAAGGTCCGGGGCCTGATGCGAAGCCCGCTCGATCTCCTCGACTACGACGCCGTCGTCCAGGCCCTCGCGGCCACCTCGGCGGATCCGCGCAGGCTGCGCGGTCCCGGGTACCATGCCGTCACCTACGGGTGGCTGGTGGCCGAACTGATCGCACGCGTCACCGGGAAGTCGTTCGTCCAGGCCGTGCAGGACGAAATCGCGGGCCCGCTCGGCGTCGACGACTTCTGGTATCAGGTTCCCGGACAGCACCGTCCACGGATCGCGAAGCTGTTTCCGCACATCAACCCGGCCGGCCTCAACTGGGAGCTCACGTCGAATGTGCTCTCGCTCGTCGGCCCCACCCGCGGCCTCGCCGAGGCGGCGATGCCCCAGGGATTCGACGTGCTGGTCCGGAACCCCGCGGTGCACGATGCGGTGATGCCCGGCTGGAACGGCGTGTTCAGCGCGCGGGCGCTCGCGCGCATGTACGGCGCGATCGCCAACGGGGGCAGGCTGGACGGACACCGGTTCCTGCGCAAGGCCACCATCGCGCAGATGTCGCAGGTGCAGACCCACGACCGCGACTACGTCCTGGGGATCCGCCCGCAGTGGTCCCTCGGCTACCACCGGCCGATCCTCGCGTCCCGGGAACAACCGCGGAACGCGATCGGGCACTACGGCGTCGGCGGGTCCGGTGCCTACGCGGACCTCGACAGCGGCCTGTCCCTGGGCTTCGTCACCAACCGACTCGGGAGTTCCCTCACGGCTCTCGGTGATCTTCGTCTGGCCCGGCTCGGTGTCGAGGCGCAGGCGATCGTCCGGAACGGCAAGTAACCACGAAAGGAATCCCGATGAGTGATCACGTGTACCGAGTTGTCGAGGTCGTCGGTTCGTCGAGCGACAGTACCGACGCGGCCGTCGAGAACGCCATCGCGCGGACCAACGAGACCGTGCGCAACGTCGAGTGGTTCGAGGTCGTCGAGACCCGGGGGCACGTCGAGAACGGCGCCATCGCGCACTACCAGGTCACGGTGAAGGTCGGATTCCGTGTGGAGCCTGGCGACGCGGTCTGACATCGCGCACGGTTCTCGCGCAAAATTGGAACACGTTATAGTCTGGTGTCACATCCCGACGTCGGACTGCGCGTACTCAGGTAGGGGAGAACCGTGACTTATGTGATCACGCAGCCGTGCTGCAACGACGCATCGTGCGTCGATGTCTGTCCGGTCAACTGCATCCATCCCACACCGGACGAGAAGCCGTTCGCCACCACGGAAATGCTGTACATCGACCCGGACACCTGCATCGACTGCGGGGCCTGCGTCGAGGAGTGCCCGGTGGAGGCGATCTACGCGGAGAACGACCTCGACGAGGTCGACGAGCCGTACCTCGACATCAACGCGCAGTACTACACCAAGCACCCCATCGGCCCCGACTGGCCCGAGCCGCTCAAGCTGCCGCAGATCGACGCAGCCCTCGGCACGCTCCACGTCGCGATCGTCGGGTCGGGTCCGGCCGCCTGCTACGCCGCGATGGAACTGACCGCGAAGCCGCGCGTCGAGGTCGACATCTTCGACCGCCTGCCCACCCCGTACGGGCTGGTGCGCGCCGGTGTCGCGCCGGACCATCCGGGCACCAAGGGCGTCACGGACCAGTTCCGCTCCGTCGTCGGCAAGCGCACGGTGCACTGCCACTTCAACGTGGAAGTGGGCCGGGACGTGAGCCACGAGGAACTGCTCGCGCACCACCACGCCGTCATCTACGCGGTCGGCGCGGCAGGCGACCGCACGCTGGGCATTCCCGGCGAGGATCTGGTCGGCAGCCACGCCGCCACCGAGTTCGTCGCCTGGTACAACGGCCACCCCGACTACGCCGACCACGCGTTCGACCTGTCGGGGGAGCGGGCCGTCATCGTGGGCAACGGCAACGTGGCACTCGACGTGGCTCGCATCCTCGTCACCGATCCGGAGATCCTGGCGAAGACGGACCTCGCGGACCACGCCCTCGAGGCGCTGCGGGCGAGCAACATCCGCGAGGTCGTCATTCTCGGCCGCCGCGGCCCCGCTCAGGCCGCCTACACCAACCCCGAACTCCTCGCGCTCGGGCTGATGCCGAACGTGGACATCGTGGTCGACCCGGAAGAAGCGGTCCTCGACCCGGCAAGCCGCGCGTTCGTCGACGGCGACGAGGCCGAGCCGTCGCAGCGCCACAAGGTGCGGCAGGTCGAGGAATTCGCCCGGCGCACCGCCGATCCGGCGAAGAAGCGGATCGTGCTGCGGTTCCTGACGTCGCCCGTGGAGATTCTCGGCACCGACACCGTCGAATCGGTGCGCATCGCGAAGAACGAGATGGTCGCGGACGCGTCGGGACGGCTCAGCGCCAAACCGTCCGACGTCACCTCCACGCTGGACACCGGCCTGGTGTTGCGCTCGATCGGCTACCGCGGTCAACCCGTGGCCGGCATCCCCTTCGACGACCGGCGCGGCGTCATCCCCAACGAGAACGGCCGGGTGATCGATCCCGAGACCGGCGCGCCGGTGCCCGGCGTGTACGTGGCGGGCTGGATCAAGCGCGGGCCGACGGGCGTGATCGGCACCAACAAGTACTGCTCCGCGGAGACGGTCAAGATGCTGATCGACGATTTCTCCGCCGGTCGGCTCGACGCGCCCGCCGAACGTGAGGCTCTCGACCGCCTGATCGCCGAGCGTGCGCCCGACGCCGTCGACTACCAGGGCTGGCAGCGGATCGACAAGACCGAACGCGCCGGGGGCAAGGCGGCCGGCCGGACGCGCACCAAGCTGATCACCATCGAAAGCATGCTCGCCGCCGCCCGCGCCGAGACCTGATCGTGAGCACTTCTTGACCACTCGGTGACACCACCTCCCCGCAGGCCGCGGAGCGGCAACGATTGCGGGCAAATTGCTCGCGGCCGGATGATGTGTGTTAATGGCAGTGCGCGATTGGTAGGTCCGTCGGGGACGCGCGTTGCACACGTCGTCGAACGAGAGTGGTCATATGGGCAAGTCAGGAATCGGTTTTTCCAGGAACAAGCACTGGTCTTCGCGCGTCGCCGTCGCACTGACCGGGGCCGTCGTCTCGGGAACTGCGCTGGTCGGGGCCGCACAGGCCGCACCGCTCTTTCCCGGTGGACCGGAGATTCCGAGTCTTCCCACCCTTCCCGGGCTGCCCGGCGCGCCGCAGCTGCCGCTTCCCGAACCGGCACCCGCGCCCGCGAACTTCTCGGCTCCGTCCCTCAACCCGGGCGCCGGCGAGGTCGTGGGTGTCGCGCAGCCGGTGATCATCCGCTTCAACGAGGCGATCGGCGACCGCGCCGCCGCCGAGCGGGCCATCAAGGTCACCACCAGCCAGCCCGTCGAGGGTGGTTTCTACTGGATCAACGACAGCCAGGTGCGCTGGAAGCCCACCGAGTTCTGGCCCGCGAACACCGAGGTCACCGTGGATGCCGGCGATGCGCACTCCACGTTCACCATCGGCGACGCGCTGGTGGCGACCGCGGACGACAACACCAAGCAGATCACCGTCACCCGGAACGGCGAAGTGGTCAAGACCATGCCGACGTCGATGGGTAAGACCGATCACGAGACGCCGAACGGCACGTACATCATCGGCGACAAGTTCCGCGACATGTACATGGACTCGTCCACGTACGGAGTCCCGGTCGACTCGGCCGAGGGGTACCGCACGTACGTCGAGTACGCCACCCGCATGTCGTACAGCGGCATCTTCGTCCACGCCGCACCGTGGTCGGTGGACGCACAGGGCAACACCAACGTCAGCCACGGCTGCCTCAACGTGAGTACCGAGGACGCCAAGTGGTTCTACGAGAACTCGAAGAAGGGTGACGCCGTGGTCGTGCAGAACACCGCGGGCGGCGTGCTGAGCGGCTCCGACGGTCTCGGCGACTGGAACCGCTGACCCCGATTCCCACCGCGTTCTTCCCGTAGCCCGCACAGTTCAATGTGCGGGCTACGGCAATTCACCGGCTATTCGTCATCGGTCGTCAGACTGCCGCAGTGAGATCGAGTCCGCAACGTTCCCTGCCGTCGCCGGGAAAGCAGGGACTGCTCGGGCGTCCGTGGCGGGACTATGCGTTGTTCGCGGCGCTGGTGGGTCCCAATCTGGTTCTGCTCGTACTGTTCACATACCGGCCCCTGGTCGACAACATCCGGCTGTCGTTCTTCGACTGGAACATCGCCGACCCCGTCGCCACGTTCGTCGGATGGGACAACTACCGCGAGTGGTGGAGCCGGACCGACACCTGGCAGATCGTCGGCAACACCGTCGTGTTCACCGTCGCGACCGTGGTGGGATCGATGATCGCCGGTCTCGCGCTCGCCGTGCTGCTGGACCGTAACCTGCACGGCCGCAACCTCGTCCGCTCGGCGATCTTCGCGCCGTTCGTCATCTCGGGAGCCGCGATCGGCGTGGCGTTCCAGTTCGTGTTCGATCCCCGTTTCGGGTTGATCCAGGATCTGCTGCACCGTGTCGGGATCGACTCCGTCCCCGACTTCTATCAGGACCCGCACTGGGCGCTGTTCATGGTGACGGTCACCTACATGTGGAAGAACCTCGGCTACACGTTCGTGATCTACCTTGCGGCACTGCAGGGCACGCGGCGTGAGCTGACCGAGGCCGCGGAGATCGACGGGGCGGGCCGGTGGACGACGTTCCGCCGGGTCATCCTGCCGCAGTTGCGTCCGACCACCTACTTCCTCTCGATCACGGTGATGCTGGGCTCCCTTCAGGTGTTCGACATCATCAACGTGATGACCCGGGGCGGTCCGCTCGGCACCGGAACCACCACGATGGTCTACCAGGTCTACAACGAATCGTTCCGCAACTTCCGTGCCGGCTACGGCGCCACCGTGGCCACGATCATGTTCCTTGTCCTGCTAGGGATCACCGTCTACCAGGTGCGGATCATGGATCGCGGTGAGGTCCGGTGACCGCGGAGACACTGCGCGAACAGCGCAGCACGGAGGTGCCGGTGGCGACAGACCCGGCCCGTGACCATCGCCGCCGGGAAGCGCTCGTGACGGCCCTGGGATACGCCGCGATGGTGGCGGTGCTGGTCATGGTGGCCCTGCCGCTGTACTGGATCGTGATGACATCCTTCAAGGATCGCCCGGACGTCTACACCCTGCCGGTCACCTGGTGGCCCGGCACCTTCCATCCCGAGAACTACTCGGAGGCCACCACGTCGGTGCCGTTCTGGACGTTCCTGCGCAACTCCGTGATCATCACCGGGGTGCTGGCCGTCGTGAAGTTCGCACTCGGCGTGTTCAGCGCCTACGGACTGGTGTTCCTGCGGTTCCCGGGTAAGAACGTCGTGTTCCTCGGCATCATCGCCGCCTTGATGGTGCCCAACCAGATCACGGTCATCTCCAACTACGCACTCGTCGCCGAATGGGGCTGGCGGAACAGCTTTCACGGCATCATCGTTCCGCTCGCCGGGGTCGCGTTCGGAACGTTCCTGATGCGCAACCACTTCCTGTCGATCCCCACCGAGATCATCGAGGCCGCCCGGATGGACGGCGCAGGCCACTTCCGCCTACTGTGGCGGGTGATCCTGCCGGTGTCCGGGCCCACCATGGTGGCGTTCGCGATCATCACCGTCGTCACCGAGTGGAACGAATACCTGTGGCCGTTCCTGATGGCCGACGACGCGTCCGTCGCGCCGCTGCCGATCGGGTTGACCCAACTCCAGAACAACGACGGGCTCACCAACTGGGGTCCGGTCATGGCGGGAACGGTACTCACGATGCTGCCGATTCTCGTGGTTTTCCTTGTGCTGCAACGGCACATGATCAAGGGCCTCACATCGGGTGCGGTCAAGGGATAGCGGAGAACGAGGAGAGACATGAATCGGATGAACCGTCGAGGATTCCTCGGGCTGGCGGGCGCGGTGGCCGCCGGCGCCGCGCTGTCCGCGTGCGCCGGGTCGGGGTCGGGCTCGTCGGCGACGTCCGGCGCGGCGGGCGATGCGAACACCATCACGTTCTGGTCCAACCACCCGGGCAAGTCGCAGGACGTCGAACGGGAACTGATCAACCGGTTCCAGGCGAAATACCCCGACCTCACCGTGAACCTCGTCGACGGCGGAAAGAACTACGAGGAGGTCTCGCAGAAGTTCAACGCGGCCCTGTCGGGCGGCGAACTGCCCGACGTGGTGGTCCTGTCGGACGTCTGGTGGTTCAACTACGCCCTGACCGGGGCCATCGAGCCGCTCGACGGACTGTTCGGCGAGGTCGGTGTCGACTCCTCCGACTACGTCGACTCGCTGCTCGCCGACTACCTGTTCGAGGGCAGGCACTACGCCCTTCCGTATGCGCGGTCGACGCCGCTGTTCTACTACAACAAGCAGGTGTGGGCGCAGGCCGGACTGCCCGACCGGGGGCCCGCCACCTGGCAGGAGTTCGACGAGTGGGGTCCCGAACTGCAGCGGGTGATGGGCGGCGGCAAGCTGGCCCACGGCTGGGGCGACGCCAAGAACTACCTGGGCTGGACGTTCGAGGGGCCGGTCTGGACGTTCGGCGGGGCGTACTCGGACCAGTGGGACCTGAAGTTCGGCGACGAGAAGACACTCGCCGCGGGGACGTTCCTGAAGGACATGATCCACACGAAGAAATACGCGGCCGTGTCGAGCGACATCGCCAACGAGTTCGGCGCCGGCATCCTCGCCTCGACCATCGCCTCGACCGGCGACCTGTCGGGGATCACCAAGTCGGCCGCGTTCGACTTCGGCACCGCCTTCCTCCCCGCGTCGGGCGCGCCGGGCTGCCCGACCGGTGGCGCGGGCCTCGCGATTCCGGCGCGGATCTCCGACGAGCGGAAGAAGAACGCGCTGACGTTCATCGACTTCGTGACCAACGGCGAGAACACCGCGTACTTCTCCCAGAACGTCGGATACATGCCCGTCCGCAAGTCCGCTGTCGAGGACCCGAGTATGAAGGCGTACCTCGACGCGAACCCCAACGCGCGCACCGCCGTCGACCAGCTCGCGAAGACCCGGTCGCAGGACTACGCCCGGGTGTTCGTGCCCGGCGGCGACCAGATCATCGGCACCGGACTCGAGCAGATCGCGCTGCAGAATGCGGACGTGGCGGCGACGTTCGCGGGTGTCGGGACGCAACTGCAGCAGATCATCGACCGCCAGATCACACCCAAGCTGCCCCAGTAGGAGGAGAAGGAACATCCATGGCCCACGTGCAGTTCGCAGGTGTCACCCACCGCTATTCCGGAGCCGATCGACCCGCGGTCGATCGGCTGGACCTCGACATCGCGGACGGCGAGTTTCTCGTCCTGGTGGGTCCGTCCGGGTGCGGTAAGTCGACCAGTCTGCGAATGCTGGCCGGCCTCGAAGCCGTCGAGGCGGGCCGCATCGAGATCGGCGGCGCCGATGTCACCGCGCTGCCGCCCCGGGCGCGGGACGTGGCCATGGTGTTCCAGAGTTACGCGCTGTACCCGAACATGACCGTCGCCGACAACATGGGTTTCGCGCTCCGCAACGCCGGCGTCGGGAAGGTGGAACGCACCGAACGGGTGCTGGAAGCGGCGCGGATGCTCGAACTCGAACCGCTGCTGGATCGCAAACCGGCGAAACTGTCCGGCGGGCAACGTCAACGGGTCGCGATGGGCCGGGCCATCGTGCGGCACCCCAAGGTGTTCTGCATGGACGAACCGCTGAGCAACCTCGACGCCAAGCTGCGGGTGAGCACCCGCTCGCAGATCGCGGGCCTGCAGCGCCGGCTCGGCACGACCACCGTGTACGTCACCCACGACCAGGTGGAGGCCATGACTATGGGCGACCGGGTGGCGGTCATGCAGGGTGGGCGCCTCCAGCAGGTCGCCCGGCCCCGCGATCTCTACGACGACCCGGTCAACACGTTCGTCGCCGGTTTCATCGGCTCGCCCGGGATGAACCTCATGGACACCCCGATCCGCGACGGCGTCGCCGAACTGGGCGACCTGCGAATTCCCGTGCCGCACTCGGCTATCGGGGACGGATCCGTGATCGTCGGGGTGCGCCCGGAGTCGTGGGTGCTGGTGGGGTCGTGGCGCAAGGACTCGTACACGGTCGACGCCGACCTGCTCGAGGAACTGGGGGCGGAGTCCTTCGTGTACGCGTCCGGGACGTCCGGGAAGGTGGTGGTGCGGGTGGACCGCACCCGCACCGTCGCCGCGGGGGAGAGGGTGCACCTGCAGCCGAAGCCCGGCGAGGTGTACTTCTTCTCCGCGGCGACGGGGAACCGTCTGCGGTAGTCGCTACCAGATCTTGACGCGCTCCTCCGGATCCAGATACAGGGCGTCACCCGGCTGGACGTCGAACGCGTCGTGGAACGTGTCGAGGTTGCGGACCACGCCGTTGCAGCGGAACTCCGGCGGCGAGTGCGGATCGACGGCCAGCCTGCGGAGCGCCTCGGCGTCCCGGGCCTTGGTGCGCCACACCTGTGCCCAGCCGAAGAACACCCGCTGGATACCGGTGAGGCCGTCGAGAACCTCGGGCTCGGACCCTTCCGTGGCGATCCGGTACGCCGCGATGGCGATGGACAGGCCACCGAGGTCGCCGATGTTCTCACCGATGGTGAACTCGCCGTTCACGCTGTGGCCGGGCAGCGCCTTCGGCTCGAACTCGTTGTACTGCTCGATCAGCGCCTTCGTGCGCTTGCCGAACTCGGTCCGGTCGTCGTCGGTCCACCAGTCGACCATGTTGCCGTCGCCGTCGTACTTGGCGCCCTGATCGTCGAAGCCGTGGCCGATCTCGTGACCGATGACGGCACCGATTCCGCCGTAGTTGGCGGCGTCGTCGGCGGCAGCGTCGAAGAACGGCGGCTGCAGAATGGCTGCGGGAAAGACGATTTCGTTCATGCCCGGGTTGTAGTAGGCGTTGACTGTCTGCGGTGTCATGAACCACTCGTCGCGGTCGACGGGGCCGCCGAGCTTCGCGAGGTCGCGGTCGTACTCCGCCGCGTAGCCGCTGCGGTAGTTGCCCACCAGGTCGTCGCGGGAGATGGTGACGGCCGAGTAGTCGCGCCACTTGTCGGGGTAGCCGATCTTGGGCGTGAACTTCTCCAGCTTGCGGAGCGCCGCCTGCCGCGTCTCGGGGCTCATCCAGTCCAGGTCGGAGATGTTGCGCCGGTAGGCCTCCTGCAGGTTGGCGACGAGTTCCTGCATGCGGGCCTTCGCGTCGGCCGGGAAGTGGCGTTCGACGTAGAGCTTGCCGACGGCCTCGCCCAGCAGATCCTGCACCAGGGACACGCCGCGCTTCCAGCGCTCACGGATCTCCTCGGCACCGGTCAGCGTCTTCCCGTAGAACGCGAAGTTCTCGTCGACCAGGGCCTGCGTGAGGTACGGGGCGCGGGACCGGATGACGTTCCACGTCGCCCACGCCTTCCAGTCGTCGATGTCCTCGGACGTCCACAGCTCGGTCAGCGTGGTGAGGAAGTCGGGCTGGCGGACCACGATCTCGGCGAACTGCTCGGACGTGCCGCCGAGCGCGCCGATCCACGACGACCAGTCCAACCCGGCGGGGAGCTGGTCGAGGGTGAGCAGGTTGTAGCTCAGCTCGGCGTCGCGACGCTTCACGACGTCCCAATGACCGGCCGCGATCTTGGTTTCCAGGTCGAACACGCGCTGCGCGTCGTAGTCGACGCCTGCGAGGGCGAACATCTTCGCGATGTGCTTCACGTACGCCGCGCGGATCTCCGCGTGGTCGTCCTGGCGGTAGTACGACTCGTCGGGCAGGCCGATGCCCGACTGGCTGAAGTGGACGAGGTAACGCTCGGAGTTCTTGGCGTCCGTGTCGACGTAGTGGCCGACGGCTCCGCCGACCCCCGTGCGCTGCTGGCGGCCGATGACGGCGGCGAGCGCGGAGAGGTCGGCGGCCGAGGCCACGTCGGCGAGCTCGCCCGCGATCGGTGCGAGCCCCGCGGCCTCGACGACATCCGCGTCCATGAAGCTGCCGTACAGGTCACCGATGCGCTGCGCGTCGGTCCCCGGCGCCGCGCCGGAGTCCGCCGCCTCCTCGATGATGGTCTGGACGTCGACCTCGGCCTTGTCGTACAGCGTGCGGAACGCGCCGTCGATCGCCCGGTCCGCGGGAATCTCGTAGTCGTCGATCCACTTGCCGTTCACGTGGACGAAGAGGTCGTCCTGGGCGCGGGTGTCGTTGTCGAGGTGAGTGAGGTCGATGCCGGAGCGCTGAGCCGTGGTCATGCGTTCCATCCTTACACCGTTCCGCGCCGGGAGGTCCACCACTGCGCTCAGGGCGAAACAGACGACCGGGGATCGATCAGACGTCGATGCCGAGGTTGATCGCCGCGAGGTAGCCGTCCGACTGCTTGGCGACGGTCAGCAGGCCGGCGGCGTCGTAGATGCTGTCGGTGG
This sequence comes from Rhodococcus mengyinensis, assembly GCF_048381435.1. Classification (NCBI taxonomy): domain Bacteria; kingdom Bacillati; phylum Actinomycetota; class Actinomycetes; order Mycobacteriales; family Nocardiaceae; genus Rhodococcus; species Rhodococcus mengyinensis. The sequence continues at coordinate 42,756 of NZ_JBLWIT010000092.1, read as the reverse complement.
AGTTGTTCACGTTGTTCTCGCGTCCGGTGTGATCGGAGTACGGCGCGGTCGCGTACACCTCGTCGAGCAGGGCCTCGTCGAAGAACAGCTGGGTGGTGAGCACCGTCTTCTTGTCGATGTGCACCTTCAGGTGGATGTGGGTGGTCCGGCTGATGTACCAACCGGGGAAGATGGTGGTGAACTGGGCGACACCGTTCGCGTCCGTGGTCTGGGCGCCGCGCAGGTAGGTGCCGTCGTCCGTGGTGGCGGCCTCGCTGTCGCCGACGCTGTAGGACCCGTCGGACGTCTCACCCGAACCGCCGGACATGTCGCCGCCGGGACCACCCGCACCGGGACCACCCGCACCGGGACCACCGGCCGGGGGTTGGCCGCCACCGGGTCCGCCCGCCGGAGGCGCGCCTGCGGGGGCGCCGTTGCCGCTGAGGTCCGCGGCCTTGGAACCCGACTCGAAGCCGGAGTACACCCCACCCGCGTCGCAGTGCCAGATCTCGACGACGGCATTGCTCACCACCGCGGCGGAGCCGTCCGCGGAACAATTCGTCAGGTCCTGCACCCGCAGTGCGAGCTGCAGGTTCGTGCCCGGCCGGTCCTCGCGGATGTCGCTGCGGATGGAGTCGACGTCGAACCAGTACGGTCCCTGCGTCTCCTCGACGGCCAGGACGCACCGCGGTGCCTGGTCGAGCAGGGCGCTCACGGTGTCGGCGCTCGTCGTCGCGGCACTGGATGTGGCTGCGGTCGACGTGGCCGACGCCGACGTGCTGCTGCTCCCGTTCCCGGTGCAGGCGGCGATGAGCCCACCCAGGCTCACTGTTCCACCGACCGCCAGTGCGCGGCGGCGGCTGATGCGCAGACGGCTCTTCTCGACGTCCTTGTTCACGATGCGTACCTCTCCATGATCGGGCTGTGACCCGATCGTGGCGCACGAACCTGCGCGCAGCGTGCCGTCCGGCTGTGAACTTGCTGGGAACTCACCCGCCGAGGCGGGCGTGCATCTCCCAGACGAGAACCTCGGCGCCGGAGTGCGAGGTGACCTGCTGGCCACCGGAGGCGCTCAGCCGGACGGCGTCCCCCTCGTACAGGGTGCCGACACCCTCCATCTCCGCGGTGCCCCGGGCGACGAAGACGTGGAGGAACGGCGCTTCGGGAAGCGTCACCGATGCGCCGGGGAAGAGTCGCGCGACATGCAGGGCCGCGTGCTTGTTGTGGATTCGGATCGCCGAATTATCTTTGTATTCCGGCATTCCGGACGCAACGGGCACCAGCCCGCCCTTGAGGATCTCGTCCTCGATCTCGAGCTGTTCGTAGCTCGGAGTGAGGCCGGCTTCGTCGGGTACCACCCACATCTGGACGAAATGCACCGGCTCGTGGTGCTGCTCACCCTCGAGGCGCCAGCTGTCGTTCTTCTCGGAATGCATGATGCCCTTGCCTGCGCTCATGCGTTGCGCAAGGCCGGGATAGATGATGCCGGAGTGGCCGATCGAATCCTGATGGACGAGCGAGCCGCGCAGCACCCACGTGACGATCTCCATGTCTTTGTGCGGGTGCGTGTCGAATCCCTGACCGGGGAGCACGGTGTCGTCGTTGTTCACGAGGAGCAGCCCGTGGTGTGTGTTGTCGGGGTCGTAGTGCTGGCCGAAGGAGAACGAGTGCTTCGAATCCAACCAGGAAATCTTGGTTTTCAGCCGATCGCCGGCACGATGAACATAGACATGAGGTGTGGTGACTGCTGGCATATCGGTCCTCCTTCGGGTGGTACCCGGTCCAGAGTACGAGGTGCCGGCTGCAGGTACTCGCAAGACGGTGTCGATTGTGCATCGAATTCATCGCCTGCCGGCAGCGGTGGAGGACCCGCGTCGAAGGCGAAATGAGGTTGCGCAGTGCGACATTGGCGAACCTGACATCCGTAAGGTGGTGTTCGGCAACAGGTTTCACCGACGGTGCGAAATGCCCGAAAGACGGGCGTCCAGTTCGTGCCGCCGTGAATGCCCGCTTCGGCCGGGCCCGCGGCGTACAGTTCGAATTGTGCGTCCGGAAGTCGCAGGATTTGCGGCCCGTCGCACACAGCGGAAGGAGCGTGATGAAGGCGAATTCGGATCGACACGATCAGCACCTCCCCGAGCACCAGCGGATCGCAGACCTCGTCGACGACATGGAAGACCGGCTGGTGGCCGAGCGCGAGGCGAAGGGAATCGCGGGCAACGCGTCCGAGCGGAAGCAGGCGGAACAGGTCGAGCCCGACGACCAGGCTCCCGAGTAGTGCGGCTTCGCCGCCCGTGAGTACTTATTAACCCCGGGCGGTTAATAAGTACTCACAGGTGGGTCACTCGAAGAAGCGGTACACGGCCTCGACGACTACCGCGGGACGCTCGCTGCCCTCGAGTTCGATCTGCCCGGCGACGGTCACCTGGACGCCGCCCTTGGGCAGCTCCTCGACGGACTGCAGCGTCGCGTTCAGCCGGACGCGTCCCTCGGCGGGTACGGGGTTGGTGAATCGGACCTTGTTGAGACCGTAATTGACGGCCATGGTGACGCTGTCGACGGTCAGTACCTCGTCCCACATGGGGATGATCAGCGACAACGTCAGGTAGCCGTGCGCGATAGGCCCGCCGAACGGGCTCTCCGCCGTGGCGCGCTCGGGGTCGACGTGGATCCACTGGTGGTCGTCAGTGGCGTCGGCGAACGTGTTGATCCGCTGCTGGGGGATGTCGATCCACGAGCTGGTGCCCAGCGGCTGGCCCTCGAGTGCGGCGAGGTCGGCCAGGGTGGCGACGCGGGTGGTGGTTGCGGTGGTCACGATAAGTCTCCTGGTGGTTCGGTGGGGCCGGGTCAGTGCTTGACGCCGAGAACGCGCAGCGCGTTCTGCTTGAAGATCAGCGGCGCGACCTCGGGTTTGATGTCGAGGTTCGCGAAGTCCTTCATCCAGCGGTCGACCTGGATGACGGGGAAGTCGGAGCCGAACAGCACCTTGCCGCGGAGCATGCTGTTGGCGGCCTTGACCAGCTGCGGCGGGAAGTACTTCGGCGACCACCCGGACAGGTCGATGAAGACGTTGGCCTTGTGGGTGGCGATGGAGATCTGCGAGTCGACCCACGGCACCGACGGGTGCGCCATGATCACGGTGAGGTCGGGGAAGTCGGCGGCGACGTCGTCGAGCAGCATCGGGTCGGAGTAGCGCAGTTTGATGCCGTGGCCGCCGGGCAGCCCGGCGCCGATCCCGGTCTGACCGGTGTGGAACAGGGCGGGGACCCCGGCCTCGGTGATCGCCTCGTAGAGCGGGTAGAACTGCCGGTCGTTCGGTTCGAAGCCCTGCATGCTCGGGTGGAACTTGAATCCCTTCACGCCGTAGTCGTCGACGAGCCGGTGCACGCGCCGCACGGCGGCCTTGCCCTGCCAGGGGTCGACGGATCCGAACGGGATCAGGACGTCGTTGTGGCGGGCCGCGCCCTCGGCGATCTCCTCGACCGAGTTGGCGGCGTGTCCGCTGGCCGAGGCCGCGTCGACGGTGAACACGACCGCGGCCATGTTGCGCGAGCGGTAGTGATCGGCGATCGCGTCGATGGACGGGGTGCGTTCCTCGCCGGACTTGAAGTACTTCTCCGAGGCGGCCATCAGTTCGTCGTCGAGCGACCGGTGCCCGCAGCCGTCGATCTCGACGTGAGTGTGGATGTCGATGGCGTCGATCTTGTCGAAGTCGATGCCGTACTCGTAGCGGCTCACTTCGCCATCAGCTCCTCGGGGAATTCCTCGCCGACGGACTGGACGGCGTCGCCGAACGTGCCGTTCCACTGAGCCGCGATGTCGTCGGCCGACCAGCCACCGTCGTGGTACTCGACCGCGGTCAGGTCGGGGTGCGACCACAACGCGAGGCGGTCGCCGCCGACGGCGAACGCCTGGCCGGTGATCTCGGCGGCCGCGTCGGACGCGAGGAACGAGATGATGCCTGCGGCGTCCTCGGGGGTGCCCAGGCCCACCTCGCGGCGGATGATGTCGGGGAGCGGCTCGCCGTTCTTCATGCCCTCGATGTAGGGGGCGAGGAACGGGACGGTCTCGGTCATCGCCGTCGCGGCGACGGGGCAGACGGCGTTGGCGGTGATGCCCGCGCGCTGCAGTTCGATCGCCCAGGTACGGACCATGCCGACGATGCCGGACTTGGCGCCCGAGTAGTTGGTCTGCCCGAAGTTGCCGCGCTGGCCGGCGGGGGAGCCGATGCAGATGATGCGACCACCGTCGCCCTGTTCGCGGAACTTCAGGACGGCTTCGCGTACGCAGGTGAAGGTGCCGCGCAGATGCACGTTGATCACGGCGTCGAAGTCGTCGTCGGTCATCTTCCACAGCACCTTGTCGCGGAGGATGCCGGCATTGGTGACCATGACGTCGAGGCGTCCGAATGCGTCGATCGCGCCGGCGACCAGCTTCTGGGCGGTTTCGGTGCTGCCGACCGGGGCGACGACGGCGACTGCCCGGCCGCCCGCGGCGGTGATCTCGGCGACGGCGGCGTCGGCGGTGGCCTGGTTGACGTCGTTGATCACGACCGCGGCGCCGTGGCGCACCAGGTCCTTGGCGTAGGCCAGTCCGAGGCCCTGTCCGCTGCCGGTGACTACGGCGACTTTGTTGCTGAGGTCCATGTCGTGATTCTCCTAAGGTCGTGTTCGCTGGATCACACGTAATCATTGATGATTGAGAATGTCAATGATTAAGGTCTGCTACTCTACCGACAATCATCAGAAGGGGGTCGTCGCATGGCAGAGTCGCAGGCGTTATCGGACGACATCGGGTTCCTGCTCTCGCGCGTCGGCGGAATGGTGCTGGGCGCGGTGAACAAGGCCCTCGTCCCCACGGGTCTGCGGGTGCGCTCCTACTCGGTCCTGGTTCTCGCGTGTGAGCAGGCCGAGGGCGTCAACCAGCGCGGGGTGGCCGCCACCATGGGTCTCGACCCCAGTCAGATCGTGGGGCTGGTCGACGAACTCGAGGAACGCGGACTCGTCGTGCGTACCCTCGACCCCTCGGATCGCCGCAACAAACTGATCGCCGCCACCGAGGAAGGGCGCAGGCTCCGCGACGACGCCAAGGCGCGTGTCGACGCCGCGCACGGACGCTACTTCGAGGGCATCCCCGACACGGTCGTCAATCAGATGCGGGACACGTTGCAGAGCATCGCCTTTCCCACCTTCGTGGAGTAGGGCGCGATGACCGAGCTCCTCGCCCCGGCCCCGCCCGGCATGTCGTTCCTCGCCACGTTCGTCGTGGAGGTGGCCGAGCCGGTGGAGATCGGGTCCACGCCCGAAGGGACACGTCGCATCATCCCCATCGTCGGTGGCCGGGTCGAGGGCCCCGAGCTGCGGGGCACCGTGCTGCCGGTCGGGGCGGACTTCCAGCTGCTCAGCACGTCCACGCTCACCGAGCTCGAGGCCAAGTACGCCATCGAGACCGACGACGGCGACCGCATCTACGTCACCAACTTCGGGCTGCGCTCGGGTACCGCCGAAGACATCGCCCGACTGGTCGACGGCGAGGCCGTGCCACCCGAGCGCATCTACTTCCGCTGCACACCGCGGCTCACCGCCGCCGAGGGCCGGTGGTCGTGGCTGCGCTCACGGATCCTCGTCGGCACCGGCGAGCGCCTTCCCGGCGAGGTGCGTCTCACGGTGTTCGTGGTGGACTGACCGGTCGTGGAGATCCGCTGGATGAAGTCGTTCGTCGCGGTCGCCGAAGAACTCAACTACGGCCGGGCGGCCGAGGTGCTGCACATCGCGCAACCCGCAGTGAGTCAGCAGGTGCAGCAACTCGAGAAACGCCTCGGCGTCAAATTGTTCGACCGCACGACGCGATCGGTCCGGCTCACCGCGGCGGGGGAGCGCTTCCTGCAGCCGTGCAAGGACGCGCTCGCCGGAATCGACCGCGCCGTCGATGCCGCGGTGATCGCGGATCCTGCGGTCGAGGGTCGCGTCCGGGTCGGTTTCAGCGGGGCCTACGGGCAGACCGAATTGTCCTCTCTGGCACGGTCGGTGCGCCGCCGGTACCCCCTGATCGATCTCGTCCTCGAAGGGGCGACGGTCAGTGGGCAGATCCTCGACGAAATCTGGGAGGGGCAACTCGACCTCGGGATCGTCTCGGACGCGGTGTCCCACCCCCATGTGCTCACGCGGCAGATCTCGGTGGAGTACCTCAGTGCACTGCTCCCCAGCGATCACCCACTCGCCGAACGGAAGTCGATCGACCTCGCGGAACTACGCGACGAAACGTTCGTCGCGAATCCCGCCGCCACCGGATCCACGCTCCGCCGCGATCTGCTCGCCGCGTGCCGGGATGTCGGGTTCACGCCGAACATCGTGCAGGAGACCACCGACGGCATCGTGCTGACCGCCCTCGTCGCGGCCGGGGTCGGTGTGGCGCTCGTGCCGGGTGACGTCCAGACGTATCCCAATCGGGTGGTGCTCGTTCCCCTCGACGCCGGCCGATACGAAGTCCGGGCCGCGCTGGCCTGGTCGGACCGTCCCGTATCGCCGGTGGTGCGGACGGTTCTCGACCTCGCCGCCGAGGTGCTGCCGTCGCCGGACGCCGCCCCCGACGAGCAATAACGATCGCTTATCAATCGGTGCCGATACTGCTCTTGGACGGTGATCGGTTTCTTTGGCAGAGTCTCCCTCGGCGGCAGCGGATGTGACCTGGACAACTCCGATCCCCGGTGCCGCACCCGCCTCGAGGCCTCTCCGAACTCCCGGATGCCCTTCACATTCAGGTAGGAACCACATGACTTCCACATTCGACGGCCGCGACGTACGCGCCGACACGAGCGTCCGGTCGCCCCACGCGCGCCGGGCAGCCCTGGCCTCCTTCGTGGGCAGCACCCTCGAGTACTACGACTTCTTCATCTACGCCTCCTTCTCCGCGCTCGCGTTCAACACCCTGTTCTTCCCGGATCTCGGTTCGTTCTGGGGGACCATCGTGTCGATGGCGACCATCGGGATCGGTTACGTCGTCCGGCCGCTCGCGGCCCTCGTCTTCGGGCACTTCGGAGACACGCTCGGGCGTAAGCGGATGCTGGTGGTGACGCTCGTGATGATGGGTGTGGCCACCTCGCTCATCGGCTGCCTGCCGACGTACGGGGCGATCGGCGTCGCGGCGCCGATCCTGCTGGTGCTGCTGCGGGCCGTCCAGGGTGCGTCGGCGGCAGGCGAGTCGGCGGGAGCCGCGTCCCTGGCGCTCGAACACGCACCCGCCCATCGCCGGGCGCTCGCGGCCAGCTGGGTGAACACCGGCGCCGCCGCGGGAATGTTGCTGGCGTCGCTGGTCGTCCTCGTGTTCTCCGGACTGCCCGAGGACGCCTTCCTCAGCTGGGGATGGCGTATCCCGTTCCTGCTCAGCATCTTCGTCGCACTCGCCGGCCTCGTCATCCGCCGGATGCTGCCCGAGAGCGACGTGTTCGAGGAGGCCGTGTCGACCGACGAGCCGAAGGAGATGCCGGCGAAGGTGATCTTCCGCGACCACTGGCCGAGTGTGCTGCGGGTCGTGGGGTGCGGACTGTTCGCGGTGGTCTCCACCATCTTCAGTGCCTTCGCCCTGTCGTGGGGCACCCACGAGGCCGGCGTGTCCCGGACCGTCATGGTCGGCGCGACCGTGCTCACCGCCGCACTCGCGCTCGTGGCCCAGCCCGCGGCGGGGATCCTCGCCGACCGGATCGGACGCAAACCGATCTTCATCACCGGCAACCTCGTCTGCGCCGTCGCCATCTCCGGATTTTTCTGGGCGGTCAGCCAGCGTTCGACGGCGCTGATCCTGATCACGGCGTGCATCGTGATGGTGGCCGGCTACTCACTCGTCAACGCCGTCGGTCCCGCGCTGTACGCCGAGATGTTCGAGACGCGCATCCGGTATTCGGGCATGGCGATCTCCGGGCAGCTGGCGCTGGTGGCCACCGGATTCGCCCCCACCATCGCCGCGGCTCTCGTCCGGCCCGGACCGAACGGCTGGATCCCGGTGGCCGTGTTCACCGCGTGCTGCTGCCTGGTCAGCGCACTCACCACGCTCACGGTCCGGGAAACCTACCGGACCAGCACCACCGACCTCGGCAAATGACCGCACTCCCGTCGAAAGTGACCGAACCTGTGAAACACGATGTACTGATCGAGAACGACGTCGAGGCAACGATGCGGGACGGGGTGGTTCTGCGCTCGACCGTGTACCGCCCGAACGGATCCGGACGCTTCCCGGTTCTGCTCACCCGCACCCCGTACGGCCGAGACCTGTCCGTGAACTCGGGCTACCTCAACCCCACCACTGTCGCGGCCGCCGGATTCGTCGTGATCATGCAGGACGTCCGCGGCAGGTTCGGCTCGGACGGCGAGTTCGTGCCGTCGGAGAACGAAGGTCCGGACGGTTACGACACGGTGCAGTGGGCCGCCGAACTGTCGTACTCGACTGGCGCCGTGGGTATGTGGGGACGGTCGTACTTCGCCGAAACCCAGTGGCGTGCAGCCCAGGAGAAGCCGCCGGCCCTGCGCGGCATCGCCCCGGGCATCTCCGCAGGCGGCAATGCGCGGTCCGGTGGACTCGTGCGCGGCGGCGCGGTGGAATTCGGTGCCCGGCTCGGGTGGGGGCACTATTCGGCCGGACCGGCCGAGATCGCGAAACTGTCCCGGACCGATCCCGCCCGCGCGGAACGCGAGTGGGAGTCGTGGGCGCGAATCGATCGGGCGATGTCCGAGGACACGTTCCTCGACATCCTGCCCGTCCGCGACATGGCCGCCGACGCCCCGGTGTTCTTCGCGTCGACGATCGTCGAATCGCTGGGATTCCCCATCGACCACCCCACCCGCGACCTGTGGAACAGCGCGAGCGACCGGGCCGTCGACCTCCCCTCGCTGCACATCGGCGGGTGGTACGACATCTTCGTGAACAGCACCCTCGACCAGTACTTCGGCCAACTGGCGCACAGTGATTCCGGTGCGGCCCCCGCGCCGTACCTGATCGTGGGGCCGTGGAGTCACACCAACTTCTCCGGGCTCGGTGGGTCGGTCGTGTTCGGCAGTCCCGCGAACCAGGCGGTGCTCGACTCGGGTCAGGACCTGTCGTCGGTTCACGCGCAGTGGTACGCGTCGGTGCTCGGCGACGAGGAACCCGCCATGCCCCGGGTCCGGATCTTCGTGATGGGGGAGAACCGGTGGCGGACGTACGACCGCTTCCCGGAACCCGCGCGGACGGCCGAACTCTTCCTCGCTCCCGGCGGAACCCTCGTCGCGCAAGCGGAGGAGAGCGACGGGCGCGTCGACTACGACTACGACCCGGCGGATCCGGTGCCGACGGTCGGTGGGGCGACGATGATGCCGGGAACGTTCGCGCCCGGCGCACTGGAACAGAGCCGCGTCGAATCCCGCGACGACGTCCTCGTGTTCACCGGTGAGGCACTCACCGAGCCGTTGACGGTGATCGGCCGGGTGTCCGCGACACTGTTCGCTTCGTCCAGCGCGGTCGACACCGATTTCGTCGTGCGACTGTGCCGGGTGACCGCGGACGGCACGTCGATCACACTCACCGACGGCATGGTGCGGGCCCGCTACCGCGACTCCTACCGAACCCCCGGGACGTACACGTCCACCGAACCGAGCCTGCTCGTGCCCGGGGAGGTGTACGAGTACGCGATCGACCTGTGGTCCACGGCCGTCACCTTCCAACCGGGCGAGCGGATCCGGGTCCACGTGACGTCCAGCAATCATCCCCGCTGGGACCGCAACCTCAACACCGGCGAATCCGCCTACGAATCATCCGAATTCGTGGTCGCCCAACAGACCGTGCACACAGGGGAGCGCTACCCCAGCCGCGTGTCGCTGTCCGTGGTGCGCTGACGCGCCCGTGAGTACTTATTAACCGCGGGTGGTTAACAAGTACTCACAGGGGGCGAAGCGGCCGAATGCGTCGTAGCCGGCCTGTCTTTCAGCAGGCCGGCTTTCGCGTAGACCAGGGAACCCGTGCACACGCTGGTCATCAACGGAACGACGGCGCGCTGGCGGCGCACCCAGTCGAGATGGGCGTCGTCGAGCAGTTGTGGCCGCGTGCCCTGACCGCCGGGATGGAGCAGCACGTCGAGGGGCGGCGCGTCGGCATGGGAATGATGAGCGCCCAGGACGAGGCCTTTGGCGCACTGCACACTCCCGCCCGACGCGGAGAGGCAGGACGCGGCGTATCCGTCGTCCGGGTACATGCGCGTCCACGCGGACAGCACCTCCCACGGCCCGACGGCGTCCAACTCCTCGACGCCGTCGAACAACACGATCCCGATGTGCTTCATTCCATAATGCAAGCACGCTCGTGAGTACTTGTTAACCGCCCGACGTTAAGAAGTACTCACAGGCTGCGAAGCGGCAAGCTTGCGCAGGTCGGGTTTGCGGATCTTGCCGGTGGCGGTGCGGGGGAGTGCCTCCGCGATCTGGATGAACGTGGGAATCTTGAACCCTGCGAGCTTTTCTCGCAGCCGGGCGCGCACCGTCTCCTCGTCGAGTGTCGTGCCGTCGTCGGCGACGACGAAGGCCATGCCGGTCTCACCCCACTTTTCGTGGGGGACGCCGATGACCGCCGCCTCCCGGATGCCGTCCAGTTTCAGGAGCGCCGCCTCGACCTCGGCGGGGTAGACGTTCTCGCCGCCCGAGATGTACATGTCCTTGTAGCGGTCGCAGATGAAGAGGAAGCCTTCGTCGTCGAAGTAGCCGGCGTCGCCGGTGTGCAGCCAGCCGTCGACGATGGTGCGGGCGGTCGCCTCGGGCTGATTCAGGTAGCCGAGCATCACGTTCGGGCCCTTGGCGACGATCTCGCCGATCTCGTGCGGTTCGGCGCTCGACCCGTCCGGGCGTACGACGTCGACGTCGGTGAAGAACGTCCGCTTGCCGGCGGAACCGATCTTGGTGCGCACGTCCGCACTCGACAGCATGGTCACCGACGGCGCGGTCTCCGTCAGGCCGTACGCCTGCGTGATCGCGACGTTCCGGTCCTGCCACGGGGAGATCAATGCTTCGGGCAGCGGAGCCCCGGCGACGCAGATGGCCCGCAGGCTGGACAGGTCGGCGTCCGCGAACCGGGGGTGGTGCCAGAGTTCCTGGATCATCGTGGGGACGGCGAAGAACGTGGTGATGCGTTCCTTCTCGATCGTGTCGAGGACGACGCCGGCATCGAACTTGCGCAGCAGCACCACGGTGCCGCCGTTGAGCAGTGTCGGCGTGACAGCGCCGCCGATCCCGCCGATGTGGAACAGCGGCGCCACCGACAGTGTGCGTTCCTTCGACGTCATGTCCTGGGCGAGAAGCTGGTTCAGTGCGTTCCACAGCATGTTGCCGTGGCTGAGCATGACGCCTTTCGGTGCGCCGGTGGTGCCCGACGAGTACATCAGTACCGACAGGTCGCCGAGGCCGACCTGTTCGTCGATGCGGGTGTCCGGCTGGCCGGCGCGCACGCCCTCGTACGTGTGGGTGGACCACGAGTCGCCCAGGCCGATCCAGGTGGTGACCGGGGTGTCCGACTGCGCCAGCTCCTGCGCGACGTCGGCCTGCTGATCGCCGAAGATCACTGTGGTGCAGCGTGAATCGCCGAGCACGTAGCGTGCTTCCTCCGCGGTGAGGCGTGCATTGAGCGGGAGATACGTGGCGCCGAGCAGCCCGGCAGCGAACATCACCTCGAGCGCCGCCGGGTCGTTGAACCCGAAGAAGCCGACGCAGTCACCCTTCTCGACGCCGAGGGCGCGCAGGCCGTGGGCGAGTCGGCGTGTCCGCAGTGCCATCTCCTCGTACGTGACGGCCTGACCGTCGAAGACGAGCGCCTCGTTCTTCGGCGTCATGGTGATGCGGCGCTCGAGCCACGAGCCGATGCCTTCGTTGTCCATGGTGACTCCTCGTTCTCTTCGAAACTACTCTCGAGCTTGTGGCGGCGTGGTGTGTCAGGCCGACGGGGTGTCGGCGGTCAGGTCGTTGTCCTTGCTCTCCTTCGTCGCGACGAGGAAGACGGCGCTGACCACGCACAGTGCGATGATGAACAGCCCGACCGGGAGGATCGATTTACCGGACGACGCGAACAGCGACGCCAGGATGACGGGGGTGAATCCCGCACCGATGAGGGTGGCCAGCTGATATCCGAGCGACGCACCGGTGTAGCGCGCCCGGGTGCCGAACTGCTCGGAGATGAACGCGGCCATCGGACCGTAGGTGGCCGAGTGGCAGATGGTGTAGCCGACGAAGGCGAGCGCGATGAACGGGAACTGTCCCGTGCTGAGCAGCAGGAAGAGGGGGTAGACGCTGAGGATCATCGCGCCGAGTCCCGCGAGCATGACCGGGCGGCGGCCGATCCGGTCGGACAGTCGCGCCGATCCGAGGACCAGGAAGATCGCGCAGAACTGGCAGAAGGAGAACGCCAGCAGCGCGTCGGACCGCGCGGCGCCGCTCGACACGGCGTACGTGATGGCGAACGTGGTGAACGCGGTTTGCATTCCGAAGCTCGCGATGCAGCTCATCGACGCCACGACGACCGCGCGGGGCCGCTTCAGGATGGTGACGATGGGCGGGGTGGTTTCCTTCTTCGCGGATTCCTTCAGCGCCGCCGTGAACAGCGGGCTCTCCGACACCTTGGACCGGATGAACAGGCCGAGGGCCAGCATGAACGCCGAGATCAGGAACGGGATACGCCAGCCCCAGGTCAGGAACTGCTCGTCGGGGAGAAGTGACACGGCCGCCAGCGCGAGCGTGCCGAGCAGTGCGCCGGTGGGGGCGCCCGCGTTGGTGAACGCCGCGGCGAAACCGCGCTTGCCGGATTCGGCGTGCTCGAGCGACATCAGCGCTGCGCCACCCCATTCGCCGCCGACGGCGAGTCCTTGGCAGACGCGGAGAAGGACGAGGATCACCGCGGCCCAGGAGCCGATCATTTCCGGTGGGGGAATGAGTCCGATCGCGAACGAGGCGATGCCCATGACGGTCATCGAAATCAGCAGCATGGCCTTGCGGCCGACGGTGTCCCCGAAGTGACCGAAGACGATTCCGCCCAGGGGGCGCGCGACATAGCCGGCGGCGAACGTTCCCATCGACGCGATGCTCGCGGCCAGGGGGTCCAGATCGGCGAAGAAGACCGGACCGAAGACGAGGGACGCTGCCGTGGCGTAGAGCAGGAAGTCGTAGAACTCGATGGTGCTGCCCAGGTAGCTCGACAGGATCACCCTGCGAACTTCCTTCTTGCGTTGGGTGGCCGACATGGTGCCGGCGGTGGCGGTGACCGTCATCGAAACTCCTTGGCCGAAGCGTGGGACAACAGAGCGGATCGCGTGTAGCGCGGATCACAATTAAACATTAATCATTGAACTTGTCAATGGAAGAGATCGCCAACGCTTCTGTGGTAACCGCACCCATCAGGCACGCGTGAGCGTGCGCCCGATGATTTCCTTCATGATCTCGGTGGTCCCGGCGTAGATCGACCCGCCGCGGCAGTCGAGATAGTCCTGGGCGACGTCGTACTCGCGCATATATCCGTACCCGCCGTGGAGTTGGACCGCGCGCTGGACCACCCGTTGCTGCAGCTCGGTGATCCACCATTTGGCCATCGCCGCGGTCACCTCGTCGAGCGTGCCGTGGGCGGCGTCGAGGATGCAGCGGTCCGTGAAGCACTGCGCGATCTCGATCTCGGTGGCGAGCTCCGCGAGGTAGAAGCGGTTGGCCTGGAAGTCGGCCACCCGCCGGCCGAACGCCGTGCGGTCGCAGCTGTACGTCAGGGCCTGGTCGAACGTGCGTCGCATCGACGCCATGGACGTGACGGCCACGCTGAGGCGTTCCTGGGGCAGGTTGTGGCGCAAGTAGCCGAAGCCGTCGTTCAGCTCGCCCAGGACGTTCTCGCGGGGGACGCGGACGTCGTCGAACACCAACTCGGCGGTGTCCTGTGCGGTCAGGCCGACCTTGTGCAGCGGTCCGTTGCGGGTGAAGCCGGCCATCCCCTCTTCGACCACCAGCAGGCTCACGCCCTTCTTGCCCGCCACCGGATCCGTCTTGGCCACGACGATCACGAAGTCGGCGAGCATTCCGTTGCTGATGAAGATCTTGGTGCCGTTGAGGACCAGATCGTCGCCGTCGGGGAGGGCGGTCGTGGAGATCGCGGCCAGGTCGCTACCCGCGCCCGGCTCGGTCATGGCGATGGCGCCGATCTTCTCGCCGGTGCACAAGGGGGTCAGGAACCGATGCTTCTGCTCCTCGTTCGCCAGCGAGACGAGGTACGGCGTCACGAGGTCGTTGATGCCGGCCAGGCCCATCACCACGGCGGGGGCCCCGACGCGGCAGAGCTCCTCGATGGCGATGGCGTTGAAACGGAAGTCGTCGATTCCGCCGCCGGAGAATCGTTCCTCGACATTGATCCCGAGGAGCCCGAGCTTGCCGGCCTGACGGTAGAGGTCCCGGTCCACCTGTCCCGCCTCGGCCCAGTCGCGAAGATGCGGGGCCACGTCACGTTCGGCGAACCGGCGCACCGTTTCCCGGAACGCATCGTGATCGGCGTCGAAGATGGTCCGTTCCAGTGCAACCGAAGACATGCGAGGTTCCTTTCGACGGCACGCGTGCGGCGCACGCGTGCATACTCGAAAGGAACCTATCTATCAATCATTGATAATGTCAATGATTGATCATGTTCAACAGAAGGGTGCCGGCGTCAATACCAATACTTCCGCCCGCCGACCGCGCGGCCCGTCGTGCCCAGCAGTAGTAGCACGAGGCCGATGACGAGAAGGATGATTCCGATCGTCGTGAGGATGGAAATCCCCGCGACGAGGCCGATGACGAGCAGGATGATCCCGAGAACGATCACGGTCTTCCCTCTTTCGGTTGACGGTCTGGAGCTACTGACTCGGTTGCGGCACTTCACAATCGATCTTCGGGTTCACACCCGCATAGTTGAGTGGGCCGGCGATCACAGTCACCGCGATCGTTCCGGCGCTGGCGCAATCGGCCGTCGTGTCCTTGAAGTAACCGCGCTGCCACACGGCAACGGCGCCGATGATCAGCCAGATGATCACGATGAGCGTCACGAGCCGTCCGATACGCATTTCCGACCTCCCGTGTGGGCACCGGCGCCCGGCCGGTGCACGTGTCGTACTCGAACGCTATGTCGACGACGTGTCGGTCGGCTTCGCGTGTGCTCCGTGGGTATTCGTGGAGTCCGTGCCGCTGGGGCGACCGTTGGCAGGCCCTGCGTCCGTGGTGCGAGCGTCGGTGGCCCGAGTGTTCGTGGGCCCCGCTCCCGTGGTTCGAGCGTCGGTGGCCCTGGCGTCGTTCGTCGCAGTGTCCGTCTTCTTGACGTCGGGATCGAGCTCGTCGGCGCGCTGCCACTCGTGCTTCAGGTCGTCACGGGAATTGGTCGCCGTATTCTGGTGCGTCTGCGCATCGACCTGCAGTCTCTTGGCCTCTGCCGCCTTGGCCTCGGCTTCTGCTTGAGCCCTTCTGGCGTTGGCTGCAGTTTCCTCCGCGATCGCCTCGCGCTTCTCGACGACGGACGTCTGCTCCTGCGCGTTTGCGCGGATGCTGTCGGCCTGCTGACGGTGGCGCTGGTTCCGCTTGCGCGATGCCGCAACGGCCAGCGCGATCAGGGCGAGAACGACGACGATCGCGACGATGATCCAGATGACAGTCATGGTGTCCATTGGCTACTCCCAGCGGTTGTGTTGTTAAGGTACCCCGCGCTGAAACCCGGCAAACAGACCGAGAGCCAATCGCAATCAACCGTCGTATTTCGACACCACATAGGGTGCGGGCATGGAGATCCGCTGGATGCGCGCGTTCCTCGCCGTAGCCGAGGTGTCGAACTACGGCCGGGCCGCCGAGTCGTTGCGCATAGCCCAGCCCGCGGTCAGCCAGCAGATCCAGCAGCTGGAGAGGCATCTCGGAGTGAAGCTGTTCGACCGCGGTACGAGACCGATTCGGCTGACCGCCGCGGGCGAGCAATTTCTCGAACCCTGCCGATCCGCGATGAAAGCCGTTGCCTGGGCCGAGCAGTCGGCGTCGGCGGGCAATCCCGCGGAGGAGGGCCGTGTGCGGGTCGGATTCAGCGGTGCCTACGGACAGTCGAAGCTGCCCCTGTTCGCTCGGACCGTGCGCAAGAGATATCCGAAGCTCGAGCTGGTTCTCGACGGGGCGAGACCGAGCGGGCTGATCCTCGACGACATCTATTCCGGCAAGCTCGATCTCGGTTTCGTCTCGGCGGCCCTGTCGCATCCCGAGATCCGGACGAGAGTGATCTCGGTCGAGCCTCTGGGGGCGCTGCTCTACGCCGACCACCGATTGGCGAAACGCTCGGAGATCTCGCTGTCCGAACTGCGCGACGATCCGTTCGTCACCAACCCCGCGGCGTCGGGATCGACTCTGCGTCTGGACGTGCTGGCTGCATGCCACGACGCGGGGTTCACGCCGGAGATCGCGCAGGAAACGTCCGACGGAACGACGCTGACCGCGCTGGTGGCGGCGGGTGTGGGGGTCTCGCTCATTCCTGTCAGTTCCCATCGCACCGGAGCCGTCGACGCCGTCGTCGTGCCCACGGACGGCGGACGCCACCGAATCCGCGGTGCGCTGGCGTGGGCGGACAGGCCCCTGACACCGCTGCTCGAGACGGTCCTCGCCCTCGCGGCGGAGCTCATGCCGACGATCGACGGTGTCGATAAGTAGTTCTTATCGAAAGTATGCCAAGTTGATCTTGGACTGTGATGAAGGGGTTTGGCAGAGTCGTCGGCGCAGCGGTGGTGTGATCCGCGGCACGTCATCACCTCCACTCCGGTCCGAAAGGTCCTCCCATGAGCGTACGAGCTGGTTCCGCTGCGCACCCGGACGCGCAGCAGCCTGTCGGTACCCCGGCGAGTGTTCCCGCGCGTCAGCCCCGTAAGGCGGCTTTCGCGAGTTTCCTCGGCAGCCTCGTCGAGTACTACGACTTCTTCATCTACGGGTCGGCGGCCGCCCTGATCTTCCCGACGGTCTTCTTTCCGTCGGAGAGTCCGGCGACCGGCACGTTGGCGGCACTGGCGACATTCGGCGTCGGCTACATCGCCCGCCCGATCGGGGCCGTGGCGCTCGGCCACTACGGCGACCGCATCGGACGCAAGCGTGTGCTCGTCTTCACGCTGGTCCTGATGGGTGTCTCGACGTTCCTCATCGGATGCCTGCCGGGGTTCGGGAGCATCGGGGTCGCGGCGCCGATCCTGCTGGTGGTCCTGCGGCTCATGCAGGGTGCGTCGGCGGCGGGCGAACAGAGTGGCGCCAATTCGCTGACCCTCGAGCATTCGCCGGAGGGTTCGAGGGCGTTCTACACCAGCTTCACGATGAGCGGCACCCAGGCGGGGCAGCTCATCGCGACCCTGGTGTTCATCCCCGTCGCCGCGCTGCCCGAGGGCATGCTGATGACGTGGGGGTGGCGAATCCCGTTCCTCGTCAGCGGAATCCTGACGATCGTCGCGCTGTTCGTCCGCCGGACGATGGAGGAGACACCGGTGTTCCGGGAGGCGGAACGCGACAACGAGCTGGTCGAGATCCCCGTCGTCGAACTGTTCAAGAATTATCGGCTGCAGATGCTTCGGGTGATCGCGTGCTCGCTCTTCGCCGTGTCGGGCACGATCATGACGGTCTTCGCGCTCGCCTACGGTACCGGTGAGGCCGGGCTCGAACGGCAGACCCTGCTGTGGGCGGGCGTCATCGCAAACATCATGCAGCTGTTCGCCATTCCACTCTGGGCGATGCTGGGAGACAGGATCGGCCGCCGGCCCGTGTATCTCGCCGGAATCGTCGGCGCCATCGCCGCGTTCTTCTTCTACTTCGAGGCGATGAGCATCGGTTCCGTTCCCCTGATCTTCGCGGTGTCGGCCTTGTTCGGTGCCGCCGCATCCGGTGTCAGCGGTGTCGGTCCGACCTTCTTCGCGGAAATGTTCGATACCCGAGTGCGGTTCTCCGGCATCGCCATCTCGACGCAGATCGGGTTCGCTTTCGCGGGCTTCGCCCCGAGCATCGGCTATGCGCTGCTCGGAACCGGCACGCACGGGTGGATACCGGTGGCGGCGTTCGGCTCCGTCTGCCTGCTGGTTGCCGGCCTCTCGGCGGTGACCGCCCCGGAGACGGGCAGCGTCGCGATCACCGACCTGGGCAAGAAGTAATCGATCCCCGAACCGCCTCGGTGCGGTTCCCCATCACGAGGAGAACTCATGACGCTCGACCCCGACATGGCAGTACTGCTGGACAAGCTGAACGACTGGGACGCCGCCGCAGGTCCGCAGACGACGATCGAAGGCGCCCGCAAGCGCATCGAGGAGATGCGTGCCCTCTACTTCGAACCCGAACTGCTCGAGGTACGAGAAGTCGAGAACGTCACCGTCCCGGGTCCTGCCGGCGGCATCCCCGCCCGGATCTACCGGCCGGACACGGAGGAGTCGACTCTGCCGACCGTCCTGTACCTGCACGGCGGCGGCTGGGTGATGGGCGGCCTCGACTCGCACGAGTCACACGCTCGACGCGTCTGCGCCCGAACCGGCTCCGTCGTCGTCGCCGTCGACTACCGGCTGGCACCGGAACACCCGTTCCCGGCGGGCTACGACGACTGCCTGGCATCGCTCCACTGGATCCACGACACCATCGATCGGCTGGGCGGCGACGCGTCCCGAATTGCCGTCGCCGGAGACAGCGCGGGTGCAAATCTCGCGGCGTCGGTGGCCTTGGCGGCCCGCGACGCGGAACTTCCTCTGCGGGCACAACTGCTGCTGTACGTGCCGGTGCATCTCGCGAAGCGTTACCCGTCGATGGACGAACTCGCCGACGGGTATTTCCTCAGGATGCCGGCAAACGAGGACATGGGGGCCGGCTACCTCGACGACCGCAGACTGTCGTCGGACCCCCGCGTCTCGCCGATCGAGGGCGATCTGGCGGGGGTGGCACCCGCCATCGTGTGCGGGGCCGAATGCGATCCGCTCCGAGATCACGCCCCCGCGTACGCCGCTGCGCTGGAGGCCGCCGGTGTGCCGGTGCGACTCCGGATCTCGCCGGGCATGCTGCACGGGTACTGGAGCATGGGCGTCGTGCCACGCGCCAACGACCTCGCGAACCAGCTGTGCGAAGAACTCGCGGAGTTGCTCGCCCCGGAGTTGCTCGCCATTCCACTACCGTGAACCGCATGAACGAGTTGCTGGAACGTGACGGTGTGCGCGGACATCTCCACCGCCCCGCGGGTGACGCAGTGGCGGGGCTGGTTCTGACGCATGGAGCGGGAAGTGACTGCGACACAAAGCTGTTGCGTGCCATGACCGACGGGTTCGTGGAGCGGGGCGTAGTCGTCCTGCGGTTCGATCTGCCGTTCCGTCAGCGCCGCGCGTCGGGTCCGCCGCATCCGTCGAAGGCGGCGGAGGATCGGGACGGCGTCGCGGCCGCGGTGGCCGTGATGCGGGAGCTGGTGTCGGCGCCGGTGTGGGCAGGCGGGCACTCGTACGGCGGGCGGCAGGCGTCCATGCTCGCTTCGGAGCGACCGGGTCTCGTCGACGCCCTGTTGTTGCTGTCGTACCCGCTGCATCCGCCGGCCAAGCCGGAGAAGCTCCGCACCGAGCACCTGCCCGGTCTCCGCACCCCAACCGTGGTGGTGCACGGTTCGAAGGACCCGTTCGCGACTACCGGCGAAATGCGGTCGGCACTCGAACTGATCCCCGCACCGACGACGCTCGTCGAACTCGAGGGGGCCCGCCACGATCTGGCCCCGGACAAGTTCCCGGTGGTCGAACGCGCGGTCACGGCCATGCTCGACCTTCTGTAGGGCGGGCGAGGACGGCCGCGCGTCGTCGGTATGTTCGGTGAATGAGCAACGTGCAGACGAACGCGCCCCACTGGTTCACCACGGCGTTGGCGTCGCCGGTCGACACCGGCCGGGTCGACGTCGCCGGGGCGCAGGTCCACTACCGTGCGTGGGGGCCGTCGGGCTCACCGGGAACCGTGCTCGTGCACGGCGGCGCCGCCCACAGCCGGTGGTGGGACCATGTGGCACCCATGCTGGCCACGGGCCGTCGCGTCGTCGCTCTCGACCTGACCGGGCACGGTGACAGCGACCGGCGCGCGGAGTACGGCCTGGAGCAGTGGGCGGAGGAAGCCCTGGCGGTGGCGAAGCCTGCGGGCATCTCGGGGGCGCCGGTGTTCGTCGGGCACAGCATGGGCGGCATGGTGTCCTACGTGGCAGCGCAGCTGTTCGGCGAGGATCTGGCCGGTGTCCAGCTGATCGATTCGCCCGTCCTCGCCCGCACACCGGAGGAGGAGGAAGCGCGCAAGCAGCGTGCCTTCGGTCCGAAGAAGGTCTACCCGTCCAGGGCCGAGGCGCTCGAGCGGTTCCGGTTCGTCCCGCCGCAGGACACCGCGGTGCCCGCGGTCCTGCGTCACGTCGCCGAGAACTCGATGGAGGAGGTGGACGGCGGCTGGTCGTGGAAGTTCGATTCCACGTTCTTCGCGCGTCACGGCAGCAACCACCTCGGGGGATCCGACCCACGCTGCCGCATCGCGTACTTCCGCGCCGAGAACGGCATCGTCACCGACGCCATGATGGACGACATGCGCCGTCGATTCGGGCCCACCGCGGGGGTCGTGGAAATCCCCGACGCCGGACATCACGTGATGATCGACCAGCCGCTCGCGCTCGTCGTGGGCATCCGGACGGTGCTCGCGTCGTGGGACGTCGAAGATTCCGTGGCCGGGATGCCGGGCTGACTCAGTCGCCGGACCGGACGCCGGCGACGAACTGCTCGATCAGCGCCGCATCCTTCACTCCACGCGAGGATTCGACGCCGCTCGACACGTCGACGCCCCACGCGCCGGTCGCGTCGACGGCGGCCCGCACGTTGCCGGGATGAAGTCCGCCGGCGAGGATCCACTCGCCGTCGGGCCGGCTCTGGTTCGCCCAGTCCCAGGGCACGCCCGCCCCGGCGGTCGCCCCGTCGACGAGGATGCGGTCGGCGCCGAAATCGCCCGACGTGTCACCGGCGACCACGGCACGGATCACGCCGAGCCCCGCCTCCCGCAACCGGGCGACGTCGTCGGCGGACTTCAGGTCGTGCACCTGGACGGTCCCGAGACCCGCCGCGGCGGCGACCTCGATCACCTCCGACACGGGACTCCCCTTGAACACACCCACCGCGACGGTGTGACCGGTGACCCGGCGGACCAGCGGCGCGGCGTCCTCGGGGGAGATCCGGCGGACGCTGTCGGCGAACACGAAACCCACGGCGTCGACGCCGAGGCGCACGGCCAGGTCGACGGAGGCCTCGTCTCGCAGACCGCACACCTTGATGAATGTCACCCCGGCAATTTTACCGGTCGCTCCGAGTCGCCGACGCAGTGCGGGTTCGCGCTCTAGGCTTCGTGACGTGGAATGGCTCAGCGACCTCAGCGTGATCTCAGGGCCTCTGCCCTGGATCCTCACGGTGATCGGTGCGCTCGGCGGCGTGTGGCTGCTCGCCGCCCGCGCACCCTGGTACCCCAGGAAAGCGATTCCGATCTGCCTGGCCGTGTCGGTGGTGGTCACCGTCGTCCTCAACGTGATGGTCGAGAAGGTGCTCCGGCCGTTCCCCGACCCCATCGAGATCTCCATCTACGTGTGGATCGGTCTGGGGCTCTTCGCGATCGTCCTGCTCGTGCCGAGGATCCGCGCCGGCCGGACGGTGAAAGCCGCCGTCGTCTCGGTTCTCGCGGTTCTCGCCGTGATTCTCGCGTCCGCGACGCAGATCAACCTGGTGTTCGACGCCTACCCCACGGTGGGCACGGCCTTCGGGGCGGAGCCGTTCGACCGGGTTCAGATGAACGACCTCGGCAGCGCCGCCGAGAACGTGGTGACGGGAACACCTCTCGACGCGTCGTGGACCGCCCCGCCCGGAATGCCGAGCGAGGGAAGGGTCCTGACGGCGGCCGTCCCCGGAACCGCGTCGGGGTTCGCCGCCCGCGACGCCGAGATCTACCTCCCGCCCGCCTACTTCGCCAACCCGCGCCCCCTGCTGCCGGTGCTCGTGATGCTGGCCGGTCAGCCCGGTGCGCCGGAGGACTGGTTCGCCGGCGGCAAGCTCGCCACCACGATGAACGAGTTCGCCGCGAAACACGGGGGACTGGCCCCGATCGTGGTGGTGGCAGACGGCACCGGCTCGCA
Organism: Rhodococcus mengyinensis; assembly: GCF_048381435.1. Lineage (NCBI taxonomy): Bacteria > Bacillati > Actinomycetota > Actinomycetes > Mycobacteriales > Nocardiaceae > Rhodococcus > Rhodococcus mengyinensis. Next base: position 20,613 of record NZ_JBLWIT010000092.1, on the reverse strand, counting down.
GATCGCGAACCCCCTGTGTGTCGATTCGAAGCTGGGCAACGTGGCCACGTATCTGGCGAAGGACGTTCCGTCCTGGGTGAAGTCGAACCTGCAGGTGAACCCGGACCCCAAGGCGTGGGCCATCGGCGGCCTCTCCTACGGCGGCACCTGTTCGCTGCAGATGGCCACCAACTATCCCGACGTGTACCCGACGTTCCTCGACATCTCGGGTCAGGAAGAACCCACACTCGGCGACCACCAGCGCACCCTCGACGAGGCGTTCGGCGGTGACGAGGCCGAGTTCAAGAAGGTCAACCCGCTCGATCTGATGGCGTCGAACAAGTACCCGGACTCGGCAGGGGTCTTCGTGGTCGGCTCCGACGACGACGCCTACAAACCCGGCGCGCAGAAGGTGTATCAGGCAGCGAAGGCCGCGGGTATGGACGTGCAGTACGCGGAGGTCCCCGGCGGGCACAGCTTCGCGGTGTGGTCGGCGGGGCTGGAGAAGGAACTGCCGTGGCTGGCACAGCGGTTGGGGCTGATCGGCTCGTAGGCACTCGTCACGGCGGAGAGGGATGAGATGACGGCGGCAGCGCACATACTGCGGGTGGGTTCGGCGTTGCCCGACCCGCCGTTCGAGTTCCGGGACGGCGGGGCTCCTGCGGGTTTCGATGTCGAGTTCACGCGGGCCGTCGCGCAGGTGCTCGGCCTCGAATGGTCGCTCGTCCCGTACCGGGGCACCGACTTCAACGGCATCTTCGATGCGCTGGCGGACGGTGAATTCGACTGCATCGCCTCGGGAACCACCGTGACACCGCAGCGGAGGGCGCGCGCAGATTTCTGCGCTCCGTACCTCGTGTCGGGTCAGTCCCTCGCCGTCGACACGTCGCGACATCCGGGAGTGCGCGGGGTGGATGACCTGGGCGGTCTGACCGTCGGTGTCCAGCACGGCAACACGAGTCAGCCGATCGTGGAGAGGCTGGTCGCGGAGGATCGCGCGGGCGCGATCCGCGTGTACGCCTACGACCGGATCGGGCAGGCTCTCGACGACCTGTCCTCGGGCGGGTGCGACGCCGTCATGAAACTCGCGCCTGTCCTCACCTGGCTCGTCCGGGATCGCCCGCACGTGGAGGTGGTCGAACGGGAAATCTCCCGCGAGGAGATCGCCGTCGCCGTCCGCACGGGGGATCACGCGCTGCGCGAACGCATCGAGTCGGCGCAGCGCACCCTGGCCGCGGACGGCACCCTCGACCGGCTGAGGTCGACGTGGCTCGGGGTCGGTGAAACCGACGGCCGCTAGTGCTGACCGGCACACCTGTCCAAGAATAGGAACGTGTTCTATATTTGCGGCAACCCTTTCTCTCAGTGACTGGAGTGCCCGGCATGTATGAGTGGTCAGATACCGACCTGATGTTCCGCGACGCGATCCGCGGTTTCATCGACAAGGAGATTCGACCGCACGTCGACAAGTTGGAGACCGGTGAGCTGCCTCCGTTCGACATCATCCGCAAACTCTTCGCCACCTTCGGTCTGGACGAGATGGCCCGTGACGCGCTGACGAAGTCGTTGGACCGCGAACGCAGTGGGGCCGTGTCCGGCGCGAAGGAAGAGAAGTCCGGCGGCCTCGGCGGTGCGGGCAGCATGGGCGTCATCATGAACGCCGAGTTGGCCGGCGTCAGCCTCGGGCTCGTCGCCTCGCTCGGGGTGAGCCTCGGGCTGGCGGCGGGCACCATCCGCAGTCGCGGGACGCTGGCGCAGAAGGAGCGCTGGCTACCCGGACTGGTCACGTTCGAGAAGGTCGGAGCCTGGGCCATTACCGAGCCCGACTCCGGCTCGGACGCGTTCGGCGGCATGAAGTCCTACGTGCGCCGCGACGGCGACGACTACATCCTCAACGGGCAGAAGACGTTCATCACCAACGGCCCGTACGCCGACGTCATCATCGTCTACGCGAAGCTCGACGAGGGAGACTCGTCCGTCGACCGTCGCGACCGGAAGGTTCTCGCCTTCGTCCTCGACGCGGGCATGGAGGGGCTCACCCAGGGTGCGCCGTTCAAGAAGATGGGCATGAACTCCTCACCCACCGGAGAACTGTTCTTCGACAACGTGCGCCTCACCCGCGACCGTCTGCTCGGCGAGACGGAGGACGGCGGCAAGTCCGACGGCAAGTCCAGCGCGAAGGAGAGCTTCGCGGCCGAACGGATCGGCATCGCGTCGCTGTCGCTCGGCATCATCAACGAGTGTCACCGGCTGTGCGTCGACTACGCCAAGTCCCGCAAGCTGTGGGGTAAGGAGATCGCCCAGTTCCAGCTCATCCAGCTCAAGCTCGCCGAGATGGAAATCGCCCGCATCAACGTGCAGAACATGGTCTTCAATGCCATCGAGCGCACCGCGGCGGGGGATCAGGTGAGCCTCGCGGAGGCGTCGGCGATGAAGCTCTACTCCTCGCGGGCGGCCACAGAGGTGGCGATGGAGGCGGTGCAGTTGTTCGGCGGCAACGGGTACATGGCCGAGTACCGGGTGGAGCAACTCGCGCGCGACGCGAAGTCGCTCATGATCTACGCAGGCAGCAACGAGATCCAGGTGACGCACATCGCGAAGGGTCTGCTGGCGATGTGAGGTGTGGCCCTCGGGAACAAATGTCGTACGGCGTACGTTAGTGGGGTGTCGTCAACGAAAGGACACCACCGTGAAGGTCACCGCGAGCGCACTGTCGCTGAACGTCGCAGACCCCAGTGCGTCGGCCGAGTTCGCCAAGTCCCACCTGGGCTTCGTCGAGGAGATGGCAGCCGAGGGCTTCGTGTCACTGAAGCGTGCGGACGTGGGCTTCAATCTGGTCTTCCTGAAGACCGGACTGGAAACCTTCAAGCCCGCGCGGATCGCCGGTGACGCCGGCCAGGGGTTGCTGATCGCGCTCGTCGTCGACGGTATCGACGCCGAATACGAGCGACTGCAGGCGGAGGGTGTCCCGATCGTGACGCCCATCGAAACCGAGCCCTGGGGCGAACGCTACTTCCAGATGAGCGACCCCAACGGGGTGATCATCCAACTGGTCGAATGGATGTAGCGGTCACACCGAAGCGAGGAACGGCTCGACGGCCGCGAGCACCTCGGTGCTCGCGGCCACCGCCGTCGAGTGGTCGAAACCGGGCAGGATCGTCAGCGACGCACCGGGAATCAGTGCCGCCACCCGCTGGGTGTCGCCGATCCTCTCGGCGTCGTTCGAACCGACGAACAACAGGGTGGGGACGGCGATCCCGCGCAGGACGTCGTCGTCCACCCCCGGCTCCACACCGGAACGCCGCATGTACGCGGCGAGCGCCTTCGCGTCGTTCGCCATGAACGCCGCCCGGGTGCCGGCGTCGATCGGCCACGCGCGCAGGGCATTCCACTGCCCCAGGAACGCATCCATGCCGTCCCGCTCGAGGACGTCGATGCAGCCCGGGAAAAACAGGCGGTCGAACGCGCCGGCCTGCGGTCGGCTGCTGCCACCGCCGACGATCAGGCTCTCCAGCCGTTCGGGCGCCCCGACCGCCAAGGCCAGCGCGACCCGGCCGCCGAGCGAATACCCCAGCACGTGCGCGCTCGGAAGATCCAGGTGGTCGAGGACCGCCAGAACGTCGCCGCTGACCAGCTCCATGGCGTACGCGCTCTCGTCGTGCGGCTTGTCGCTGCGCCCGTGGCCCCGCAGATCGACCAGGATCAGCCGGTACCGGTCACGCAGCGCGGCGACGTAACCGAATCCCCGCCAGATCGCGTGGGAGAGCGCCGTGCCGTGAAGGAGAACGAGCGGCTCACCGTCGCCGACGGTCTTGTACGCGATCCGGACACCGTCGACGGGATTGGTAGCGTGCTGCACCCGCCCAGTCTGCATCACTCAGAAGTCGCGGCCTCACCTGCGTACCTCACACGCCGGGACGATGCTCTCGCGTGTAATCCCACGGTCGCAGCTGTTCGACGGCCCTGCCGACACGGAAGACGGTGGCGTCGTCGTAGGTGTGCCCGACGATCTGCACCCCGGTGGGGACGCCGGATGACGCGTGACCGCTGGGGACGGCCAGGACCGGACACCGGTTGTTGATGTTGAACGGGAGGGTGAGCAACGCCTCCGCGGCGTGATCGAGCCGCTGACCGTCGACGACGATCCCGTCGAGCATGTCGTCCCCCGCGGGGTAGGCCGATACGCCGGACGTCGGGCACAGCAGGGCATCGAACCCGGACATCGCCTCGGCGAGCTGTCGGTGCATCCGGGTCTCGATTCGCAAACCGTCGACGAAGGTTGCCCCCGTGCGGGCGCTCGCGGTTTGGGTCGCGAACGCGCGGGTGTAGGGGGCGAGAAGATCCTCGTTCCCGGCCGCGACCTGCGCCACGATCGCACCCATGATCGTGCCGAAATGTGTTGTCACTGCCAGTCGGATCTCCTCGGCGGTCCACGGCAGCTCGATCTCCTCGACGATCGCCCCGGCGGTCTCGAGCGCACGTGCCACCGCGCGGGTGTTGGCCTCGATCTCCGGTTCCACCACGAAGCAGCCCAGCCGGATACTCAACGCCACGCGCATGCCCTCCACCGAGGGGTATTCGGTGGGCAGCGTGATCGCAGGACGTAGTGAGGTGTGGTCGCGGACGTCCGGCCCGATGAGCATGTTCGCCAACAGGATCGTGTCGTCGACGGTGCGTGCCATGGGACCGTCGCCGCGATAGAAGTCCATGCTCATCGGGGGCACCCCGGGGATTCGCCCGTACGGGGCCTTGTATCCGACGGTCCCGGTGAACGCCGCCGGGCCCCGGGTCGAGCCCCCGATGTCCGACGCGGTCGCCAGCGGGGTGGTTCCGGCGGCCAGCGCCGCCGCGGAGCCGCCGGAGGATCCGCCCGGGCTGTAGGCGAGGTTCCAGGGGTTGCGGGTCACGCCCCACATCGGGGTGTGGGTGAACCCGGCGACGCTGAATTCGGGGGTGGTGGTGCGGGCGTGGATGATGCCGCCTGCGGCGTGGATTCGCTCGATCACCGGAGCGCTCTCGGCCGCGACAACGTCCTTGTTCACCAGCGAGCCCTCGGTGAGGGATCGCCCGGCGATAGCGTGCTTTTCCTTGGCGGCCACCGGAATGCCCTCCAGCGGACGCGGCGCCGGGCCGCGTCCGAGATAGCGCTGCTCGGCTTCCTCGGCCTGTACGAGTGCCTCGTCGAAGAGTTGCTCGCAGAACGCGTTCACGTGGGGTTCGACCTGCTCGGCACGGTCGATGAGGGCGTGCATCAGCTCTACCGGGGACAGTTCGCGCGAGTCGAAGAGTGCTCGCGCTGCGGTGGCGCTGAGGTACGGGAGATCGGTGGTCATATGTTCCTCGTCTTTCGTAGAACCCGATGGGTCGTCGAAGCTGTTGTGGCGCAGTGCTAGCGGGACGCAGCGTGCGGTGAGCACTCCGTGGCGAGCGCGTGCGTCGCCGCCGCGTGCATTGCTGCGGTCGCGGCGGGCAGCACGGATGCCGGGTCGGGCGCGAACCGTGGTGAGTGGTTCGGTGGCATTCCGGCCGGCGGTTGCCCCGCTGCCAGGGCCGCGAGATCCGCTTCACTGAAGCGCTTGTGTTCCATCCCACCGATGTGCCAGAACACCGAAGGACACCGCGCCGCGGTCCCGAGTTCGCCGAAGTCCTCGCTGCCGGTCAGTGGATGGGGCAGACGATGTACGGGCATTCCGGCCTCGGCGATTGTCCGCAGCACCGACCCGGTCACGTCCGGAGTGTTGACGGTCAACGGAAAGCTGTTGAACTCCTGGATATCCGGAGACTTCGGCGCATCGGCAGCGGCCGCCTCCGCTTCGGCCAGTCGCCTGATCGCCGTCAGCATCCGCTCACGCGACGCCGGTGTGAACGTCCTCAGGCTGAGGAGCAACTCGGCATCGTCGGCGATGATGTTCGCGGCGGTGCCCGCATGCAATGCACCGGTGGTGAGCACCGGCGCCGGCCGGGCGGAGGCCTCACGGGCGGCGAGAGTCTGGAATCGCAGTGTCAGTGAGGCCGCCATCAGCAACGGATCGACCGCGCTGTGTGGCGTCGACGCGTGGCCACCGCGCCCGAACAGTGTCACTCGGATGCTGTCGGACGCGGCCATCACGGCACCCTCCCGGGAGACGACGACGCCCGCGGGCAACGGCGCTACGTGCTGGCCCAGGCAGATCGCGGGCGTCGGAAACCGTTCGAACAGGCCGTCGTCCAGCATGGCGCGCGCACCCTGCCCCGTTTCCTCCGCGGGCTGGAACACCGCCAGAACCGTGCCGTCGATCGTCGGCGCGCCGGCGAGTCGCGCGCACACCGCGAGGAGCGCAGCGACGTGCACGTCGTGTCCGCAAGCATGCATGACCCCGGGCACCCTCGACGCGTAGTCCAAGCCTGTGTCTTCCTGCACAGGCAAGGCGTCCATATCCGCGCGCAGAAGCACCACCGGCCCGGGGCCGCCCCGCAGAACACCGACGACGCCGGTGCCACCGACGCGCTCGGTCACCTCCCAGCCGCCGAGGGCACGCAACTCGTGCGCCACGAGACCCGCGGTGCGGTACTCGCACGCTGAAAGCTCGGGATGCGCGTGGAGATCGTCGTAGACGTCCCGCCAATGGGGCTGCTGTGCGGCATCATTCGACAGTGGAATGCTCATGGGTTTCCTCTCGGTCGGGGGTGCGGTCGAGCCGGACGGCGGCGAGCATGTGGTCGGTGGTTTGGGGTGCGGCGAGAACGGCGGCGATCGCGATGAGCGGGCCGACGGCCAGCGCACCGAAAGCAGTGGTCCAGGACGCGGCGTCGACGATCGCTCCGAAGGCCAAGGGCGCCGCGATGCCGGCGATCATGCCGCCGAACAGGATCATCGAGGACGCGGCCCCGGAAACCGAAGCCGGGAGGCTGCGCAGCGGCACCGCGAACGCGGGCATGTAGCACAGTGCACTGATGCCGCTGAGGACGGTTCCGACGACGACGAACATGGTCACCGATTCCGTGTGGGGCAGGACGATCACGAGTGCGGCACTGACGATCATCGCGGGGACGATGATGCGGCTGGGTCTTCCCTCCCACCGGTCCGACAAACGGCCGCCGACGATCACGGCGATGGCGGCCACGAGGGTCGGGGCGATCGAGAGCAGACCCGCGGTGCCGATCGACACGCCCCGCTCCTCGTGGAGATACGAGACGGTCCAGGAGCCGATGCCCCACACGATCACGTCGTATCCGAAGAACACCAGCGCGAAACACCACATCGCGGGCGCTCGGAGCACGATCCCCACGCCACTCGAACTGCTGCTTCGGTGTGCCGTGGCGGGGTCGAGAGTGGACACATCCGAGGGCAGTGCCTCGGGCATCCAACGCTTGATCGCAACCACGACCACAACCCCGAGGACGGCGATGACGGCGAACATCGGCCGCCATCCCCACAGTGGCAACAGAATCGACGCGATGATCGCGGCGGCGAACGAGCCGAAGGCGTTCGAACTCAGCATCCACCCGTTGGCTGTCATCCGCTGCTCGGGCACGCTGCGTTCCGACAACAGCTTGATCGCGGCTGCGGGAAACACGCCCTGCGCGAAGCCGAACAGCAGCCGGATCGCCAACAGTGCGGTGAACGACCAGGCGATCGCCGTGAGCTCGGTGAACAGGGACCACGCGATGAGACCCGCGAGGGCGATACGCACAGCACCGAACCGATCGGCGAGCAGCCCGCCCGGGATCTGCGACAGCGCGTAGGCGACGAAGAACGCCGACACGATCAGGCCGCGCTGCCCGTAGTCGAGTGCGAATTCCGTACCGATCGCGGGCAGGGCGAGATTGATGACGAGTCGGTCGATGTAGTCGACCGCCCACGCCGCGAAGAGCAGTAGCACGGTGATGCGAGTGGAACGCAGCACGATAAATCTCCTCACAAGACGAACTCGATGGGTGGGATGACTCACAATGGACCGCGTGGCACTCGAAACCCCTGACGCGCAGCATTCCGGCGCAGAACACCCCTTCGTGCCGGATTCCGGCGGCGCCTCGTTCAGTGAGTTCGACCTGACCCTGCTCAACGCGCTCCAGATCAGCCCACGCGGGTCCTGGGCCCAGATCGGCACTGCCCTCGGTGTGGACGCCACCACCGCCTCCCGGCGCTGGCGCCAGCTATCCGACGACGGACAGGCGTGGATCACCGCGTACCCGGTCGGGCAACACCACACGAACGCCTACGTGACGCTCGAGTGCACTCCCGAGGCCGTTCACCGCGTCGGCTCAGCACTGTGCGGGCTGAACTGCGCTTATCAGGTCGAACGCACCGACGGCAAGGCGCAATACTTTGCCGCCGTCGCCACCGCCGGCCCCCAGGCCCTGGACGATCTGGTCCACGACCATCTGAGCCGGATACCCGGAGTGGTCTCGATTCGGGCCGAGCTGTGTCTGCACGTCTACCACGAAGGCGGCGGATGGCAGCCGCGGACGCTGGACAGTGCCCAGCGCGCCCAGCTCACCACGCCACCGAGTGATCCGTTCCCGGTTCCGCTGAAGGCGTCCGACCGTCCGTTGCTGGACGCATTGAGCGCCGACGGGCGCTGCAGCTACGCCGAATTGGCCGACCGGTGCGGAGTCAGCGAGACGACCGTCAGGCGCAGGCTCGGCAAGCTCACGCGATCAGGCCAATTGGCCTTCCGATGTGACATGACCCAGCAGGCAGCAGGCTGGCCGCTCAATGCAATATTCGAGGTCGACGCGGGTGCAGATCTCGACCGTGTGGGCCGTGCCGTGTCCACGTGGCCCGAAATCCGGCTGTGCGCCTCGACCAGCGGGCGATACAACCTGCTCGTGTACCTGTGGCTGCGCTCGGCGCAGGACTGCCGCCGCATCGAGGAACGGCTCGTTGCCCTGTCCGACAACGTTCGCGTCGACAGCCGCCGGGTGACGCTTCGACCGCTCAAACGGATGGGGCGGTTGCTCGGCCCGCACGGCGCCGCAGTCGGCCACGTTCCCTTGGATGTGTGGCGCGACAGTTCGCCGAGATCGGCGTAGACGAACAACCCACACGATTTCGCTGTTGTGGTGGCCGCGTCCCGCAGGGAAGGTAGAGGCATGTCGATTCCCCTGAACTCCGCGCGGGCGGCGCTCGACCCCGAGGAACTGCTGGCCGTGGCGATCGCCGAAGCCGAACTCGGCAAACGTGAGGGCGGAATACCGATCGGGGCTGCATTATTCGCCGGCGACGGAACCCTGCTGGGCAGCGGTCGCAACCGACGAGTCCAGCACGGCGACCCGTCCGTCCACGGTGAGACGGACGCCTTCCGCGCGGCCGGGCGCCAACGTGACTACCGCTCGACGATCATGGTGACGACCCTGTCACCGTGCTGGTACTGCAGCGGTCTGGTCCGGCAGTTCAACATCGGCGCGATCGTGGTGGGGGAGAGCGTGACGTTCACCGGCGGTCACGAATGGCTCCGCGAGAACGGCGTGGACGTGACCGTCCTGCGCGATCAGCACTGCATCGACCTGATGGCCGAATTCATCGAGACCCAGCCCGAACTCTGGAACGAGGACATCGGCGTGGCCGAATGACCGGCGCCTCCGGCACCCGTGCGCCTTTCCGGTAGCGGGGGCNCCGAAAGGCGCACGGGTCCGAAGGGCCTCGTCGGTCAGTTCCAGCCACCGGGTGACGCCGATGTCGTGGAGGAACTGTCGGTCGTGACTGACCACGATCAACGCGCCGCGGTAGCTGCGGAGCGCCTGCGTGAGGTGAGTGAGGCTCGGCAGGTCGAGGTTGTTCGTCGGCTCGTCCAGCAGCAGCAGCCGCGGGGCGGGTTCGGCCAGCAGGATGGTCGCGAGCGCGGCCCGCAACCGTTCCCCACCCGACAATGCCGCCGCGAGCACGTCGGAATCGTTGCCGCGGAACAGGAACCGGGCCAGTTGGGCACGGATCTGTTCCTGCGACGCGTGAGGCGCCGCCGCGGCCACGTTCTCGGCGACCGTGAGCGACTCGTCGAACACGTCGAGTCGCTGCGGCAGCGCCTTGAACGGAACTCGCGGTCCCGCGGCCACGACGGCGTCGAGCAGGGTCGTCTTGCCGACGCCGTTGCGTCCGACGAGGGCGATCCGCTCGGGGCCCACGACGTCCAGCGACACCTGCTGTCCGCTGAGCAGGCTCACGTCCCGGACGGAGACCACCTCCTGGCCCGAATGCACTTCCGTGGCCGGGAGGTCGATGCGCACCTCGCGGTCGTCCCGCAGGGCACTTTCGGCTTCCGTCAACGACTCCCGCGCCTCGTCGACCTTCGCGATGTGGTTGTTCCGTAGCTTCCCCGCGGATTCCTGCGCCTGACGCTTCCGCAGCCCCATCACGATCTTCGGTTCGCGCTTGTTCTCGAACATCTTCTGCCCGTACCGCTTACGACGGTCGATCTTGATGCGGGCCTCGACGAGTTCCCGCTTCTGCTTCTGCACATCGCTGCGGGCATCGCGCACCGCGGCCCGCGCGGCCTCCTGCTCCGCCTCGACGATCTCCTGGTAGGCACTGAAATTCCCGCCGAACATGCGGATCTCACCACCACGCAGCTCCGCGACGGAATTCATGAGATCGAGCAGGTCGCGGTCGTGGCTGACCACCAGCAGGGTGCCCGGAAACTGTTGCACCACCTCGTAGAGCTTGCTGCGGGACGCGCTGTCGAGGTTGTTGGTGGGCTCGTCGAGGAGCAGCACCTCCGGTTCCTTCAACAGTTGCGCGGTGAGGCCGAGCAACACGGTCTCTCCGCCGGACAGGGTGCCGACGGTGCGATCGAGGTCGGACGTGCTGCCGAGCACGCGTTCGAGACCGAGGCGGTGCAGGGTCGAGACCGCCCGCTCCTCGATGTCCCAGCGGCCGGTCGCGGCATCGAAATCGTCGGGTGTGCCGTCGCCGGACTCGATGCGGTGCAACGCCGCCCGGAGGTCGGCGATGCCCAGGATCCGGTCGACCTTCAGCGTGGGATCGAGCGTGATGTCCTGCGGCAGGTACGCCACCTCGCCCTGCGCCGTCACCGACCCGCGGTCGGGGTGCAGGCGCCCGGCGATCAGCCGGAGCAGGGTGGATTTACCGGAACCGTTGAGACCGACCACCCCGGTGCGTCCGGGGCCGAAGACGGCGTCGAGGCCGTCGAAGACCGGCTCGCCGTCGGGCCAGGTGAACGTGAGGTCGGACAGGGACAGATATGACTGGGCCATAGGGGACTCCCGAGGTGTGTGCGGATGAAGACTCGCGTGACTACCTCGTCAGGAGCAATGGACCGTTCCCCTCTGTCTGACGCGCCCGGTGCGCATCGGTGACGTTCACGATAGGACGCCGCCGATGCCCGCGCAATCGAATTAGATCTGAGGGCCGTCGGCCCGGAGTTCGTCCACCTTCGCCATGGCGTCGCGGAGTTCGGCGAGCCACTGTTCGCTGTGCTGGCCGGCCAGGCGCACCGTCCACATCAGGGCGTCCGACCGCGACCGCGCCACACCGGCGTCGACGAGCGTGTCGAGAACCTTGCGTTCGGGTTGGCGCAGCCGGGTCATCACCGGAACGGCGAGGTGGGTGAACAACGTCTTGTGGCCGTCGAGGCTGACGCCCCACGCGACCTTGCGTCCGTAACGCCTCTCGGCCTCGTCGGCGATGCGCATCCGATCGCCCCGGGTCGTTTCGCGGAACCGGGAGATGCGTCCGTCGATCGCGGCCTCCGAACCGGAGTCGGCGGACTCGACGGGCGGCAATTCGCCGACCACCACGATCTCCTCGCGGTCGACCTCGACGGTCGCGGGGCCGGTGAACCAGTCGTCGGGAAGACGGCCGGTGAACCATTCGGCCGCGTCGCTCGCATCGGGGACATCCGCCTGCTGCCATCCACCGGGCCGGCCGAAGCGGCGCGGGCCCGGACCTTGTGTGTTCCTCATGGCGTCCTCCTGGGGACCCTGGTGCCGCGATCACTGTGATGCAGCACTGATTACATGATTACACCGATTATTCGAGGCGCGCCACCACGTCAGGCATGATCGAGTCCGTGCGCACCTCAACCGTTCGTCACAGCCCCATCCGTCCCACCCCCACCCGGAAGGCAGCGGCCGGAATCGCCGTCCTCGCGTCCGTGCTCTCCGCCTGCGGACTCTTCGGGCCGGACCAGCCCGACACCGTCTCGCAGCAGTTCGCCGACGCCCTCAACAGCGACGACGTGCAGGCCGCCGCCGAACTCACCACCGATCCGGCCGCCGCAACCGCCGCGATCACGGCGATGTACGACGGGCTCGGAAACAAGGACGGGACGTTCACCCGCACCGACGTGCAGGAGGCGGGTGACAACGGCGGCACGTTCACGATGGACGTGTCGTGGCCGTTCGCGCCGGGGCAGGAGTGGAAGTACAGCACCACCGGCAACGCCACCAAGGAAGGCGACGACTGGAAGATCGTCTGGGACCCGGCCGTCCTCGCACCCGGCCTCACCGACGACACCACCGTCCGGTACACCACCACGACCGGGGCGCCGCCGAAGGTCCTCGCGGCGGGCGGGGCACCGATCCTCGAGCAACAGGTCGTGACGCTCGTCAACCTCGAACCGGGTGCGGACACCGCGGCGGTGGCCGCGTTGCTGTCGCCCATCGCCCCGACGATCACCGCCGCCTCGCTCCAGCAGGATCTGGCCGGCGCCCAGGGCAAGCCGGTCACGGCCATCTCGCTGCGCGCCGAGGACCTCGCGCCGATCGAACCGCAGTTGCGGCAACTCGCCGGCGTGACGCTGGCCCCGCAGACCAGACTGCTCAGCACGGACAAGGCGCTGGCCTCACCCACCCTGGCGGGCCTCGGCGACCTGTGGCAGGAGGGACAGGACGCCTCCGCCGGCTGGGCGGTGCAGCTGGTCGGCCAGGACGGCGCGGCCAAGAGCGTCGCCGGCGAGCAGGGCCCCGACGCCCCCGACATCGCGACGACCCTCGACCTCCCGATGCAGATGGCTGCCGAGCGGGCGCTCGCCGACGTCCCGCAGCAGGCCGCGATCGTCGCCCTGCGACCCTCCACCGGCGAGGTGCTGGCGGTAGCGCAGAACGCCCCGGCCGACGCACTCGGGCCGGTCGCGCTGACCGGCCTCTACCCACCGGGATCCACGTTCAAGACGGTGACGACGTCCGCGGCCCTGCAGGCCGGTGCCGCCACACCGGACACCGTTCTGCCCTGCCCCGGCACCGAGAACATCGAGGGCAGGCAGATCCCCAACGATGACGAATTCGACCTCGGTGCGGTCCCGCTGCACACCGCCTTCGCGCGGTCGTGCAACACCACCATGGGACGGCTGGCGGTCGGCCTGCCGCCCGACGCCCTGCAGCAGGCCGCGCTGCAGTTCGGGCTCGGCGTCGACTACGTGACGCCCGGGCTGACGACCGTGACCGGCAACGTGCCCGTCGCCGACAGTCCGGCGGCCCGCGTCGAGTCCGGGATCGGGCAGGGGCAGGTGACCGCGACGCCGTTCGGGATGGCCATGGTGGCCGCCTCCATCGCGAACGGTTCGACGCCGTCGCCTATGATCGTGCAAGGCCAACCGGGAACCGCCGACAAGACGGCGCCCACCGTGCCTGCGAACGTCACCTCCGACCTCCGGACGATGATGCGCGAAACTGTGACGGGCGGTACCGCTACTGCGCTGCAGGACATTCCGGGACTGCTCGGCAAAACGGGGACGGCCGAGTCGGGAAATGGTCCCGCGCACGGCTGGTTCGTCGGAATCAAGGACGACCTAGCATTTGCCGTATTTATAGCAACAGGTGACAGTTCGGCCCCTGCTGTGCAGGCTGCGGGGCGTTTTCTTCGATAAACCCGTTCGCGCTTGGCCGTTCGGGGATAAGTTGTGGCTCAACCGTAACTCCTTCGTAGGCAAATGGTGCTTGTTACGCATGTGACTGAAAGCAAGATGGTGGACATGGGGAATGGACGATCGCTTGGCCGCCGCAACAGATACGTGATCGCCCTGACGTCGGCTGTCGTTCTGGCGGTGATTCTGGCGTCGTGTGTGCTGTCGAAAGAGGAGGCGACCGCTCAGTCGGTCGTCGACGACTTCGTCAACGCACTGAACGAGGGCGACGCCGCCGCTGCTGCAGCGCAGACCTCTTATCCCAACGCCGCGGAGACGGCGATTCAGCAGATGTTCGACGGACTCAAACCCGAGGACGCCAAGTTCGACCTGACCCAGTTCATGGATCTCGGCTCGGACTCCGGCTTCTTCACCGTCGGTGCCGCTTGGCATTTCGGTGAGGGCAAGGACTGGACCTACCAGGTTCAGGGTGGCGTGCGGAACCTGTCCGTCGGCTGGCGGATCTCCTGGGATCCGTCGATCCTCGCGCCCGACCTGGGCAACGGACGGATCGTCCGCTACGACCGGACGGACGCCGCTCCGCCGCGGGTCTTCGACGCGTTCGGTGCGTTGCTCATGAACGAGCAGACCATCAACTCGGTCACCCTCGATCCCGCCACGATGCCCGATCCCGTCGCGACCACCCGGCGTCTCGCGGAGGTCCTCGAGCCGGTGGCGCCCCTCGTGACGTCCGACACGATGATGGCGGAGATGGCCGAGAAGCCCGGCCAGCAGGTCACCGCCGTGCTGCTGCGCGACCAGGACTGGGAGTACCTCGAGCAGGATCTCGCTATCCCCGGTGTCGTCACCATCAAGACGCCGAAGCTCATCACGGCGGATCGGCGTATCACGACGCCGCTGCTGGATCCGCTGCGCAAGGTGTGGCAGGCAAACCGGGATGCCACGGCCGGCTGGGCCGTCCATCTCGTGGACCCCGACGGCACGCTCATCCCGCAGGCAGGCTTCCAGGGCCCGCCCGGACCGGACATCGTCGCAACCATGGACTCCCGCCTGCAGCTGGCAGCCGAGGAAGCCGTGGTCAGTGTCGGCACCCCCGCGACGATCGTCGCGATCCAGCCGTCCTCCGGCGCCGTGCTGGCCGCCGCGCAGAACAATCAGGCGATGGAGCAGGGGCCGATCGCGTTCCAGGGCCTGTATCCCGCCGGGTCGAACCTCGACCTGGTGAAGAAGGCCGCCGGACTGCAGAAGGGCGTCGACCCGTCGTCGCTGTCGATCGAGGACATCGAGAAGGCGGGCAATCAGCTCGGGCTCGGCATGAACTACAAGATCCCGGGCCTCGACCATCAGACGGCCGTCTTCACCGCCGACCAGTCGGGCATGAACCAGGTGATGAACCGTAAGGACAGCGACCTGCCCGCCGTGACGCCGTTCGGGATGGCCATGCTGGCCGCATCGATCGCGCGGGGCAGTGCGCCGGCCCCGATGATCGTCCAGGGACAGCCGGGCACCACGGATGTGGCCGCTCAGCCGCTTCCGGCGAACGTCAACGACCAGCTCCGCGGCATGATGCGTGACAACGTGGTGCGGGGCGGAGCGTCGTTCCTCAACGGCTACCCGGACCTCATGGGCATGAACGGGGCGAGCGGCGACGACCGCTGGTTCTACGGCTCACGCGGCGACCTGGCCTTCGCGGTCTTCGTCGCCGACGCCGATGGTGGCGACCGGGCGGTGAAGATGACCGACATGCTGTTCCGTGAGATGGCGAAGCCGGCGAACTGAGGACACGGTGATGGCGAAGCCGGCGAACTGAGGACACGGCGGGGCCGTCCGCGCTGAGGGAGTAAGTGAGCAAGGGTAAGTTTCTACCTTGTGTCCCTGCTTGATATCGGTCTTCTCGTCGTAGCGGGGTTCTTCGCGGGACTGGTCGGCTTCGTCACCGGCCTGGCGTCCATCGTGTCGTATCCCGCCCTCCTCGCGGTCGGTCTGCCGCCGGTGACCGCGAACGTCACCAACACGGTCGCGATGGTGGCGGTCGGCGTCGGCGCCCTGTCCAACTCGACGCGGGAGGTCGCCGACACCGGTCCCAAGCTGTGGCGCTGGGCGCTGTACTCGGCTGCGGGCGGCCTGGTCGGCGCGGGAATCCTGCTGGTGGCCCCGGCGGGGTCCTTCGAGGCGATCGTTCCGTTCATGGTGGCGTTCGCCGCGCTGGCGCTGCTGTTGCAGCCCCGGCTCCGCGCGCTCGCAGGCGAGCGGGACATGCCACGCGCGTATTCGGTGTCGCTGTTCGTCGTCGCCATCTACGGCGGGTACTTCGGTGCCGGCGCCGGCGTGATCTTCCTGGCGATCGCGCTGATCCTCACCTCGGAGAAGATCTGGCGCGCGACCATCTTGAAGAGCTTTTTCCTCGGCGTCGCGAACCTGGTGGCGGCGATCGGGTTCGCGGTCTTCGGTCCCGTCCACTGGGGCGCCGCCGCCGCGATGGCGATCGGCGCCCTGGCCGGTGGCTGGTGCGGGCCGCCTGTCGTCAGGCGGATACCACCGTCCGTCCTCCGCGTCGTCATCGCGATCGCGGGATTCGGGTTGGCCGCGTGGTTGTGGGTGCGCTGAGTCGACGCTCCGTGCATCGTCAGTGTCGTAATGCCGCCATGCGTCAGTGCACGCCCTTCATCAGACGCCGGATCCACGGGGAGCCGATGGCGAGGAGCACACCGACGGCGATCGAGCCCAGCCCGACCGCGGTGAAGTACGGGACTTCGTTGTTCTCGTCGTAGTAGCCGGCCAGTGTGCCCGCCATGGCGGTGCCCAGGGCGACGGACAGGAAGAACAACGCCACCATCTGGGTGTGGAAGGCCTCGGGCGCCAGTTTGGTCGACAGCGACAGCCCGACCGGGGACAGCAGCAGTTCGGCGAATGTGAACAGCAACAGGATTCCGGCCAGACCCAGCAGCGGTGCACTGTTCGCGCCGCCACCCGACATCGGGATGAACGCCAGGAACGCGATACCCATGATGACGGTGCCCGCCGCGAACTTGATCGGCGACGACGGCTGGCGGGGTCCGAGCTTCGTCCACGCGGCTGCGAAGACGCCCGCGAAGATGATGATGAAGACCGGGTTGATGGACTGCACCCAGGACGGCGGGAAGTCCCAGCCGAACAGATTGCGGTCGAGTCGCTTGTCGGAGTACACCGCGACGGTGGTGAACTGCTGCTGGAACAGCGACCAGAACACCGCGCTGGCGATGAACATCGGGATGAACGCGTAGACGCGGCTGCGCTCGACGGCCGTGATGCGGCGGCTCGACAACATGATCGCGAAGTAGCCGATAGCCGCGACGATGGTGAGGCCGACCACGATATCCGACATGTTGGCCGCGGTGATCACCCCGGTCAGGGACAGGGCCGCAATGACCACGACCGCGGCGGCGCCGATCGCGATCCACTTGGGCCGCTGGGCGCGGGGGAGGGGATTGGGCGGTTCCGCGCCGATGCCGCGGAGGTGCTTGCGGCCGAGCGTGTACTGGATCAGTCCGAGCGCCATGCCGATTGCGGCGAGCGCGAAGCCGGCGTGGAAGCCGATGGAGTCCTGCGCCCAGCCCGTCAGCAGCGGGCCGACGAGGGCGCCGAGGTTGATGCCCATGTAGAAGATGGAGAATCCGGCGTCCCGGCGCTCGTCGTTTTCGTCGTAGAGATCACCGACGAGGGATGTGGCGTTGGCCTTGAGCCCGCCACTACCGAATGCGACGCAGACCAGGCCGATTCCCACACCCCACAGTCCCGGGAACACGGCGAGGGCGATGTGGCCGAGCATGACGAGGATGGCGCTGTAGAACAGGGTCCGTTCGGAGCCCAGGAGCCGGTCGGCGATCCAGGCTCCGAGAATGGTGGACAGATACACCGTTCCGCCGTAGGCGCCGACGATGCTGGTCGCGGACGAT
The DNA here is from genome assembly GCF_048381435.1 of Rhodococcus mengyinensis. Lineage (NCBI taxonomy): Bacteria > Bacillati > Actinomycetota > Actinomycetes > Mycobacteriales > Nocardiaceae > Rhodococcus > Rhodococcus mengyinensis. Next base: position 2,897 of record NZ_JBLWIT010000092.1, on the reverse strand, counting down.
TCGGCGATTCCGAGGCCACCGTCGGCGGCCGAATAGTAGAGGTAGTAGATCAGGATGCCTTGCATCCCGTAGAAGGAGAATCGCTCCCACATCTCGACGCCGAACAGGTTCGCGAGGGCGAACGGCTGGCCGAAGAAGCCGCGGTCGGACCGCTTCTCGTCCCGGGCCGGATCGATGGTGTCACTCATGGGAAAACTGTCTCACCTCGAGCGGGTGTGCGTGTGCCGTCGGGGCGGATTCGCCGCTATCGGGTGGTGGCGCGCGACTTCGTCACGATCTTCGCGACGGCACGCCAGCCGAGGAGGAACACGGCGAGCACCGTGCCCGCCACGAGGACGAAGCTGAACGCCGTTCCCTGGCCGCTGACGACGCGCAACAGCATGCCCACCGCGAGCGTCGACAGCCACACCACGATGCCCGTCGGGACGATGAGGAACGCGTCGAACTTGTCGCGGTAGAGCGCGACGGTGGCCAGCCAGCCGACCGCCAGGCCGGTCAGGAACGGCCACGCCGTGGTGGCCAGACCCGTCAGTGCGTTGGCTTCGTCGTGACTGCGGCGGCCGATGGCGCAGAACACGATCACGAGGACGACGTCCAGGACGAGCGCGGGGAGGTACTTCTTCACACGGCCAGCCTAGAGGTGGTGCCTTCTCACAGTTCCGGCCGATCGACTTCGCGAGACCGCGCCGGCCGGAACGCGTCGCGAGCTGACGGTCGTGCGGTCACCGATCGTGGAAGGGCACGGCGTTCATACGATGACGCGGTGCGGGTCGGTACGTGGGAACGTTCGCAGGTTCCTCATCCGCATCGGGTGATGCGGACCGGGGCTGATCACCGCAGTGTTGTCAATCGTAGGGCTCGCCCACAGTCGGGCCGGTATGGAGACCCGACGCGTATCCGAGACGAAGAACAGGGACGAAGAAAAGGATTGCCGTGACGAACCAGACGTTGTCCGATCTGGCATCTCATGCCTACATCTACGGATTTCCCCTCGTCTTCAACGTGGACCAGGTCCACCGGTATGTCCACGAGGGAGTCGGAGCGAATCCCGCAGCAGGGTTCAACACCTTCAGCCACGCGCGAGCATTGGCCGGCCCGGCAGACACGTTCGTGACCATCAACAACGACACCGTGTACTCGATGGCCCAGATAGATCTGTCCGTGGGACCTGTCGCCCTGCACGTTCCGGACACTGCCGGCCGGTACTACGTGCTGCAGTTCGTCGACGCCTGGACCAACAACTTCGCGTACGTGGGCCACCGCGCCACCGGCACCGCCGCCGCCGATTTCCTGCTGGTGCCGCCGGGCTGGAACGCCGGCGATCCGGGCGACGTCACCGTCATCACGTTCCCTACGACGATTGCCTCGATCGTCGGCAGGTGGGGATGCTCCGGCGACGACGACCTTCCTGCTGTTCATGCATTGCAGGATTCGACCACTCTGACCGTGCTCCACCCCGGCACCCGACCCGCGGGTCTCCCGTCGCCGGATCCGACGGTCGGCACCGACCTCCTGTTCTTCGAGAAGCTACGGCTGTGGTCACAGGCCTTCCCGCCGGCTACACGCGATCGCGCATTGCAGGACTCGTTCGCACCGCTCGGAATCGACCGATCCGGCCCCACTCCCTACTCGTCACCCGACGACGAGACGGCGGCAGCTCTGCGCGCAGGCTTGGCTGCCGGTCGTCAAAACCTGGACACGGCACTGACAAAGGGGTCGAGTCCCGAAGTCAACGGCTGGAAGCTGACGTTCCACGCCTTCGACTACAACCTCGACTTCTTCGAAGTCGGGGCGCTCGACGACGCACGATTCAAGATCGAGGACCCCACCTTGCGGATCATCGAGCGGGCTGCCGCAGCCAAGGGAGGGCTCTGGGGGAATCACCCCTACGAGGCGGCATACATCATGACCTACCTCGATGATCGGGGCCGGCAGCTCACCGGTTCGAATACGTACACACTCCGGCTCGACCCGACTCCGCCCGTTGACGCATTCTGGTCGCTGACCATGTACTCGGTGCCGGACTTCTTCCTGGTGAGCAACCCGATCAACCGCTATTCGATCGGTGATCGCACTCCCGGGATCGTGCGCGACGAGGACGGGTCGTTGACCATCACCATCAGCCACACCAAACCCGCGAGTGATGCCGCAACCGCGAACTGGTTGCCCTCTCCCACAGGAGAGTTCCGGCCCGTACTCAGAATGTACGAGCCCGCACCCTCAGTGCTGGATCAGACGTACGTCGTCCCACCGATCACCAGAATCTGAGACTGCGAGCGAACGACAGTCCCAGGTCGTAACGGGCACTCGTTTCAGTACCACTGATATCGACGCCTATGGGTCAGGCCTGCAGGCCGGCCTCGATCTCGAGGGTGATGGTGATCTTGTCGCCGACGACGGCTCCGCCGCCTTCGAGGGGCATGTCGATGGTGATGCCGAAGTCCTTGCGGTTGAGGACGGTGGTGGCTTCGAAGCCGGCGACCGGGCCGTTGCCCATGCCGGGGTTGACGCCGTTGAACTCGAGGGCGAGCTCGACGGGGCGGGTGACGCCGTGGAGGGTGAATTCGCCTTCGACCACGTAGTCGTCGCCCTTGGCGCGGACCGCGGTGGAGGTGAAGGTGGCGGTGGGGTACTGCTCGGCGTCGAAGAAGTCGGCGGACTTGATGTGGGCGTCGCGGTCGGTGTTCTTGGTGTCGATGGACGCGACCTGGATTTCGGCGGTGACGGCGGCGGTGCCGTCCTCGGCGACGGTGATCGCGCCGGTGAAGTCGTTGAAGGTGCCGCGGACCTTGCTGACCATGAGGTGGCGGACGGAGAAGCCGACGGTGGAGTGGACGGTGTCGATGGCCCAGGTTCCGGCGGTGAGGTTGGGCAGGGTGGCGGTGGCGGTGGTCATG
>NZ_JBLWIT010000091.1:0-187995 GCF_048381435.1 Rhodococcus mengyinensis | reverse complement strand
AGGCGCAGGGCGGCCACGATCTGTCCGCGGGTGTGGGACGGGGGGATGACGGCGTCGACGTAGCCGCGTTCGGCGGCGACGTACGGGTTGACGAGGGTGTCTTCGTATTCCTGTTGCAGTTGCAGGCGCAGGGCGTCGACGTCGTCGCCGTTCTTGGCGGCCTCGAGGAGGCGTTTGCGGTAGACGAAGCCGACGGCGCCGGAGGCGCCCATGACGGCGATCTGGGCGGTGGGCCAGGCGAGGTTGACGTCGGCGCCCATGTGCTTGGAGCCCATCACGTCGTAGGCGCCGCCGTAGGCCTTGCGGGTGATGACGGTGATCTTCCCGACGGTGGCCTCGCCGTAGGCGTAGAGCAGTTTCGCGCCGCGGCGGATGATGCCGTTGTATTCCTGGTCGGTGCCGGGCAGGAAGCCGGGGACGTCGACGAGGGTGATGATGGGGACGTTGAACGCGTCGCAGGTGCGCACGAAGCGGGCGGCTTTTTCGGAGGCGTCGATGTCGAGGCAGCCGGCGAACACGGTGGGCTGGTTGGCGACGATCCCGACGCTACGGCCGTCGACGCGGCCGAAGCCGACGACGATGTTGCCGGCGCGTTCGGCCTGGACCTCGAGGAATTCGTCGTCGTCGAGGATGCGGCGGATGACCTCGTGCATGTCGTAGGGCTGGTTCGCCGAGTCCGGGATGAGGGTGTCGAGTTCGAGGTCCTCGGCGGTGAGGGAGTCGTCGATGGATCCGGTGATCGGGTCGGTGGGCAGCATCCGGGGGGCCGCGGCCTGATTGTTGCTGGGCAGGTAGGACAGCAGGTCCTTGACGTAGTCGAGGGCGTCTTGTTCGCCGGAGGCGACGTAGTGGGCGACGCCGGATTTGACCATGTGGGTGTGCGCGCCACCGAGGTCTTCCATGGTGACGTCTTCGCCGGTGACGGTTTTGATGACGTCGGGGCCGGTGACGAACATCTGGGAGGTCTGGTCGACCATGACGACGAAGTCGGTCAGGGCGGGGGAGTAGACGTGGCCGCCGGCGGCGGGGCCCATGATCAGGGAGATCTGCGGGATCACCCCGGAGGCCTGGACGTTGCGGTGGAAGATTTCGCCGTAGAGGCCGAGGGAGACGACGCCTTCCTGGATGCGGGCGCCGGCGCCTTCGTTGATGCCGATCAGGGGGCGCCCGGTCTTGAGGGCGAGGTCCATGACCTTGACGATTTTTTCGCCGTAGATTTCGCCGAGGGAGCCGCCGAAGACGGTGGCGTCCTGGGAGAACACGCAGACGTCGCGGCCGTCGACGGTGCCGTAGCCGGTGACGACGCCATCGCCGACGGGGCGGTTGTCGGCGAGGCCGAAGTTCACCGAGCGGTGTCGGGCGAGGGCGTCGAGTTCGACGAAGCTGCCGTCGTCGAGCAGGGCGGTGATGCGTTCGCGGGCGGTGAGCTTGCCCTTGGCGTGGACCTTCTCGACCGCGGCTTCACCGCTCGGGTGCTGCGCCTCGGCCTGACGATTACGCAGGTCGGCGAGCTTTCCCGCCGTCGTGTGAATATCGGGCGTGACCGCCGAATCTGTGACTGTCATCTATGACTGCTCTTCCCGTCGAGGCTGTCGGAACCAGCGCTGCACCCTGTGGGGTACGCGGTTCGTGGGATTACCCACTCGGACGCCGCCACTTTAACGCATTACTTATCGATCGTTCACGTGCGCTGCATCACTCTCGCGGCGAGGGTGTGATGCATCACGCTGCTGCTACTGGTCCTCGGTGCGGCCGTGGCGGCGCTCGTAGTCCTCGCGCGTGCGGTCGGCGCGACGCTGCGCCTTCGCATTGAGGAGGTCCGGATCGAGGCCGTGACTGAGCAGACGGTGGCGACGGTAGATGTTCATCAGCGCGACCGCAAAGTAGAGCAGGGGGAGCAGCAGGAGGGCCATCATCGCCAGCGGAATCCAGATCGGACCGGGGATGAAGAGGAACAACGCCAGCACCGCGACGACGGGAAGCATGAAACGGAGGACGTACCGCACCGAGGCTCCCGGCCCGACGAGGTCGTTGCGGACCCAGTCCTGCATCGAATCCGGCAGCGTGCGACCGAACAGATACCCGACGTACTGACTGGGGCTGGGACGCTGCGCATCGGACATGGGTTCAGGATAGTGCTGACGAACGGCCGCGAACTCGACGACGCTGGGTCGTCGAGTTCGCGCTGTTCCCGCTACTGCTGCTCCGCATTCGCGACGATGACGTCCCGGACGTACTGCGCGAGACCGGGAGCGACGTCGTCGTAGTGCCGGCGAAAGCGGTCGTCGGCGAGGTACATCTCGGCGAGGTTCACCTGCATTGCGTAATCGCAGTCGTAGAACCGTTCGATGCCGGCGCGGTGTTCCTCGGCGAGTGCGTTGGCCCGATCGGACCCGGGTTCGACGCCGTCGGCCATCGCCTGCGCGAGCGACGCCTCGAATGCGTCTCCCTCGGCCTTGATTCGCTTCCAGTCCTCCTTGCTCATCTTCGCGGACCGCTGCTGGGACTGCTTCCACGCGTCGGTGTCGCCCCAGCGCTCTTCGGCCTCGGCGGCGTACTCCTCTCCCGGCCAGTTGTCGCCGAAGATTTCGTTCTGCTCTTCGGGGGTGAGCTGAATGCCCATGCTTCTCGCCTCCATCATCTTCTCCACGGCTGCAGCCATCTCGTGTAAGCGATCGATCCGTTCGCTCAGCAACGCGTGCTGTCGCCGTAGATGCGCGAGGGCATCGACTTCCGGGTCGTCGAGGAGGGCTGCGATCTCCTCGAGGGGGAAACCCAGTTCGCGGTACGTCAGCACGCGGTGCAGACGTTCCACGTCGGCATCCGAATAGCTGCGGTACCCGCCGGGTGTGCGGTCGGACGGTGTCACCAGACCGATCTCGTCGTAGTGGTGCAGAGTGCGCACACTCACTCCGACCAGCCTGGCGACCACGCCGACCGTATGTTTCTCGCTCACGTCCTCTACCGTGCAGCCTGACGTCGCGTGAGGGTCAACTCAGTTGTAGAGATTGTCGAGTTCGTCGGAGAAATTGGTCATCACGACCTTGCGCTTGAGCTTCATGCTCGGTGTGATCTCGCCGTTCTCGACGGTGAGTTCCCGTTCGAGGATGCGGAACTTCTTGATCTGCTCCCACCGGTTCAGTCCGGCGTTGAGTTCCTCGACGTATCCGCCGATCAGGTTGCGGGTTTCCTGGGCGTTCGCGATCTCGGCGAGAGACTTGCCGCCCAGGTCGTGATTCTTTGCCCACTCGCCGATCGATTCGGCGTCGAGGGAGATCAGGGCGACGCAGTACGACTTCCCTTCGCCGTCGACGATGAGCTCACCGACGTACGGACAGATGCCCTTGAACGTGGCTGCCACGGCGGACGGTGCGACGTATTTGCCGTTGGACGTCTTGAACATGTCCTTCTTGCGGTCGGTGATCCGCAGGTAGCCGTTGTCGTCGAGTTCGCCGATGTCGCCGGTGTGGAACCAGCCGTCGTCGGTGAGCGCTTCGGCTGTGGCTTCGGGATTCTCGTGGTATCCGCTCATGACGCCGGGGCCCTTGATGAGGATTTCGCCGTCGTCGCCGATCCGGGTCTCGGTGCCCGGGATGGGCCAGCCGACGGTGCCGAACCGGTACGCCGAGGGGCGGTTGACGAACGACGCGGCGCTGGTCTCGGACAGTCCGTACCCTTCGAGGACGACGATGCCGACGGCGTCGAACCATTGCGCGACATCACGATTGAGGGCTGCGGATCCGGAGATGAAGAACTTGAGGCGGCCGCCGAACCGTTCGCGAATCGTGCTGTACACCAGCCGATCCGCGACGGCGTGCTGGACCGAGTCGAGCAGCGACGGACTCTTGCCCGCCTGCTTGGCCTTCGACACCCTCAGCCCGACGCCGATGGCCCAGTCGAAGATCTTCTCCTTCACCCCACCTTCCTCGCGCACCGTGGAGACGATCCGCGCGTACGCCTTCTCGAAGATGCGGGGTGCCGCGCCCATGAACGTGGGCTTGACCACCGCGAGATTCTCGACGATCTTGTCGACGCGACCGTCGACCGCCGTCGCGAAACCGATCTGCAGCGGCAGGGTGAGCAGGACCTTCCCGAACACGTGGGACAGCGGGAGCCAGAGGTATTGCAGGTCGTCGGCGTCGAGGATGCCGGTGGCGTCGATCGCGGCCACCTCGTACGTCCACGCCGAGTGCGACAGTCGCACACCTTTGGGTCTGCCGGTGGTGCCGGACGTGTAGATGAGGGTGGCGAGGTCGTCGGGGTCGATCGCCTCGATCCGGTCGTGCACGGCGTCGGGTGTCTCGGCGAGCAGTTCTTCGCCGAGGTCGTGTAGCTGGTCGAACGTGATCACCCAGTCGTCGTCTCCGGGGTCGCCGTCGATCAGAACGACCTTCTCGACGTCGCCGAGTTCGCCGCGGTTCTCGCGCAGCTTGGCCAGCTGCGCGTCGTCCTCGGCGAAGACGACGCGGCTGCCGGAGTTGGCGACGATGTAGGCGACGTCGGCGGCCGTGGTGGTGGGATACACCGTGGTGGTGGCGGCGCCGGCGCACATGACGGCCAGGTCGGCGAGCACCCACTCGTAGCGGGTGGCGGACGCGAGCGCCACCCGCTGCTCGGCCTGCACACCGAGGACGATGAGACCGGCCGCGAGGTTGCGCACCCGGTCGCCCGCCTCGGACCAGGTGACACTGGACCACTGCTTCGGGTCCGCCGCGTCGACGTATCGGAACGCTTCGCGGTTGGGTGAGTGGGCCACCCGATCCACGAACAGTGCGGCTACCGACGGAGCCCGATTCTCGATCTTGGAGCGGTCAATGACCTCGTCCGACGCACGCTGAGCTGCCATGTATCGATCTTAGGAACCGGGGCCGCTCGGGGGAGTGGTTTCGGCGCAGGTCAACTCATCTCGGACGTCACCTTGCGGGGTTTCGCGACGATGGCCAGAGACATGACGGCGGCGATCGCGCACAGTCCGCCCGCGACGTAGAACGCGGAGTCGTAGTCGCCGAACTGGTCGCGCACGAGTCCTGCGAGGAACGCCACGATGCCGGCGCCGATCTGGTGCGACGCCAGCACCCAGCCGAACACGATGGGTGCGTCGCTGCCGAAGTGCTTGCGGCACAGTGCAACCGTCGGGGGTACGGTCGCCACCCAGTCGAGTCCGTAGAAGATGACGAACGCGATCATCGGCGGGTGCACGGTGTTCGCGAACAGGATCGGCAGCAGCATCAGCGAGATCCCGCGCAGCAGGTAGTAGATGCCGAGGAGCTTGCGTGAATCGAATCGGTCGGTGAACCACCCCGACGCGATGGTGCCGATCACGTCGAAGATCCCGATCACGGCGAGCAGGCTCGCGGCCGCCGTCACCGGCATACCGTGGTCGTGCGCGGCCGGGACGAAGTGGGTTCCGACGAGTCCGTTGGTGCTCGCCCCGCAGATGGCGAACGTGCCGGCCAGCAGCCAGAACACCCGGGTCCGCGCCGCCGACACCAGCACCGTCACGGCCCGGCCCGCGGCGCCGCCGCGACCGGTCGGGGCGGGTGGTTCGGCGACGTAGTCGGGTCCGGCGCCGTACGGCACCGCTCCGACGTCCGACGGCCGGTTGCGCAGGAACACGAGCACCAGCGGCACGACGGCGAGGGCCGCGAATGACACCGTCAGCGCCACGGTCTGCCAGTTGTAGTGCTCGGCGACCATCGCGAGGATCGGCAGGAACACCAGCTGTCCGGCGGCGCTGCCCGCGGTGAGGATGCCGGTGACCAGGCCGCGGCGGGCGACGAACCACCGGTCGACGACGGTGGCCACGAAGGCGAGTGCCATCGAGCCGGTGCCCAGCCCGACGAGCACGCCCCACAGCAGCACGAGTTGCCAGGTGGCGGTCATGAAGACGGTCAGTCCGCTGCCGGCGGACACCAGGACCAGCGCCGCGGTGACCACCCGCCGCATGCCGAAGCGTTCCATGAGCGCCGCCGCGAACGGCGAGGTCAGCCCGTACAGCACCAGGTTGATCGACACCGCGGAGGAGATGCTGGCACGCGACCAGCCGAAGTCCTCGTGGAGAGGGTCGATCAGGATCGAGGGCGCCGCCCGGAAGCTGGCGGCACCCACGAGGGCGAGGAACGCGACGGCGGCGACCAGCCACGCGTAGTGGAGGCGCGGCGGGGCGGTTCGGGCCGGAGGTGCCGGGGGCGCGATTTCGGACGTCACGACGGTAAGTCTGCGGGACTGGGTCTCGCCGGAACAGTTGCCGGAATGACAACATATGAAAGAATCTGGCCATGGTCGAACGTCATCGTGTGGTCGTACTCGCCCTGGACGGTGTGATCCCGTTCGAACTCGGCATTCCGTCGCGGGTCTTCGGGCGGGCGGAGGACGCCGACGGGAACCCGCTGTACGACGTGCAGACCTGCACGGCGGACGGACGGCCCGTGCGTTCGGACGCCGATTTCTCGGTGTCCGTCGATCACGGGCCCGAGTTGCTGGCCGAGGCCGACACGGTGGTGATCCCGGCGTCCTACGAACTCGGCCCGGCCTACGACGACGGGCATCTGCCTCCGAACCTCGAGGCGGCTCTCGACTTCGTCCGGCCGGGCACGCGCTACGTCTCCATCTGCACCGGCTCCTACATCCTCGCCGCGGCCGGGCTGCTCGACGGACTGCGCGCCACCACGCACTGGCGCAACGCCGAACACTTTCAGCGCACCTATCCGCAGGTCCGGGTCGATCCCGACGTGCTGTTCGTCGACGAGGGGCACATCCTCACCTCGGCAGGCGTCGCCGCCGGACTCGACCTCTGCCTCCACATCGTGCGCCGCGACCACGGCTCCGACGTCGCCAATCGGGTGGCGCGCCGATGCGTCGTTCCACCGTGGCGCGACGGCGGGCAGGCGCAGTACATCGAGCGGCCGATCCCGGAGACCACGGCGGAGTCCACCGCGACCACCCGGGACTGGGCGCTGGATCGGCTGGGTGAGTCGCTGACGCTGAGCCGGATGGCCGCGCACGCGAACATGAGTGTCCGCACGTTCACGCGGCGGTTCGGTGAAGAGGTCGGCACCACCCCGAACCGCTGGGTGATCACCCACCGGGTCGACCGCGCGCGACAACTCCTCGAGACCACCGACCTGTCCGTCGACGTCATCGCCCGCGAGGTCGGTTTCGGGACCGCGGTGTCCCTGCGTCAGCACATGGGCGCCGTGCTCGGCGTCCCCCCGTCGGCGTATCGCAGAACGTTTCGGGGCCAGGCGCTCACGACGAAGGCACCGGCGTAGATCCCGAGTCGTGTCCCGTGGCTGTGCGGGCCGGGCGGATGAGCAGTTCGAGTGCCGCGAGCGCGAGTAGGGCGATGAAGACGATCCACAACACGACCAGTCCGGTGGGGTAGCGCCAGAACATCAGCAGCAGAGCCGCGACGCCGATGATGGTGCAGCGCAGTGGAATTCGGAGTTGGTTGGCCCACCGTTCCACCTCGTTCGGCGGTCGGCCTGCGCCGGACTTGCGGGCGAAGTCCAGTGCCTGCCCGAACCCACGACGGACGGCGGTCGCGGACGACGAGCCGCCGGTGAGGAAGGCGCCGATCGCGATCACCAGACCGAGGACGGCGACCGCACGCAGACTCGTCCGCAGTGGCACCAGAACGGTGTCGATGACCGCTGCCGCCGCGTCGGGCGACAGGATGTCGGGTGGGACGCTGTCGAGGTAGATGGCGCGTCCGACGAGAATCCCGATCGCGAGGATGAGCATTCCCAGGGCGATCGACAGGCCGGCGAGGGAGAGCGCGCGCAGCCGTCGGCCGGTGGGGGCGACGGCGACCGCGGCGGCGGCGCAGGCGATTCCCAGCCACGGCAGGATCGCCGAGGCCTTGTCGAGGGCGTTGACGGCGCGCTGCGCCTTCACCAGCTCGGGGGACTGGAACAGCACGAATTGCTTGTCGACCGCGGGGATCTTGTCGGCGAACGCGAAACCACGCTCGGTCAGCGCGGCCTTCACATTGTCGATGACGGTGCCCAGAGAAATGCTGACGGTGCCGCTCTGGTCGACCTCCACCGAGCTGAGACCGTAGTTGCCCGTCATCACCGCCACGAGTGCGTTGTGCGCCGAACGGTTCGCCTGGATCCAGAGGTCTTCGAACTGCTGGGACTGCACGAGTGAGCTGACGGTGTCGTGGACGAAGTTCTTTGCCTGGCTGGTGATCACCGGTGCGAGGCCGACCACGGCCGCGTCCAGTCGGGGAGCGTTCGCAGCGACATTCGAGACGTCGGTCAGCGCCTCGAGTGCGTCCTTGGTGAGCCCTTCGACGTCGACTCGGGTGAAGATCTCGTCGGTGATCTGGTTCGTGATGTCCGCTTGGAGGGCCGGATTCGAACCCAGCGGGGTCACCGTGCTCACGTAGCGGTCGGTGTCGAGGATCTGACTTCTCGTGAAGCGTGCGGTGACCGACGCGAGTGCGAGAACGGCGACCAGGACCAGCAGAATCGTGACGGCCGTCCAACGCAATCCGTTCCGGGGTGGGTGGGCGACCGGTTCTGCCGGAACACCTGCGGCGGCGCCCGCGGCCTGTCCGCGCAGCGTCGCCACCTCGTCGCGCAACCGGAGGAGTTCGGCGCGTTCGTCCTTGTCCAGTGAGCCGGTGCTCGTGCCGTCTTCCATTGCGGATCAGATCACTTCGGGATTCCAGGTGGCGACCGCCCAGATCACGACGGCGTTCAGCGCGATGATCGTGATCGCCCACCCGGGGTAGTAGGGCAACCACAGGAAGTTGACGAAGATCGACAGGGCGCACAGCACCATCGCGCCGACACGCGCCCAGGTAGCCCCCGTGAACAGTGCCGCACCGACGGCCGCGACGATCACGCCGAGCACGAGATGGATCCAGCCCCAGGTAGTGACGTCGAATTGGTAGGTGTACTCGATGCCGACGACGATCACGTCGTCCTTGGCTACCGCGGAGATCCCCTGGAGGAACTCGAGCACGCCGACGGTGACGAGAAGAACCGCCCCGCCCATCGACGTTCCCTTTGCCACACCTTGCTTGACCAGCGATTCATCGGACATGACCGTTCCTCTTTCGTCACCGTACGAAATGAACTGGCGAAAGTAAGTATCCTCCGCCGGATCACCCCTTGTCAGGAAGATGCCCGGACGGGTGCGTATTGACCTCGCTCGACGCGGCGACGGAAAATATCTGCAGGCCAAGGTTTGTCCGGAAAGGGGATCGCGATGTCCGACGAGTCGTTGGTCAAGCAGGGGGTCGCTGCCGCAACGTCCATGGTGGCAGCGATAGTTTTGCTCACTATCGGAATTCTCCATGTGCTGTCGGGCATCTCGGCGCTCATGAAGGACGACCTCGTCGTGGCGGGCGCCGAGTACATCTACCAGTTCGACACGACCGCGTGGGGCTGGATTCACCTGGTGCTCGGTGTGATCGTTGCGGCCGTCGGTGTCATGTTGTTCACCGGGGCGACGTGGGCCCGCGTCGGCGCCATGGTGATCTGTGCGCTCTCGCTCCTCGCCAATTTTCTGTGGCTGCCCCACTACCCGTGGTGGTCGGTCGTCATGATCGTGCTGGACGTGTTCGTGATCTGGGCTGTCGCGACATGGAAGCCGGGCTATGAGGAGCGGCTCTAGGTCGCGAACCCGTCGAGTACCGGTCGTCAGGGCCCCGCCGGGTCACGGGCGATCCCGGGCTTTCGCCGCCAGCGAACCGACGCGGTCAGCACCCGGATGCCCAACGAGATCAGGATCAGGTTGCCGATGAGTTGTGCCGACACCACCGCCCGCGCGGTCTCCGTGGTGGCCACGATGTCACCGAATCCGACTGTGGTGAATACCGTCAGGGTGAAGTAGAGGGCGTCGAGGCGGGTCAACACTTCGCTGAAGTTGCCCTGGCCCGAGTGCGAGAGCAGAAAGTACGTCGTCGCGTAGCCGACGAGGTAGACCCCCACAGTGACGGCCAACGCCTCGACCGCCTGCACGACCGGGTATTCGGCACGCAGCACCCTGCGGATCTGCCAGACGTACACCGCGCAGACCACAGCGAGACCACCGACCACCAGGGACACGGTGCGCAGGTTGTCGACCGTGGTGAAGGGCAGCAGGAAATATGCGCCCACCAGCACTACCGTGGCGCACACCGGGCGCAGGATCGCCGGAACCAGCACACGCGCCCGCGCATGGCGGGAGAGACTTCGCACGCCGTCCTCGTCCATCGACACCGCCCAGCTCACCACCTTGTCGGCGATGGTGCGACTTGAAATTGCCACCTCCAGTTTCCGCCGATCGAGGAGCCGACCAGAGCGCTTTGGCCGTCTTCGCGCCTCGGAGCGCACCCACACGTCGATCGACACGGTTTCGGAGCAACCGAATTCACACCCCGAGTTCGCCACCCGGGTGCAACTCCACCGCAACGACACCCGCCCTCTCGGCGTGGTGGACGAATTCCGCGCCCGGACCGAAGAACAACCGGGGGCGCACGGCGTCAAGGCCGATCGGCCACAGTGTTCCGTAGTGGATCGGCACCGCCAGGCCCGCCTCCACCAGGCGTGCGACGACCGCGGCGCGAGTCGGGTCGAGGTGACCCTTCCCGAGGGTAGGACCCCAGCCCCCGACGGGTAGCAGCGCGAGATCGACAGGGCCGACGTGGTCGGCGAGGTCCGGGTACAGGTCGGTGTCGCCGGCAAAGTAGCTCCGCCGGCCACCCTCGACGACGTACCCGACCGCGGGCGCGATCTGCGGGCCGCGCCGCCAGCGCCTGCCGTCGTGTCGGGCGGGCACGGCGCGCACGGTGACATTGCCGATTCGTGTCTCGTCGCCCGGCCGCAGCAACACCAGGCGGTCGGCGAACTGTCGCAGCGCCGGCAGGCCGTCGACCGCCCGCCACGGGGCCACGATCGGGACGTCCGGATCGAGCAGCCGCAGCGACGGCAGGTGCGTGTGGTCGGCGTGCAGGTGCGAGAGCAGGACTGCGTCCGGGTTGCGCACGTGCGGCCCGATCGGTGCGGGCCCTCGGCGGCGTCGTAGGTGCGCGACGTGGTCGGTCAGCACCGGATCGGTCAGGACGACCGTCCCGCGGTCCACGATCAGCGCGCTGGAATGTCCGAGCCAGCGCACACCGGGTGCGGCGGCAACCGGACCCGGCGTTGCGCTCACACCCTTACGATTCCAGATGACGAAAGGCGGTGCGATGCGCACGGTGGGCGGCGTGGTGCGGGTGCTCGTCGAATTCTTCGTGCTGTGGGGGTCGTCGGCGCTCGCGATCATCGTGCTCGACCGCATCCTCCGCGGCATCCTCCTGGACCAGTCGAGCTTCGCTCCGATCCCGACGCTCCCGGCCGCGCTGGTGCTCGCGCTGGTGTTCGGCCTGCTCAACGCCGCGCTGTGGCCGGTGATGATGCGGTGCATGTCGTGGATCGGCCCGGTGCTGCTGTTCGTCGGGGTGTTCCTCGCCGGCGGTGTGATCATGCTGTTGACGCTGTACCTGGTACCAGTCGCGTCGGTGGACCAGCCGCGCGATGCGTTCTACCTCGCGGCGCTGCTTTCGCTGTTCACCTCCGTGATTTCGGGCGCGATCGCGTCCCGCTCCGATACCGCCTACCGACTGATGCAGGTGCGCCGACAGCGGTTCCGCTTGCGTCGCAACGCCGCGCTCGTGGACGCGTCCCCGGGGCTGTTGTGTATCCAGATCGACGGCCTCGGTTACGACGTGCTGCGTCGCGCGATCGCCGACGGCGTGACGCCCGGGCTGGCGAAGTTGGTGCGCGAGACCCACCAGCTGGTGCCGTGGCACACCGACTGGAGCAGTCAGACGGGTGCGACCCAGCTGGGCGTGCTGCACGGTTCCAACCACAACGTGCCGGCGTTTCGCTGGTACGACAAGACGACCGAGCACATTTCGGTGTTCAGCAACCCGGCCGACAACGAGCAGCGCGAACTCGAACGCACGGACATTCGTGGCCTGCTGGCGCACGACGGTGCGAGCCGCGGCAACCTGTTCACCGGCGGCGCGCACGACAACGTGCTCGTCGTCAGCCGCATGCGCGGTGCCCGCCTCGGCGGCGGTGCCGGCTACAGCGACTATTTCGCGGATCCGGCGAGCGCGCTGCGCACGTTCATCCGGATGGTCGCGGAACTGCAACGGGAACTGCGCCAGTCACTGCGGCAGAAGCGGAAGGACATCCAGCCGCGGGTGCCGCGGGGTGGGGTCTATCCGTTTGTGCGGGCGTTCGCGACCGTGCTCGCCACCGACGTCGCCGCCGCCGCGGTGGTCGGCGATCTGATCAAGGGGCGCAGTGTCGTCTACGTCGACCTGATCGGCTATGACGAGGTGTCGCACCACTCCGGCATTTCCCGGCCCGAGACCCTCGCGGTGCTGACCAAACTCGACGACGTCATCGAGATGCTGCTCGCCGTGGTAGGGCAGGCCGATCGGCCCTACCGCGTCGTCGTGTTGTCCGATCACGGGCAGAGTCAGGGCGCGACCTTCCTGCAGCGCTACGGGGAAACCCTGGGGCAGTTGGTCATCCGTCTTGCCGCACAGCGCGAACCGGCCGCGGTGCAGCGCCGCTGGTACGAGCGCGAATCCGACGCCTCCCGACAGCCCGGGGCGGAGGGGCGCGGCTACGCGGCGGCCAGCGTGCACTCGCCGACGGCCGGCGAGGAGGCGCAAGCCTCCACGGGTGAGCCGATCGTGCTCGGCTCGGGCAATCTCGGCCTGATCTACTTCCCGCACCTGCCCGGACGCGCCGATGTCGGTGCCATCGAGGCTGCCCATCCCGGGCTGCTCCTCGGGCTGCGCGAGCATCCCGGGGTCGGCTTCCTGCTCGTTGCCGCCCCGGGCGGGTCCGTGGTGCTCGGGCCCCACGGCCAGGTCGACGTGACGACCGGCGAGGTCACCGGTGAGAACCCGCTCGCGGTGATGGGCCCCGACGCGCTGGCGAAGGTGCGACGCACCGACACCTTCGACAACGTCGCCGACATCATGGTCGGCGGCGCGTACTGGCCCGAGACCGACGAGGTCGCGGCGTTCGAGGAGCAGGTCGGCTCGCACGGCGGCATGGGCGGACCGCAGAGCACCCCGTTTCTCATCTACCCCGCCGACCTGCCCGCACCGCCCGACCCACTGCACGGCGCCGAGGCCGTGCACAGGGTGCTCGCCGGATGGCGGGACCTCTCGACGGGATCGCGCGCAGGCAACCTATCGGGAACTGGCGCTTGACGGCTGGCGAAGACCCGCAGCCCAAGACGTGCAATGTGCTGCGCTCGCCTCCGCGCACGGCGGAGGATGGAATACGACGGGAAGTCGGACCGTCGCGAGGAAGTACGCGCCGCCGGTGAGGGGCAGTCACGTGAACAGATCAGGCACCGCCGATACCGGCGACAGTGGCCGGCGCTGGTGGGCCCGTGTGGCGTTCGTGCTCGCCGTCGGTGCGGCGGCGGTGCCCGTGCTGTTCGCCGGGGTGCTGGGCACCGTGGCGTTGCTCATCGTGGGGACCGGTGGCGTCGTGGTCACGGTGGCGGCGTTGTACTGGTTCCTCACCCGGCGCGGAGTGTTCAGGTGGATCTCCCTGGGAGTGGCGATCGTCGCGCCGATCGTCGTGCTGACACTGTTCGTCCGCGCGCACCTGCTGTGGGTGGTGCTGCTCTCGTATGGCCTCGCTGTGCTGGCCGTCGTCTGCGCTCGCGCCGCTTTGCGTGGCAGACGTGCGGAGACGACCATGCCCGAATACCCTGCCCCGCCCGCGCAGCACCCGTTCCTGATCATGAATCCGCATTCCGGTGGCGGGAAGGTCACGAAATTCGACCTGAAGCGCAGAGCCGAGGAGCTGGGCGCCGACGTCGAGCTGCTCGAAGGGCCGGCCACCATCGACGTCACCGCACTGGCCCGGCGGGCGGTCGCGCAAGGGGCCGATCTGCTGGGGGTGGCGGGCGGAGACGGAACCCAGGCTCTCGTGGCGGCGGTCGCGGCGGAACACCACCTGCCGTTCCTCGTGATCAGTGCCGGAACCCGCAACCACTTCGCGATGGATCTCGGACTCGACCGCACCGATCCCACCCGATCGCTGGACGCACTCCGGGACGGTGTCGAGCTGCGTGTCGACCTCGGCACCATCAACGGCCGACCCTTCGTCAACAACGCGTCGTTCGGGGTCTACGCCGAAATCGTCCGCAGTCCCGCCTACCGCGACGACAAGGCCGCAACAGTGCTGACGCTGCTTCCCGATCTGCTCACCGGGCACGCGGGGCCTCGATTGGTCGCGCGGATCGGTGAGACGGCCGTGGAGGGACCGCAGGCGGTCCTGGTGAGCAACAATCCCTACGGCAACAGTGATCTGGCCGGTCTGAGCCGCCGGGACCGTCTCGATCGCGGCGTCCTCGGCGCGGTCACCGTGTCGGTGGCGAACACCCGGCAGGCGGTCGGTCTGCTGCGTCGCACCAATGTTCACGGTTTGACGCAGGAAACGGCGATCGAGGTGGTTGTGGACGCCGACACCCCGGAGATCCCCGTGGGAGTCGACGGCGAATCACTCATGCTCCGCACTCCGGTGCGGTGCACCATCGAACCGGACGCCCTGCGGGTGCGGGTGCCCAGGACGAGGCCCGGGGTGCGTCCGGCTGCGCCTGCATTCGACTGGGTGCGACTGTGGCGGGCGGCGCACGGCACTCGCACTGCGACAGGGGCGGCGCCCCGCGGTTGAGGGTTCAGCCGCCGGAAGGATCTCCGGTGTGGTCGGCTCGACTGTGAAATGCGGTGACAGCGGACTCGATGGTCGGATAGAAGTGCGACGAATCGAACCTGTCGCCCACCCCGAACCGGATGAGCCGATCCTTGATCGGGCCCTTCATCTCCGCGAACACCAACCGGATCTCTTTCCCTTCGAGATACGTGTCGAGGTCGACGAGTTCGTCGACGGCGGTGGTGTCGAGACCGGTGATCGGCTCGGACGCCACGACCACCCACTCGACCGGGGTCGGCGCGGCCGCCACCACCGAGCGCACGTATTCGTCGAAGATCTCGCCGTTGGCGAAGAAGAGGGGAGCGTCGAAGCGCACCAGCACCAGTCCGGGGATGCGGAGGCCGCCGGGGTGGCGTTGGACGTCGTGGAAGCCGGGGCGGTCGGGCGTCCGGACGAGTTCCGTGCGGTACGGCTGCCACGCCTGCGCGACCACCGCGACGAAGGACAACCCGATCGCGACGAGGATTCCCTGCAGCACGCCCACCAAGGCCACCCCGAGGAATGCAGCGACGGCGAGCCCGAACTCCACGGTGCTCATGCGCCACATCCGGACCATTCCACCGACATCGACCAGCGCGGTGGCGGCGACGATCACCACGGCCCCGAGTGTCGCGTCGGGGAGGTACGTGGTGACCCCGGGGGCGACGAGGACGAAGACCAGCACGGCGAGTGCTCCGACGACGCATGCCAGTTGGGTGCGGGCGCCGCTCTGTTCGGCCACCGGGGTCCGCGACCCGCTGGCGGAGACGGGGAACCCGCCGAACAGTCCGCCGGCGATGTTGGCCACGCCGACCGCCTTCATCTCCGTGCTGCCGTTCACGTCTTCACCGTGCCGGGCGGCGAACGTGCGGGACAGCACCCCCGTGTCGGCGAACGCGATCAGGGCGATACCGGCCGCGGGGCCGACGAGGTTCCCCACGTCCCCCCAGTCGACACCGCCGAACGACGGCAGCGGCAGGCCGGCGGGTAGGGCGCCGACCATCCCGATGTCGTCGGTGAGTCCGAGTGCCGCAGACAGGATGATCGCGCCGACCACGGCCACGAGGACACCGGGGATGCGGGGCAACCAGATGCGGAATCCGACGATGACGGCGAGGGAACCGATGCCCACGGCGGCGGCGGCGGGGTCGATGTTGCCCTGAATCACGGACTGTCCGATCTCCCCGATCTCTTTGATGAGGCCGGGCGCGTCGACGGAGAATCCGAGCAGCTTGGGCAGTTGGCCGACGACGACGATGAGCGCTATCGCATTGAGGTAGCCGAGCCGGATTGGCTTCGACAGCAGTTCGGTCACGAAGCCGAGATGCAGGAATCCGCCGACGAGGAGAATGAGGCCGACGAGGACGCCGAGGACGCCGGCGAGGGCGAGCGCGCTCTCCGGGTCGTCGGCGACGGCGAGCGGCAGGACCGCCGCGGCGATGAGCGGTGCCAGCGACGAGTCCGGGCCGAGCACGAGGATTTTCGACGGTCCCACCAGGGCATACGCGAGGAGCGGGATGATCGTCGCGTAGAGGCCGGCGTAGGCGGGCAACCCGGCGGCCTCCGCGTACCCCATCCCGGCGGGAATGAGCAGGGCGGTGAGGACGAGTCCGGCGGTGACGTCGGGGCGTAACCACTCCCGGCGGTATGCCCGCGCCGTCGCGATCCCGGGTAACCGGCCGAGGCTTCCTGTCCAGGACATGGTCGGGTCTCAGCGTGCGCGCAGGGGGTCGACGGGGGCGGTTGTCGTTGTCGCTGTCTTTCCCACGGCTTCTACCCCCGGCTGCCGGTTGCTCAGACCCGATCCGGATTCCAGGTCGACACGGCCCAGATCACCACGACGTCGAGTGCGATGATGAGCACCGACCACCACGGGTAGTACGGAAGCCACAGGAAGTTGGCGAGTATGGAGACGGCCGCGATCACGATCGCGGACACTCGCGCCCATCCCGCGCCGGTGAACAGCGCGAGGCCGACACCTGCGACGAGTACACCCAGCACGATGTGGATCCATCCCCAAGTGGTCAGGTCGAACTTGTAGATGTAGTTCAGCCCCGCCACGAATACTTCGTTCTCGGCAACCGCGGCGATTCCTTGGAAGAGGTGGATGATGCCCACGGTCACCATGATGATGGCCGCCCCGATCGAAGTGCCTGCCGCGATGCCCTGCTTGACCGACGTTGTCTCGGACATGACCGTCCCTTCCCTTACCGCGAGCCGGGCGGCCCGGTACCTCCATTGTCCGCCGTTTCACCTGGTGGTAGTCGGGAAATTGTACTTCCGGGCATACTCCGGATATTGGATTCATCCCAGACTCAGGGATTTTCATGTCCATGACACCGAACCGAGGTGTTCAAGAGGCCGTTTCGTGTCTT
Organism: Rhodococcus mengyinensis; assembly: GCF_048381435.1. Taxonomy (NCBI): domain Bacteria; kingdom Bacillati; phylum Actinomycetota; class Actinomycetes; order Mycobacteriales; family Nocardiaceae; genus Rhodococcus; species Rhodococcus mengyinensis. The sequence continues at coordinate 170,909 of NZ_JBLWIT010000091.1, read as the reverse complement.
GACGGTGGTTTCACAGCGGGACGACGATGAGTCGATGGCCGGCGATGACGAATTGCTTCAGATCGAGCGGGTCATCGAACGCCTGTCCATTCGGTATACGGCCGTCTCGCCCGTGGACGTCGAGCACATCGTGCGCACCGTTCACAAGCGCCTCGCGGAGTGCAGGATCCGTGATTTCGTACCCCTCCTCGTCGAGAAGGCGGCACGCCGTGAACTGGCGGACCGTGCAGCGGCCGAAGCGACAGGTGGCCTTGTGCTCTAGTCGCCGCGCTCTCCGAGGGTGAATACTGATGAAGAAGCTGTGTGTGTGGCTGTCGCTGCTGTCTTCACAAGAGAGGTCTCGCAGTGAACGACACCGATTTCGACGAACTCGGGCCCATCGAGGACCTCGGGCTCGAGGGCGGCGTGGACGTGACGCTGTTCGCCGAGGCGGCGACGCGTCTGATCGACCGAACAGACCTCGAGGAGGCGGCTACCGTCCTGGCCCCCGGGTGCTCCGGAGCGGTCCTCGTCTACGAGAACTGCTGGGCCGCACCGATCGCCTCCGCCCTCAGGCGCGAGGACGCGCAACTGGTGGCCTCCGGGCGAATCCCGGTCCAGGGCATTCTGGCGGCGCTCGACGCGCTCGACACCAATTGAGATTCGAGGAGGCCGGAATCCTGGCCTTCTGATCGGAAACACCAAGTGGACGGAGCGTCGAAAATGGAAGGTTTCTGGGAGTTCTTCTGGTTCATCTTCGTCTGTTTCGCCTTCGCGGCCTACTTGTCCGTGTTGTTCTCGATCATCACCGACCTGTTCCGGGACCGCGAGATGTCGGGGTGGGTGAAGGCGATCTGGATCCTCTTGCTGTTCGTCATTCCCTTCCTGTCGGCACTGGTGTACGTGATCGCCCGTGGCGACGGCATGGCGAAGCGGTCGATGGCCGCCGCTCATCAGGTCAAGCAGGCCCAGGACTCCTACATCCGTGACGTCGCCGGGAAGTCTCCGGCTCAGCAGATCACGGACGCCAAGGCGCTCCTCGATTCCGGCGCGATCACCGACGCCGAGTTCCAGGTGATCAAGACGAAGACACTGGCGTAGCGCCGGTCGGCGGACGGCCGAGCGGAGGAGCGGTTACAGTGCTGCGCGCGAGTAGGTCGCACCGATGATTGTGCAGCGTAGAGGAACTCGCAGCTCGCGGTGGCACTCGCTGTTCTGGGGGTTCGAGTTCACCAACCCGCCGCCACTGAACCGGACGGCTCGACCGGCGACCCGGCGAAATCGAACTTGCACCCTGCCCCCTCGTAACCGGATACATTCTCAGTCCCGCAACAGGTTTGCTCGGCTATCGGATTCCGACGTGGGCTCGGCCTCGGCCGGCCTCAGCCGTCGGGGGCCGGGCGGTCAGCTTTCTTCGCGGCGACGGTGGCTCGTCTGGTGATGGCGCGTCTGACGGTGCCATGCCAGATCGCCGAGCCGACGGCAGGACAAATACGGTGCGAGGTCGGGCAGTCTCACCTGTGGTCTGGTTTCAGTCTTCGCAGCCCGGCCGCTGGTCGCATCCACCGAAACGGGTGACGACCTGGGAAGCGTCGGAGTTCAATTGGAGGGGTCGAGTGATCACCCAGAATCGCCTCTGACGGACGCCGGTGCCCCATGCAGAACCCTGCAATGCCCGATCCCGCGGTTCCCGATCGCAGGGGTCCCGGTTCCCTCGACCCGCAGCACCCGCGCCGCCCTGCTTATTCGGGTGACCCGCTGCTCGCGGCCCGGTTCGCGGTCCCGGCGGCCCCGAAGATCTTCGTCCGCCGGCAGGGGCTGCTCGACCGGCTGACCACCGGGACGGGTGGGCCGGTGACGCTCGTCGCCGGACCGGCCGGCGCCGGCAAGACGGTGCTCGCCGCCCAGTGGGCCCGCGAGCACACGGCGCTCCCACTCCCGGTATGGCTGACCGTGGAACCCGGCGACGCCCCGGGACTGTTCTGGGCCTATGTGCTCGAGGCGCTGCACCGGGGCGGGGTACTGCCGGTCGAGGTCGGGCGGCCGGCGCGGGCCGAGCAGGTCGACCACTCACTGCTGGTGCGCCTCGCCGACGCGTTGGCCGCCTCCCGGCAGCCGGCGATTCTGGTACTCGACCAGTTCGATGCGGTGTCCGCACCCGAGATCGCCGCCGGCCTGCACTTCGTCGTCACGCACGCAGCCGGCGTGCTGCGGCTCGTGCTCACCACCCGGACCGAGCCTCTGCTGCCGTTGCACCGCTACCGGGCGCACGGCGATATCACCGAGATCCGCAACGCCGACCTGATGTTCACCCCCGCGGAGGTCGAACTGTTGCTGCGCTCGCACGGGCTGGAGATCTCGCGGGCGGGTGTTGCACTGCTGGCCGAACGCACCGCCGGCTGGGCCGCCGGGCTGCGCCTGTCCGCGTTGGCGATGCTGCGCAGCGCCGACCCGGAGGCGTTTATCGGCGCATTCGCCGCCGACCGCACCACGATCGCCGACTACCTCCTCTCGGAGGTGCTCGCCGCACAGCCGCCCGCGGCGCAGGAGCTGCTGCTGTGTGCCTGCATCACCGACCGGATCCACCCCGAACTGGCGGACCTGCTCACTGGCCGTGGCGACGGGGACTGGACCCTGGCATGCCTCGCCCGCAACCACGCCTTCCTCGACCGCGTCGACGGATCGGCCTGGTACCGGCTGCATCCGCTGTTCGCCGAGGTGCTCCGCGCGCACCTCTCCCAGCGGTACCCCGGCCTCGAACCCCACCTGCGCGCCCAGGCGGCGCGCTGGTTCGCCGACACCGGGCGCGTCGCCGATGCCGTCACACAGGCCGCCGCCGCCGGTGACTGGCAGTTCGCCGCCGGTCAGCTGGTCGACAACCGTGCGGTCGGCTGGCTCCTCACCGGACTCGACACCGCACGACTCGCTCACGCGTTCGCCGCGATGCCGGCGGACCTGCCCGGCGCGGCTCCGGCGCTGGTGGACGCCGCCCTCCGACTCGCCGATGAAGACCTGACCGGTTGCACGGCCGCGCTGACCCGGGCCGATGAGTTCCTGCGCGCCGGGCCCGCGGCCCCGGCACCCCAGCTGGTCCGTTCGATGGTCGGGGTGCTCGCGGGACGGGCCGCCGGCGATCTGGCGGCCACCCGGCAGGCGGCAACCACCGCCGACCGGCTGCTCCACACGGTGCCGCAGCCCCTGCGCGGGCAACACCCCGAGATCCCCGCGATGGTGCTGGGCGGGCTCGGCTCGGCCGAACTCGGCGCCGGCCATCTCGACCGCGCCGAACAGATACTCACCGACGCGGTCACCGCGAGCGAGCAAACCGGAACCGAACAGCCGCTGCGGGATTCGCTGGGCTCCCTCGCCCTGGTCGAGCTGCTGCGGGGACGTCTGAGACAAGCCCTGGCACACTCGCGCCGAGCGCTCGCCGTCGCCGAGCGCTCGGCGGTGCCGCCGGACGACCTGGTCCGGCTCAGTCACCTCGTCCTGGCCGGAGTCGCGGCCGAACACGACGACCGCGTGGCCGCCCACACCCATCTCGACCTGGCAATCGAGCCCGGATCCCGGCCCGACCCCATGACGACGGCCACGGCCGCCGTCATCTGCTCCCGGCTTGCCACCGCCGACGGTGATTGGCGCGGCGCCCTCGAGATCCTGCGCACCGCGGAAACAGCTCTGGTCCACCCCCCGCCGCGGTGGGCGGCGGATGAATTGGTCATCGCCGCATCCTGCGCCCACCTCGCGCACGCCGACACCCGGGCGGCCCTCGATGTCCTCGACGCCGCACCCTCCGGCCGTCCGGAGCACGCCGTGGCACGGGCCCGGGTACAGCTCGCCACCGGTCACGACAACGCCCGCGCGCTGGAAGTCCTCGCGGACGTGCCGGCGGGCACATCGGTCCCGACCCGGGTGCAGGCGTGCCTGCTGCGGTCCCAGGCCGCTGCCGACGACGGGCACACCGACCAGGCCCGCCGACTGCTCCAGCAGGCGCTCGGCCTCGCCCGCCCGCAAAAGTTGCGGCGGGTCTTCGTCGAGAGCGGGCCCTGGGTGCACCACTGGCTCCGGCAGAATCCGCAACGGGCGAACGGACACGACTGGTTGCCCACCCCCCTCCGCCCTGATCCGCTCCCGGCCGGCGACCCGGCACTGCCCGCCGTGATCGAGCCCCCGACCCCACGAGAACTCGACGTGCTGCGCCAGGTCGCGGCGATGCTGACCACCGAGGAGATCGCGGCCGAATTGTCGATCTCGACCAACACCGTCAAGACGCACCTGCTGCGCATCTACCGCAAGCTCGGCGTCACGCGCCGCCGCGAGGCCGTCCACCGCGCCCGCGACCTCGGGATTCTGTAGCGGCGGGTCGCCCATACCGGGTGATCCCAACAGGCCCGGGCGGGGCAGATGATGAGGACAACTCGCCTTCGGCTCCGAGAATCGAGCTCACATGCGTTACGAATTCCGTGTCGCCGGCGTCGTGTCGCAGGCACTGACCGACGCCTTCCCCGAACTCGACCACGTCCGCATGCCCGATCAAACCCTGTTCTTCGGCGACGTGACCGACGAAGCCCACCTGTACGGGCTGCTCAACCGCTTCCAAAATCTCGGCCTGCAGGTCCTCGAGATGCGGCAGCTACCCGCCTCACGTGCCGGCCCACCCCCGGACGAATGAGCGTCTTTCGACACCGAACCTGCTCGCGCCCCGCCCGCCACAACGCATTCACCGCCTGACCATCCGAATCGGAGAAACCCAGATGAGCATCGACAGAAAAGTCTTGGAATCGCTCTCCGCCCCCGACCACCTCGAGACCCCATTAGGGGCACTCGAATTCACCGACGGCGCCCCGTCCAAAGAAACCGTGGAGAAGGCGTATGACCACCTCGATCTGATGCACGGAGTGAACGTTTTCCTCAACGCCTTTCCGGGCGCATCCACCTGGGCGATGCGTCAAGGTTTCCTCGGTATCGGCGCCGAAGACAACACGGTCGTGATGTTCTCCGAACTGATGGATTCCCAGTCCCTGTTCCTGACCGCCAACGCCGACACCGTCTATTACCTCTCGTTCGTGGATCTCAGTAGCGGGCCGATGGTGGTCGAGACGCCGCCGATGGCGTTGGGCGTCTTCGACGACATGTGGTTCCACTGGATCATCGACTTCGGCCTCCCCGGCCCCGATCGGGGCGAGGGCGGCCGGTTCCTACTCCTTCCCCCGGGTTACGACGGGCCCCTGCCCGACAGCGGATTCCATGTGGGCCAGTCGCAGACCAACCGCGCCCTGCTGCTCGGCCGGTCGTTCATGCAGGACAGCGACCCGAAGCCGACGGTCGAGGAGATCAAGGACCGGCTGAAGATCTACCCCTACGTGCCGGGTACATACGGGACCAGTGTCGCGACATTGCTGGAAGGAAAGGTCCCCCCGGGAAAGTCGGCGACGCCGCCGAAAACCAACTTCGTCGAGGCCAGCGGGAAGGCGTTCAACACCATCCCGCCGTCCGACTTCGGTTTCTACGAGACGCTCAACGCGATGGTCCAGGAAGAGCCCGCCACCGCCACCGACCCAGAGACGATGGGACAGCTGGCCGCGATCGGGATCGTCAAGGGTGAAAAGTTCGACCCGGACGAGCGGATGCGCAAGATTCTGCAGGAGGCGGCCGCGGTGGGCCATGCGACCTCGCGGTCATTGATGTTCGACGCCCGCGAGTCGGAGGGACATATCTACTACCCGGGATCGGCGTGGACCGCCATGCTCTTCCCCGGGGGCTACACCTTCGAGACACCCCCTCCGCTGGTCACCGAGGAGGGCATCAAACCGTTCCCGCCCGGCGGCGCGAAGAAGCTGCACCTGCGGACGTTGTTCTTCTACGGCTACACCGGCATCACCCCGGCGATGTGCATGCGACTGACCGGTATCGGATCGCAATACCTGGTGGCGTTCAAGGATTCCGAGAACAACTTCTTCGACGGCGCCAAGCACTACACGGTGACACTGCCCCCTGATATCCCCGCGGCGCGTTTCTGGTCGATCACCTTGTACGACAACCAGACCCGGTCGATGCTGCAGACGCAGCAACGCTTCCCGAGGTCCGGCAGTCAGAGCTACCCCACCCCGGCCGCGGAGGCTGATGCCGACGGGTCGACCACGGTCCACTTCTCTCCCGACAAGCCCGACGGTGTCGGCGAGGGCAACTGGATCCAGAGTGACCCGAACAAGGGATATTTTGTCATCCTGCGCCTCTACAGCCCGCTGCAAAACTTCTTCGACAAGACCTGGCGACCCAGCGAGGTCGATCCGGTGCGATGAGGCGGTGACACCGTGACGTGGGCATTTCCCGCAATCGCCGGAGTGCTGCTCGTCTTCGCCGCCATCTCCGGCCGCATCGAGGGTAGACCGATCACGGCCCCGATCGTCTTCACCGGTAGTGGCCTCGTCCTCGGTGCCAGCGTGGCCGGGCTGATCGACGTGGAAGCCACCGGCGAGATCATCAAACTCCTCGCCGAGGTGACGCTGGCACTGGTGCTGTTCTCCGATGCCTCCCACGTGGACCTGCCGGCGCTCCGCGCCGAGATCTCCCTGCCCGCACGACTGCTCGGCATCGGGCTGCCGTTGACCATCGCGGCAGGTTTCGGCGCCGCGGTGGTGATGCTCGGTGACTTCGCCTGGCCCGAGGCGCTGCTCCTCGCGGTGATCCTCGCCCCCACCGACGCCGCGCTCGGGCAGGCCGTGGTCACGCTCCCGCTTCTCCCGTCCCGGGTACGCCAGGGCTTGAACGTCGAGAGCGGTCTCAACGACGGAATCTGCGTGCCACTGTTTCTGGTCGTGCTGGCGATCGCCCAGGCCGAGTCGGGGACGATCGGGGGCGGCGCGGCCGTCCGGTTGGTCGCCGAACAGATCGGGTACGGCATCGTGGCCGGCCTCGGCGCCGGGGCGGTCGCCGCCGCGATCCTGATCACCGCCCAACGGCGCGGAACGATCGACCCGTTGTGGGCGCAGATCGTTCCCGTCGCGGCTGCTGTCCTCGCCTACACCTTCGCCGTGCCGCTGGGCGGGTCGGGATTCATTGCCGCGTTCGTCGGCGGACTGACCTTCGGGACCATCCGCCGCCGCAAGGCGGCCGGCAGTGACGGTGCGGGTCTCCTCGACGAGTCCGGGGACGTGTTCAACGCCGTGACCTTCATCGTCTTCGGCGCCATCCTGCTAGGCCCCGCCCTCGGTCACCTGTCCTGGGCGGTGCTCGGCTACGCGGTGGTGAGCCTGACCGTCGTCCGCATGATCCCGGTGGCGTTGTCGATGATCGGGATGCACGCCCGCGCACCGACCGTCGGCTTCATCGGCTGGTTCGGCCCACGCGGGCTCGCCACCATCGTCTTCGCCATTCTCATCCTCGAAGAACCGGGCGAACTACCCCACGAGGAACTGCTCCTGACCACCGCGATCGTCACGATCGGCCTCTCGGTCCTGGCCCACGGACTCAGCGCCTCGCCGCTGGCCAACCGCTACGCCACCTGGTTCCGCAACAACCCCCGCGGTGAGACACAACCAGCCCAGCAAACGACACCCTCGACATGACACATGACACATGACAACCGGGCACCGAACACACAAGGGAGAAGATCCGATGGCCACAGAATTCCGGGAGAGGGCCCGCCGGCTGCGCAACGCACTCGAACCCGTGGCGGCCGGGGTGTACTTCGCCCCCGAGGCGCACGCGGCGTACGAGAAACTCGGTTTCGCGGGCAGTCCCGTCACCCACGAAGGCGCCGCCCGCCCGGAAATGACGGCGTACTTCACCAGCCGCAGCGCCTGCATGGGCGACGTACCGGGGGAAGTGGTCGCCGCCGCCTTCGGCTGCTTCAACCCGAAGGTGGTTGTGCCCGCCGTCGAGAAAGGACGGCAGCTCGCCGACCGCGAAACAATCCTCGCAGCCCGGGAAAAGGGGGCGACCGCCATGCTGGCGCGGGTGCTCGGCGATAAGCCCGAGGGGCTCGCTCGGGTGACCGACCTGCTCCGCCGCGGCGCCGACGCGGCCCGGTGGGAAGCGCACCCGATCTACGGGGGCCTGCGCTCGCTCGGCTTCCCCGGCACCCCGATCGGTGACTTGTGGCGGGCGGCGGACCTGCTGAGGGAGCACCGAGGCGACAGCCACGTCATCGCCTGGGCGGTCGGCGGCGTCGACGCGGTCGAGATCCTCCTGCTGACCGAACAGTGGTGGGGACTCCCGGCCCGCGCCTACGCCCCGACCCGCGGCTGGAAAGCGGCCGATATGGACGCCGGCTTCGAGCGACTCGAGAAACGTGGACTTGTGACCGGCGACGAGAAGCTCACCGACGCCGGCCGCGCATTCCGCGAGGAAATCGAGGTCCGCACCGACGAACTCGAACGGTCCGTGCTGGACGCACTCGGCGACGACCTCGACGAACTGCTCTCACACCTCGACCCCTGGTCCGAGGCCGTCGTCGCCGCCAAGTCCTACCCCAAGCGGATCGCCGGTATCTACAACGTCGGCGGTGGGCCGCATTTCGGCTCCGGATTGACCATCGACACCGCGGCCGAAAAGTACGAGAACAAGGCATGAACCGCCCTGGCCGATAGCCAGCGTTAAGAGTGGAAGGGAACCGTCAGATGAGTGTCGACCGAAAAACCCTGGAATCGATCTCCGCGCCCGCCCGGATGGACACCCGGCTCGGCGCCGTGGACTTCACCGACGGCGCACCGAGCCGGGAGACCGTGGAAAAGGCGTACGACCACCTCGACTTCCTGCACGGGGTGAACGTCTACCTGAACGCGTTCCCGGGAGCATCCACCTGGGCGCTGCGCCAAGGCTTCCTCGACGCCGGCGCCGAGGACAACTCGATCCTCATCTTTTCGGAGCTATTGGATTCGCAGTCACTGTTCCTGACCGCCAACGCCGACACCGTCTACTTCTGGTCGATCGTGGATCTGAACGGCGGCCCGATGGTGGTCGAGACACCGCCGATGGCGTTGGGCGTCTTCGACGACATGTGGTTTCACTGGATCAGCGACTTCGGACTGCCTGGCCCCGACCGGGGCGAGGGCGGCCGATTCCTGCTCATCCCCCCGGGTCACGACGGTCCCCTGCCCGACAGCGGCTTCCATCTGGGCCACTCGCGGACCAACCGCGTCATGCTGATCGGCCGGTCGTTCATGCAGGACAGCGACCCGAAACCCACGGTCGCGGTGATCAAGAACACCCTGAAGCTGTACCCGTACGTGCCCGGTGGGTACGGCACCGCCGTCGCGACGCTGCTGGAAGGGAAGGTCCGGCCAGGGAAGTCGGCGGCGCCGCCGGAGACCCGGTTCGTCGAGGCGAGTGGGAAGGAGTTCAACACGATTCCGCCCTCGGACTTCGGGTTCTACGAACTGCTCGACGCATTGGTCCAGGAAGAGCCCGCCACTGCCACCGATGCCGAAACGCTGGGGCAGCTGGCCGCGATCGGCATCGTGAAGGGTGAAAAGTTCGACCCGGACGAGCGGATGCGCAAGATCCTGGAGGAGGCGGCCGCGGTGGGCCACGCGACCTCGCGGTCGTTGATGTTCGATGCCCGCGAGGCGGAGGGGCACGTGTATTACCCGGGGTCGGCGTGGACCAACATGCTCTTCCCAGGCGGCTACACCTTCGAAACGCCGCCGCCGCTCGTCACCGAGGAAGGCATCAAACCCTTCCCGCCCGGCGGTGCGAAGAAGCTGCACCTGCGGACGATGTTCTTCTACGGCTACACCGCGATCACCCCGGCGATGTGCATGCTGCTGACCGGCATCGGGTCGCAATACCTGGTTGCGTTCAAAGATAGCGAGAACGCCTATTACGACGGTGCGAAGACGCACACGATGTCGTTGCCGCCCGACATCCCCGCGGCCCGGTTCTGGTCGGTCACGTTGTACGACAACCAGACCCGGTCGATGCTGCAGACACCGCAACGCTTCCCGAGGGCAGGTAGCCAGAGTTACCCGTCCCCGGCCGCCGACGCCGACGCCGACGGGTCGACCACGGTCTACTTCGCCCCCGAAAAACCGGACGGTGTGGGCGAGGGCAACTGGATCCAGACCGTTCCGGGCAAGGGCTGGTTCGTCATCCTGCGCCTGTACAGCCCGCTGCAATCCTTCTTCGACAAGACCTGGCGACCGAGCGAAATCGAGCGGGTGCAGTAACGCGGTTGGGAAGTCTTCCGCGAGTGTCCCAGGGAGGCGACCTGATGTTCGACCACTCACCGGCGCCGACACGCGCGAGCCGGCGCGCACAGCTGCGCGGAGCGATTCTGCGTCCGATACTGACAACGGCACTGCTACTTGCGCTGTATTTTACTGTGCCACTGGACAATGTGAACGATCCACGGAGCTGGCTGCTGCTCGTCGGGACGATTTGCGTGTTCGGTGCGGTGACCACGTGGCAGTTCCGCCGGATCCTGCGATCGCGGTACCCGGTGCCCCAGGCCGTCGAGGCGATCGCCACCGTCCTGCCGCTCTACCTGCTCGGATTCTCGATCATGTACTACCTGATGGCGGCGGTGAACCCGGGCAGCTTCTCGGCCGCGCTGTCCCGGATGGCGTCGCTGTATTTCACCGTCACCGTCTTCTCGACCGTCGGATTCGGGGACATCCTGGCCGTCTCGGACACCGGACGGGCGGTGGTCACCACCCAGATGGTCACCAACCTGGTGCTCTTGGGGATCGGCGGCAAACTCCTCTACGGCGCCATCGAGCGCTCACGGAAGCGCCGAGAGCCCACGGACCCCGTCTAGAAGAATCGGGCTCGCCCTCGACGTCGTGCGACCGGAGGCGCGAGGCGTCGAACCGTCGTGTCGGTGCAATTCTCAGGATTTGGAGGCCTCGTCGATCTCCTTGCTGACCTGCTCCGTGTCCGCCTCTAGCTGCTTCTTGGTCACCTTGGAGGCGCGTTCGAGCGCCTTCTCGACGCGCGCCTCGAGGTCCGTCGCCGCAACGACGATCAGTCCGCTGTCACCCGCGTCGAGCAGCTCACCCACCTCCTTGAGGTCGGAGCGGCTCATCCCGGCCGCGACGTGCCCGCCGAGGGCCCCGAGACCAGCGCCGCCGGCGCCACCCAACAACAGCCCGGCCCCGAGCCCTACGGCTGGGAACAGGGCAACGAGCGCACCCCCGACCAGGCCGATGCCGAGTCCGCCCCAGGCGCCCTGCCGGGTCGGCTGCTCATGCTTCTTGACTATCTTGACCTTGCCTTTGTCCGTTCTGGTGATGACGGCGGCGTCGTAGGTATCGACCAGGCCCGTCTCGACGTAGAGCTCGTGCACGGCGTCGTAGTCGGCGATCGCGGCGTCCTGCGAGTCGTAGGTCGCCGCCAGGAGGGCGAATGTATCGAGGGCCATGGTTTCCTCCAATTGATGTGGATGACGGTGGGTCAGTGAAGGCGCGGGCTAGGTCGGCCACCAGGCCGGTGGGTCGCCCGGCTCGGCCAGTAGTTGGCCTTCGCGCGGAATGGCTCCGACCAATCGCGGATATCGATTGACGTCACCTCGATCCGGTTGTGCATGCTGTAGCCGCCTCGCATTGTTGTCCGGCTTCCAGCCTCGACACCCGCAGCGCCGGTCACATCCCCCGAAACGGGTGACTACCAGGCGACCACCCGGGTAGTGGGTGCGTGCTCATGAGGCTTACCGACATGTCGCGATTGCTCGTCGGGGTTGTTCACCCCTGTGCTGCCACATCGCGCCGGTGGCCTATTGGCCGACGTGTGGAGCAGTAACGCCTTTTCCGCAATGTCGGAGGCTGCGGAAATGTCTGGGGGAGAAAGGAAGTCGTCGGTGCCGTAGGCGGGATCGGGATAGTTGTAGTATCCCCGTCCTGTCTGCAATCCCAGCAGACCCTGATCGAGGAAGTTCTTCTCGATGTAGTGAGCATTCCGGAGCATCTGCTCGTCGTTGTTCACATGCCCCCAGTGGTCGAGAACATTGAACACGGTGGTCATACCGACGACGTCCATCAGCCCCAATGGGCCCATGGAGCAGCCTCGATTGACGATCATGTAGGTGCGGTCGACGTCCTCGGCGGTTGCGACATCGTTTGTCACGAGGGTTTGTGCGGCATTCAGCAGGGGAACGAGCCAGGTATTGATGGCGTACCCATTCTGCTGCTTCTGTATCGGGACGGGGACCATGCCGATTTCGATGCCGAACTCCGTTGCCGCGATCAACGTATCTCGCGCGGTCTCCGGGTGCGCCATGATCTCCACTGCATTCAGTTTCCAGATGAGATTGGCGAAATGCAGCGCGCAGTATTTTTCCGGACGGCCGGTCGCTGCTGCAAAGTCCTGCGGCAACAATGTCGACGAGTTCGTCGCGATCAACGTGTGTTCGGGGAGGTGCGGTGCCATGGTCTCGTAGACGCTGGTCTTCACGTCGGGCCTCTCCGATACCGCTTCGATGACCAAGTCTGCATGCTGAACGGCCTCGGAAATATCGGTGCTGTAGGTCAACCGTTTCCGGGTCTTCGCGATGTCCTCGTCGGTGGCGGCGACGTCCACGCGGTAGATGTCGGCGTACATTTCGTGCGCAGCACGGCAATTGTCGATGGCCTTCTGGTGTAGGTCGTAGACGACTACGTCCTTCCCTTTGAACGCGCTGTGCCATGCGATCTGCCCGCCGAGGACGCCTGCGCCCAATACGGTGACCCGATTCAGGTCTGACATAACTTCTCCATTCGTGTTCGGTGATGCATATTTCTGATGTGCGGTGGGTGCCGTCTCACATCGTCAGCGACGGCGTGCTGCGGACGGGGTCGAGGACTCGGTGCAGAAAGGCGAGCTGGTCGGCCAGTGCCTGCTGCTGCCAGGGCCCCTGATAGACGTCGAAGTGATCGACGGGGTACTCGCGCAGTTGCGCGAGCGGACCGGCCTTCGCGGCGGTCCGGCGCGCCGCGTCGGGCGGCGCGATGCGGTCGCGCGTGCCGACCTGCACCAGGATCGGGCAGGTGAGATGACGGGCGAAGGTAGTGGGCCGGTTCAAACCGACCTCCAGTGCGGTGCGTGCACACACTTCGTTGCGCCAGGTCGCGCCCGCCATGGAGGTGTAGGCCTCCTCGGCGCCAGGCGTGCTGATGATCGCCGCCGACCCGGGCTGACCGACCACCGGAACGTGGTGCGGCGCGCGCTTGGTCAGCGCACGGGCGACGTCCCGCAGCCCGTGTCCGGTGGCGCGAACCAGCTGGCCGGGGCCGGCGTAGCGGGCGATCTGCACCAGGGCGGCCAGCCCGTCGGTGGCCGGTGTCATGGAAACGACCGCCGAGACGCGCCCATCCTCCGCCGCGACCGCGATGACGTGACCACCGGAGTACGACGTCCCCCACAGTGCGATCCGGTCCGGGTCGACGCCCGGCAGGCGGCGGGCCGCATCGATCGCGGCACGGTAATCCTGTCGCTGACGCCGGAACGAAACATCCTGGCGTGGACTGCCGTCCGAGTCACCGAAGCCGCGGTAGTCGAAGACGAACGCATCGATGCCTGCCTGAGCGAATGCCTCGGCGTAGCCCAGCAGGCCGGTGTCCCGGGTGCCGCCGAAGCCGTGTGCCATGACCACGCACGGCCGGCCGGGTTCCCGGTCCAGCGCGTCGGTGGTGGCCGAAACGTGCCAGGCCGCACAGGTGACGCCGTGGCTGGTGAAGGTGATCTCGTTCTTCATCGTGCTCACTCCGATCACGAGGCCAGCAGAGCCGGCTGGCTGGCGGTGAACCGCAGGTCGCGGTCCTCGATCGGCCCCTCACGCAGCCGCTCGACGTCCTTCTCGTAGGCCATCGCGGCCGTCCACGGGCCGCTGGTGCCTGCACGGGGGAACGCGGCGACCGCACGCTGGACGTATCCGGAGGTGAGGTCGAGCAACGGGACCCGTTCCATGCCCGGATCGGTGAGGACCGGTTCGACGGTGGTGTAGCCGCGCTCGTCCATGTGGTCGAGCAGTCGGCAGAAGTGCTCGCTGATGAGGTCGACCTTGAGCGTCCAGGAGATGTTCGTGTAGCCGAGTGCGAACACGAAGTTCGGTAGGCCGCTGAGCATCATCGACTTGTAGACGGTCGTGTCGGGCGGATTCACCGGCTCTCCGTCGACTCTGATCTGGATCGCACCGAACGCGAGCATGTTCAAACCGGTGGCGGTGACGACGATGTCGGCCTCGAGTTCCTGGCCGGACTCGAGCCGGATCCCGGTTTCGGTGAAACGCTCGATCCGGTCCGTCACCACCGAGGCCTGGCCTGTCGAGATCGCCTTGAACAGGTCGCCGTTGGGCACCATGCACAGGCGCTGATCCCAGGGGTTGTAGCGGGGGGTGAAGTGGGTGTCGACGTCGAAGTTCTTGGGCAGCTGGCGGCGGACGTTGGCGATCAACAGCTTGCGCATGAGCTTCGGGGAGCGGCGGCAGGCCTTGAAGATCCCGCGGTGCATCATGATGTTCTTGCGCCGGATGATCGGGTAGGCCCGCTTCGGGCCGATCAGCTTGTTGAGCGTGTTCGCGATCGCGTCCTCGGCCGGCAGCGAGAGCACGTAGCTCGGCGAGCGCTGCAACATCGTGATGTGCTGGGCGGTGCCGGCCATCGCGGGGATCAGCGTTGCCGCGGTCGCGCCGCTGCCGATGACAACCACCTTCTTGCCGGAGTAGTCGAGCTCTTCGGGCCAGTGCTGGGGATGAACCACCCGGCCGGTGAAGTCCTCGATGCCGTCGAACTCGGGCGTGAAGCCGGTTTCGTGGTTGTAGTAGCCGGTGCCGGAGAACAGGAATCGCGCGGTGATCTGCACGGTCTCGTCGCTGCCGGAACGTTGCGCGGTCACGGTCCAGCGCCCTTCCGACGAGGAGAATTCCGCCGACGACACCCGGTATCCGAATCGGATGTGCTCGTCGATGTGGTTCTCGGTGACGGTCTCCTGCAGGTAGTCCAGGATGATGTGCGCGTCGGCGATCGCCTTCTTGTGCGTCCACGGCTTGAAGCCGAAGCCGAAGGTCGGCATGTCCGAGTCCGAGCGGATCCCCGGGTAGCGGAACTGGGTCCACGTCCCGCCGATCGCGTCCTTACCCTCCAGGATCGCGAACGTCGTGTCCGGCCGGCGGGTCTTCAGGTGGTAGGCCGCACCGATTCCGGAGATGCCGGCGCCGATGATCAACACATCGAAGTCCATGGTCTCCACCTCGGGGATGGTCGTGATCGTCACTGGGGTCTCCTGGTCGCTGTCGTGCGAGGTTGTGATGTGTTTCACAGTAGGTCTGCACCCGCACCCAGCGACATGTCCGCTCGCCTAATCCTTGCCTCCGGCTATGTGCGGTAGCACACTCTTCTCATGACCAGCGGAACGACCCCCGCGGTGATCGTCGGTCTCATGGGTGATGTCGCCGAGTCGATGCTCGCCGAACTCGATCAGTTCGTCGAAGACATGGACGCCGAGGAGGTCAAGCTGGCCCCAGCGCTGGGCGCCGATGCAGCAATCGCGGCGGAGATGTCGGCAAGCAACCGCGCGAACGTCGCGCGCCTACTCACTACACTCGCACGCCGCGACGGCCGCGCCGCACCGATCGACGTCCCACCGGAGGCGCTGGATGTGGTCCGCACCGTCGTTCGCCGCGGCATCGACCTCGACGTGATCTTCCACGCCTACCGCCGAGGGCAGAACCTGGTGTGGCAGAGCTTCATCGCGCACGCAGCTCGGGTCGTCCCACCGGGCCCGCAGCTCGTCGAGTTGTTGGAGGCGTTCTCGCAGCACCTGTTCGAATACGTCGACCACGTGATCGGCCGTGTCATTGCCGACGCGCAGCGCGAGCGCGAGGAGGTGCTCGGTGGTGCGCTCGCACGCCGCGCCGAGACCATTCGTCTGATCCTCGACGGTGCCCCGATCGACAGCCGCCGCGCCGGCGAACGCCTGGGGTACGAACTGGCCCGGCGCCATACCGCACTCGTGTTGTGGGCCCAACCGCCCGGCGAGGTGCAGGGCGCGCTGGAGTCCGCCGCCACCAGCCTCGCCCGCGCCGCCGGTGCGCGCCCTCCGCTGACCCTCCCCGCCGGGATCTCGACGCTGTGGGCATGGTTCGGCACCGACTCCGACCCCGCGCTCGACGCACTGCGCGACGCGCTCACCCGAGCGCAACCCAATGTCCGCGTCGCGGTCGGCCCCACCCAGCCCGGCATCACCGGGTTCCGCCGCTCACATGATGCGGCGCTGACCATCCAGCGGCTGCTCAGCGGGCACCCGAGCGGTGCGCGCCTGGCGCTCTACCGCGACCTCGAAGTCACGGCGCTGGCAGCGCAAAACCACGACCGCGCGGCCGATTTCGTCGCCACGACGCTGGGCCCGCTCGCCGCGGACACACCCGGCGCGGCTCGGCTCCGCGAGACCTTGCGGGTGTTTCTCGACGAAGCCGACAACGCACCCCGCGCCGCCGTCCGCCTGCACACCCACCGCAACACCGTCCTGCAACGCGTCGCGCGTGCAACCGAACTCCTCGGTCACCATCCCGGCGAACGCCGGCTGGCGCTCGAGCTCGCGCTCGAGCTCGCCCACCAGATCGGGCCACGGGTCCTCACCCGGACATGACGAACGATTCAGGATCTTGGGTCCGCGTGCGGACACTGGTCTCACAGGTCGCCGATGACGCCGGGGTGAGCAGATTCGGCCGAAATGCGAACATCCCACGTGGGCTTCGGTGTTCGGGACGTGGTGTGATTGCGGATTGCCGTCGATCGCGACTCTGTGACGGCTACGCTTGGTAGGTGCCGAACGATGTGATCGATGGTGCACCCGAGCGCGAAGCCGGTCCTGTCCGGCCACCCGGGCATCGCCGCTGGCTTCCCGACCGCTATGCCTTCGAGGGGCTGGTGGTCGCCGTGCTGTTCGTGTGGCTGTCGTTGACGCCGACACTGCTGCCGCGCGGTCCGTTCTTCCAGGGATTGGTCACCGGCGTCTCGGCGGCGATCGGCTACGCCATCGGAACCTCGGTTCCAAGTTGGTCCGCTACCTCGTGCAGCGGGAGGCGCCCACCCATGTGAAGACAATGGTGCGCCGGGTGGCGTCGGTGATCGGAATCGTCGGAACCGCGGCGATATTGGTGTGGTTCTGGGATTGGCAGTCGCAGTTGCGGGCGATCATGAGTGCCGCACCATTCCCGTGGTTCGGCTATCTCGTCATGGTGGTCGTGGCGGTGCTGATCTATGTCGGGTTGGTGGCGCTTGCCCGGGTTCTGCTGCGGGCGGTGCGGTGGGTCGAACGCAAGATCAGCCGGGTGGTGCCGCGGCGGATCTCGGCGACGGTCATCGGCGTACTGGTGGTGGCGCTGCTGTTCGCACTCGTCAACGGCGCGGCGGTGCGGGTGATCATGTCGGGGTTGAACAATTCGTTCGCCGCCGTCAACCAGGAGACGAAGGCCGGTGACGAGCCGCCGACGTCGTCGCTGCGCTCGGGCGGGCCGGACTCGCTCGTCACGTGGGATTCGCTGGGCCGGCAGGGCCGTTCTTTCATGTCGCGTGGTCCCACCGTCGACGAATTGTCCGCGTTCAATGGCGGGCGGCCCGCGGTGGAGCCGATCCGGACTTACGCCGGGCTCGCCAGCGGCGGCGATTCGATCAGCGGGAACGCCCAGCTGGCAGCGGACGAACTCGAACGCGCCGGCGGGTTCGATCGTGCGGTCGTGGGCGTGGCCACGACCACCGGTACCGGGTGGATCAACGAGAGCCTCGCCTCCTCGCTGGAGTACATGTACAACGGGGACACCGCGATGGTCGGATTGCAGTACTCCTATCTGCCGAGTTGGCTGTCCTTCCTGGTGGACAAGGAGCGTGCCCACCAGGCCGGGGAGGCATTGTTCGACGCTGTGTACGACAAGTGGAAGGTATTGCCACCGGAAACTCGTCCGAAACTCGTCGTCATGGGGGAGAGCCTCGGATCGTTCGGGGGCGAAAGTGCATTCGGCAGTGTCGACGACGTCGAGGCTCGCACCGACGGTGTGTTGTTCACGGGACCGCCGAACGCGAACGAGATCTGGACCGACGTCACCACGAACCGCGATCCGGGCTCGCCCGAATGGCTGCCGATCTACGAGCACGGCGAGACCGTCCGCTTCGGAGCACGCGCACCGGAGGACCTGCCGCGCCCCGACGCCCCGTGGGGACGGCCACGGATGGTCTACCTCCAACACCCATCGGACCCGATCGTCTGGTGGTCACCCGAACTCCTGCTGAGCGAGCCCGACTGGCTGAAGGAGGACCGTGGCTACGACGTCCTCGACAGCACACAGTGGTTCCCGTTCGTGACGTTCCTTCAGGTGGCGGCCGACATGGCGGTGTCGACGGGCGTTCCCGACGGGCACGGACACACGTACGTCGTCGACATCGCCGACGCGTGGAGCGCAATCCTGTCGCCCGACAGCTGGACCCCGGCGGACACCGAGCGCCTGCGGACGACGCTCGCCGAGATGGGGGAGGACGGCTGACCTGTCGCGTGCGCCGACGGCTACGGCGACGCGAGGAAGGACCTGACAGCGGGTGCGAGATCGGTTGCGTTGGTGACGATGTCGAGGTGACCGCCGGGGTGCAGGTGCAGCGTCGCGTGCGGCAGGAGCGCGTTCATGATGTGGGCGTTGGCGATGGGAATGATCGGGTCGTCTGTGCCCGCGACGATCAGTGTGGGCTGCCGGATGAGCGGAAGTATCGGCAGGCTCGTCCACATCGCCCCCGCGAGGAGTTGATGGAGATAACCGATGCGGGAGCCCGTGTGCATCTGTTTTCTGAAGACTCGCGCAACGGCTTCACCGCCGAGGCGCGCCGTGCCACCGTACAGGTCGCCGGCGATGGCAGCCGCATAGCCGGTGTCGGTGAACCGCCTCGGAGTCAGCATCTTCGCGAGCACACGCGGGTGGCCCGGAATCATCAGGGCCCCGGTCCCGGTGGCGACGAGGACGACGCGCCGACAGCGCCGCGGATTCTGCAGGGCGAACTGCTGGGCCAGCGCTCCGCCCCAGGACAAGCCGAGGATGTCGACGACATCGACCCCGATCTCGGTGAGGAGGCGGCTCAGGCCGCACGCGAGGGCAGGAATCCCGTACGGGACCGGTGAGGCCGGCGAACCCCCGGTACCGGGCACGTCGAAACTGATGATCGTCGCCGCCGGATCCATTGCGGCGACCAGCGGGTCCAGTACTTCCAGGCCCGCTCCGATGCCGTTGCACAGAACCAGGGGCACACCGGTCCCGCGGCGGATCCGCACCCGGATCCGCCGACCCCCGACCGGAACGACCCTGTCTTCGAACCGGTCGCCCCTGCCGAACAATTCGGTCACGCTCACGTGTAGAGCACCACGACGTCCGCGATGCATACCGGACGCGTTCCGCCGTCGATC
Source organism: Rhodococcus mengyinensis (assembly GCF_048381435.1). Taxonomy (NCBI): domain Bacteria; kingdom Bacillati; phylum Actinomycetota; class Actinomycetes; order Mycobacteriales; family Nocardiaceae; genus Rhodococcus; species Rhodococcus mengyinensis. The sequence continues at coordinate 151,574 of NZ_JBLWIT010000091.1, read as the reverse complement.
TCGTAGGTCAACCCGAAGACTGCCTCGATGCCGGCCGGTTTCCGTTGCGCGGCGATCACGGACACTGTGACGCGCAGCGCGGAACCGACGGGCACGGGCGCCGGGAACCGCACCTTGTTCAGGCCGTAATTGAGGGCGGCGTGGACGCCGTCGACGGTGAGAACCTCGGCGAGGATGCTCGGCGCCAACGACAGCGTGAGATAGCCGTGCGCGATCGTGCAGCCGAAGGGGCCATGGGCCGCGCGTTCGGGATCGGTGTGGATCCACTGGTGGTCCCCGGTCGCGTCGGCGAACAGATTCACCTGATCCTGAGCAATTTTGAGCGTGCCGGTGGTTCCGACGGTCTGTCCGACGAGCCCGAGGAGATCGGTGGGGTGGGCAAGGTTCATGGTCATGGTGTGCCTCTGATCGTGTCGTGCGGGTCAGCTGTGATGGACGTAGGTGCCCGGTGCCGGGGCGAGTGGCGGGAACTGCCGGGCACCGAGGCCGTGGGGTGCGTCGATGTCGGGTCCGCTGCGCTCGGCCAGCCAGCGGGCGTAGTCGGGCCACCACGAGTCGGACGCGGTCTCCGCCGCGGCCAGCCACTCGTCCGGAGTCTCCGGGTCGGGCTGCCCGAATCGGAAGGACGCCCGCGGATTGCCCGGCGGATTCACGAGTGAGGCGATGTGACCGTTCGACGACAGCACGAAGCGGGAGTCCTTGCTGCCGAGAAGGCGAGCGCTCCGGTAGGTGGACTGCCACGGGCAGAGGTGGTCGGCGGAGCCGCCGACGACGTACGCGTCGGCGGTCACGGTGGCCAGGTCGACGGGTGTGCCGAGCATGGTCGCAGCGCCCGGCGTCGTCAGCGCGTTGCGCAGCCCGAGCAGGACGAGATCGCGGTGCAGTGCCGCCGCCATGCGGGTGGTGTCGGAGTTCCAGAACAGCACGTCGAAGGCGGCAGGAGCCCGGCCCTGCACGTAGTTGTTCACCCAGTACCGCCAGACCAGGTCGGTCGGACGCAGCCAGGCGAACATCTCGGCGAGGGTGCGGCCGTCGAGATATCCCTTGGCGGCCGAGTCGCGGATCGCGGCCGCGGCGGCGCGCTCGCTCATGACGGCAGCCGCGGTGCCGGCCTGGGTCTGGTCGAGGACGGTGACGGCCAGGGTGAGGCCGGCGATGCGGTCGCCCTCACCGATCTCGGCGAGATGTGCCGCGACCATCGCCGCGAGAATCCCACCCGAGCAGGTGCCCAGGACGTGGGCGCTGTCGGTCCCGGCAATGCACTGCGCCGTATCGAGCGCCTCCACGATCGCCGCGCCGTAGGTGTCGGCATCCCAGTCCCGGTGCCGGGCGTGGGGGTTGCGCCAGGAGATCGCGAAGACCTGCTGACCCTGCTGCAGGAGGTACTCGATCAGACTGCGGCCCGGTGCGATGTCGAGGATGTAGTACTTGTTGATGACGGGCGGGACGATCAACAGCGGTGTGGCGCGGACCTTCTCCGTCTGCGGCGTGTAGTGGATCAGTTCGAAGGTGCGAGTCTGCAGGACCACGGCACCCTTCGTCGCAGCCACGTCCTCCCCGACGGCGAACGCGTCGGGTTCGACCATGGCAGGCACGCGCGGTTTCGACAGCATGTCGCGGACGAGCGCGCGGACTCCGCGTGCCGCACTGAGGCCGCCCGTGTCCACCATTGCCTTCCAGCCCAGCGGGTTGAGAAGTGGATTGTTGGTGGGGGACAGGCCTTCGACGAGGTTGTCGAGGACGAACCGCATCCGCTCGTGGTCACGCCAGTCCAGTTCGGCGTCGTCGAGCAGGGCCGCAGCGGTGTGCGACGTCGCGAGATACGCCTGCATCGCCCGGCGCAGGGCCGGATTCTGCTGCCACGCGGCGTCGCCGAAGCGTTTGTCCGACTTCGCGGGAGTTCGATCCGAGGTGCCGACGGCGATGGCGCCGAGTTCGCGGACGAGGGCGCCGCCGCGCCGGGCAACGGTACCCGGCCGGCCGGCGAGGCCGACCCCGAGACGGGTCCACGAGCTGTCGGGGAGCATGCGGGCGGCCACGCCGCGGGTTCCGCTGGTGAGGAGAAGGTCGAGGGGAGCGGTGAGCTCGTCGGGGATGGTGGGGAGGGGAGTGTCGCTCACGCTTGTGCTTCCGGTATCAGAGTGCGGCCGCGGCGCGGCCGAGTTCGCGTTTGAGGATCTTGCCGGTGGCGGTCATGGGAAGGGTGGTGACGAATTCGACGGTGCGGGGGTACTTGTAGCTCGCCATCTGCTGCTTGGCCCAGGCGATCACATCGTCCGCGGTGACCCGTGCGCCGGGCTCGAGGATGACGTACGCCTTGATCTCCTCGCCGTGACTGTCGTCGGGGATGCCGACGACGGCGGCGAGAGAGATGGCGTCGTGGCCGAGGAGGACTTCTTCGATCTCACGGGGGTACACGTTGAATCCGCCGCGCACGATCAGGTCCTTGGCCCGGTCGACGATGTAGTAGAAGCCGTCGTTGTCGACGCGGGCGAGGTCGCCGGTCCGGAACCAGCCGTCCCGCAGCACTTCTGCCGTGGCGTCCGGGCGGTTGTAGTAGCCCTTCATGATGTTGTGGCCGCGCAACGCGATCTCGCCGATGTCACCGGCTCCGGTGACGGTGTTCCAGTCCTTGTCGACGAGCCGGGCCTCGATTCCCCACACGGGGACACCGATCGAGCCGGGCCGTGGATCGCCGCCGGGATCGCTGAACGTCGCGAGCGGCGAGGTCTCGGACAGTCCGTATCCCTCGAGGATCTGCACACCGAAGCGGTCGGCGAACCGGGTGAGGATCTCCACCGGCAGCGCGGCGCCGCCGGATATCGCGAGTCGCATGTTGCCGGCGATGCGGTCGATGTCGGCGGGGTGTTCGTCGAGGGCGCCGAGCAGACCCCAGTACATGGTGGGTACCCCGGCGAAAACGGTGATGTTCTCCCGTTCGATGAGATCGAGTGCGGCGGCGGCCTCGAACCGGGGCAGCAGCACGAGAGTCGCCCCGACCGAGATGCCGGCGTTGAGGGTGACGGTCTGGCCGAACGAGTGGAACAGCGGCAGGGTCACGAGGTACCGGTCGTGGGTGGCCGGTGTGCTGTCGAAGAGACGATTGGCGGTCAGCGCGTTGAGCACCATGTTGGCGTGGGTGAGCTCGGCGCCCTTGGGTTTTCCGGTGGTCCCGCTCGTGTAGAGGATGACAGCGGTGTCCCCGGGTTCGCGGACCACGGTCTCGCACTCGGTGGTGTGATCCGCGAGGGCGTCCGCGAGCGTTCCGATGCCGTCGATCGTGGCGGGAGCGTCCGGGTCGGTGGTGATGCGGAACATGGTGTGGCAGTGCGGACTCTGCGTGAACGCGGAGCGCCCGTACTCGCCCATCGGCAGGTCGGGGGTGCCGTCGTAGCACACGTACGCCTTGGCATCGGAATCTGCGAGGTGGTAAGCGATCTCGCGGTCCTTGAGGAGGACGTTGAGCGGTACGACCACGGCGCCGGCCTTGAGGATGCCGTAGTAGACCACGGGGAACTGGGGGATGTTGGGGCAGGAGAGCGCGACCTTGTCGCCGGGTTCGATGCCGCACGACATCAGCAGGTTCGCGACCTGGTTCGACCGGGCGGTGAGGTCGGCGTAGGTCATCCGTGCGTCGCCGAGGATCAAGGCATCACGGTCGGGGAATCGGCGGGCGGAGTCTTCGAGAAGGACGGAAAGGTTCAGCACGGGAGACTTTCTCGTGGTGGGAGGGTGGGAGAAGCGCTACGACAGCCCCGCTGCGGTGGCGGCGCGCACCAGGTCTTCGGTGACCCCGGGCGCGCACTCGCGCAACACGAGACCGGAGTCGGTGACGTCGACGACGGCCAGGTTGGTGATGATCCGGTGCACGACACCGCGTCCGGTGAGAGGCAGGGTGCAGCGCTCGACGATCTTCGGGGCACCGGACTTGTCGCAGTGCTCCATGACCACGATGACTTTGCGGGCGCCGTGCACGAGGTCCATCGCACCGCCCATGCCCTTGACCATCTTTCCCGGAACCATCCAGTTCGCGAGGTCGCCTGCCGCGGAGACCTGCATTCCGCCGAGGACGGCGGTGTCGATGTGGGCGCCGCGGATCATCCCGAAGCTGAGCGCCGAATCGAAGAACGACGCGCCCGCGTTGACGGTGACCGTTTCCTTGCCGGCGTTGATCAGATCCGCGTCCACCGCGTCCTCGTCCGGATACGGTCCGGTGCCGAGGATGCCGTTCTCGCTGTGCAGCGTCACGTCGAACCCCGCGGGCAGGAAGTTCGGGATCAGTGTGGGCAGCCCGATACCGAGGTTGACGTACTCACCCGGCGACAGTTCCCGGGCCGCACGGGCTGCCATGTCCTCGCGGGTCCAACCGATCGTCTCGACGATGGTCGTCATGTCAGTCCTTCCTCGCGGCGACGGTGCGCTTCTCGATCTGCTTGTCCTGAGCCCCGGTGTGAACGATCCGGTCGACGAAGATCCCCGGCAGGTGCACCCGCGCCGGGTCGAGGACCCCGGGCTCGACGAGCTGCTCGACCTGCGCGATGCAGATGCGGCCGGCCATCGCGGCGAGCGGGTTGAAGTTGCCTGCGGCCTTGGCGAAGACGAGGTTGCCTTCGGCGTCGCCGATGCGGGCGTGGACGAGTGCGAAGTCGGCGGTGATCGACTCCTCGAGCACGTACTGGCGGCCCGCGAACTCGCGCACCTCCTTCGGCGGAGACGCGACGGCCACCGATCCGTCGGCGGCGTACCGCCACGGCAGCCCGCCGTCGGACACGGGCGTTCCGACCCCGGCGGGGGTGAAGAACGCGGGGATCCCCGCACCGCCGGCACGCAGTTTCTCGGCCAGGGTGCCCTGCGGCGTCAGTTCGACCTCGAGTTCACCCGACAGGTACTGGCGGGCGAATTCCTTGTTCTCCCCGACATATGACGCGGTGACGCGGCGAATCCGGTTGCGGGTGAGCAGGATCCCGAGCCCGCGGTCGTCGACGCCGCAGTTGTTGGAGTACACCTCCAGGTCGGTGGCGTCACCGGCGGCGATCGCGGCGATCAGCTCGTCCGGGATGCCGCACAACCCGAACCCGCCGACCGCCAGCGACGCACCGGGCCCGATGTCCGCGACGGCGTCGGCGGCCGAACCGAACACTTTGCGCGTCATCGGGCATCTGCGTTCGCGAGGCCGGGGACGACCGTGCTCTCGATCAGTTCCCGAAGCAGTTCCTCGGCGTACGGCCAGTACCCGTAGCCGGCGGCGGGATTGAGGTGGCCGACCGCGCCGAGGTCGACGAGCTTGCTGCCCCACGACTCGGCCATCCCGGCGACCCGACGGAATCGGGCCATCGGATCGTTGGTGCTGGCGGCGACGACGCTGGGGAACGGCAGCCGGCCCCGGGGGACGGGATCCCAGCCACCCTGCTCGAGTTCCCCGGGGGTGGGATACCCCGCGGGCAGTGGTTCCTCGAGGTCCGGTGGGGTGACCAGCAGGGCGCCCTGGACCGGGCGGGTGGACTGCTGCGCCCAGTGGACGGTGATCGCCACTCCCGCACTGTGAGCGACCAGCACGACCGGGCCGTCGATGTCGGCGAGGACGGTGTCGAGGGCGGCGACCCGGGCCGCGAGGCTGAGCTTGTCCCGTTCGAGCGGCGGCACCGTCCGCGCGGTGTCGAGTCTCTCGGCGAGCAAGGTCTGCCAGTGGTCGGCGACGTGGTCCCGCAGTCCGGGCACGATCACCACGGTCGGTGCGGTGGAGGTGGAGGTGGTCACGGTCGACTCCAGTTCTTCGGAGGTGGATCAGGCGGGTGCGGTGGTGAGGGCGGCGAGCTTGCGGCGTCCGGCCGGGTAGGCGCGCTTGCCGAGGACGAGGGCGATGATCGCGACGATGTAGATCAGGGGAGCGATCTGCAAGGCAGTGACGAGCCCGAAGCGGTCGGCAAGCACCCCGACGACGAAGGGTCCCAGTGCCAGTCCGAGGAGGTTGTTCGCCAGAGTGAGCGTGCCGAAGGCCGAGGCGCGCACCGACGAGTGCGTGAGGTTCGCGACCATCGCGGCGATGGGGCCGGACGAGCCGGCGGAGAAGAAGGCTCCGATGCCGATCAGGACCAGTTGGGGCGTGCCGGTCGGCAACTGGAACCCGGCACCGAGGAAGACGAGGGAGATCACTCCGAAGACCACCGCGGTGGTCCATTTCCGAGCGGGATCGTTGCGGCTCACGCGGTCGGTGATGATGCCGCACACCACCATGCCGCTGCCGACGAGGAGGACGAAGATCGAGGCCATCGCACCGGCCTTGTCGAGTGCGAGACCATAGGATCGGTTGAAGAAGCTCGGCAGCCACGCCAGAAGCACACCTGCGGTGAACATCTGGAGACCACCACCGATGTAGGCGAACACGACGGCGGGGGTGGTGAACAGGCTCGAGATCGGCGCCCGGAATCCGGCGGGGCCGGGTGCGTCGGCCGGGTCGTCGTCGGCCGCATGCTGAGCAAGTTTGCGTTCGGAGACCAGAGCCCGGAACAGGGCGACGAGCATGAGCCCGAACACGGCCATGGCGGCGAACGACCAGCGCCAGCCGAGGTTGACGGCGATCACGCCGCCGAGGGCGACGCCGATCACGGACCCGAACGATCCGCCGCCCATGAAGGCGCCGCTGAGCGTGGAGTGCACTCGCGGGGCGAACACGCTGAGAACCACCGCGATGCCGACGCTGCCGTAGGCGGCTTCACCGACGCCGACCAGGAAGCGGGCTCCGAGCATCTGCTCGTAGCTGCTCGCCACGGCGCAGAGCAGTGTGGCGATGCTCCAGAGCACGGCCATCAGGACGAGGCTCTTCACGCGACCCCACCGGTCGGCGAGCAGCGACAGCGGGAGGGTCAGCAGTCCGACCATCAGCGCGACGACGCTGCTGAGCGACGCGAGCTGGGAATCTGTCAGCGTCCATTCGGTTTTGAGGAGCGGGAAGACGGCACTGAGGACCTGCCGGGACATGTAGTCCGACAGCAGCAGACCGAAGGTGAGTGCGAAGACGATCCACGGATAGAACCGGGACCGGGAGGCCGGGGCGGTGCTCCCGGTGGTGGCATTCGGGGTGGTGGTGTTCAGGGCGGTGGTGGCAGGCAGTCCCATGAGGCCTCCTATGGCCGTCAGGAGTGATAAAGGGGTGGGGGAGAGAGCCGGCCGTGCTCGTGTGAGCGGCGGTCTGTCCGGCTCTCTCCCCGGCGTGATGCAAATCCCCCGGCGCCGAAAAATCAGGCGTGGTGGGTGAAGCCGACCTGTCCGGGACGGCGGTTGGGCGCGTAGCCGAGCTTGGCGAGGGTTTCGTCGGCATCGGCGTAGGTCTGGCCGATCCGGTAGATGTCGCGGGCCTCCTTGCCGGTGGCCACTTCGCGGCCCAGTTCACCGGCGACGCGGACCAACTGCTCGACCTGCTGGACGGAGGTCATCTTCTCGCCCTTGCGTCCCCAGATGGTGTCTTCGTTACCGCAGCGGGGGTGCAGGCCCATCGCGATCGCCATCGCGTTGACCGGCAGCACGCTGCGCATCAGGGTCTCGAGGGTCAGGCAGGCGCCGTCCGGGACTCGCTGGATGAAGTTCATGATGTTGTACGGGTTGGGGCCGTCGAAGCCGCCGCCGATGCCGACCCAGGTCAGGTTGAGCGGGCCGGTGTAGATGCCCCGCCGGATGAGCCGCTCGACGGTCTCGAGCTGGGGGATGCTCGAGAGCTGGAAGTGCGGCTGAATTCCGGCGGCCTGCAGGCGACGCAGATGCTCCTCGACCCACGCGGGGCCTGCCGGGACCGTCATCTCCCGGTACGCCTCGGCGAGCTCGGGCCGCTCCATCGAGGTGCCGGCGATGTCGTCGGCGGTCATGAGTTCCATGATGTTCATCTGAGAGGTGTTGATCGCGATCGTCACCTGGTCGGGTGCGGGATCGAGGTCGGCCAGCATGTGCCGGGTGTCGTCCGAGAGCCACTTCGCGTCCGCCCCTTCGCCTTCGGGTGCGAAGGAGATCGATCCGCCGACCTGCAGGATCATGTCCGGCACCGCCTGGCGGAGTCCGGCGAGCAACTCGTTGAACTTCGAGAGCCGCTTGGAGCCCTTGCCGTCGAGTTCGCGGACGTGGATGTGCAGGACGGTGGCGCCGGCCTCGTAGCAGTCCACCGCTTTCTGGACGTGCTCGTCCATCGTCAGCGGCAGGTCTTCGCGGAAGTCGTCCGGCTCCCACTCGGGACCGTACGGGGCACAGGTGATGACCAGCTTCTCCTGGGTCTCGGGGAAGAGGGCGTCGTCGTGGAAGTGCATGGTGTTCTCCGTTCGAAATCGGATCTGATGAAAAGGGGCAGTGAGTAATTCAGAAGGGCCGGTCGCCGATGATGCCGGCGCGCTCCATCTTGCGGACGGCGGGCCAGTAGTCCTGGACCGCGTAGTGCTGGGTGGACCGGTTGTCCCAGATCGCGACGCTGTTCTTCGTCCACCGCCACCGCACCTGGTACTCGGGAATCGACGCCTGGCTGATCAGGTAGTTGAGCAGGTTGCTGCTGCCGGGCGCGTAGTCGATGCCGTACCGGATGTTCTCCGGGGTGTGGTAATTGACGAAGTGAGTCGCGAAAGCGTTGACGAACAAGATCTTTTCGCCGGTGTCGGGGTGCGTGCGCACCACGGGGTGCTCGGCGTCGGGGAACCTCTCGTGCAGCGCGTGCCGCTGTTCCGGCGGCTGCGCGGCACCGAAGGACGCCTCGATGCTGTGCCGGGCGCGGAGTCCGTCGATCTGCTTCTTGACCTGCTCGGGAAGCTTCTCGTACGCCAGGGCCATGTTCACCCAGATGGTGTCTCCGCCGATCGGGGGCGTCTCCACGCAGCGGAGCACGCAGCCCATCGGCGGGTTCTCCCGCCAGGTGGCGTCGCAGTGAAAGGCGTTCTCGTAGTGCTCGGCCGGGCTGTCGAGGTCCTTGTAGATTTGCACCAGCCCCGGGTGGTCGGGGTCGCTCCCTACGGCGGGGTGGTCCTCGAGCGGGCCGAACCGTTCGGCCAGCGCCACGTGCTCGGCGCGGGACATGTCCTGGTCGCGGAGGAACAAAACCTTGTACTCGAGCAGCAGTTCCCGCAGTTCGGCGAACAGGGCGTCGTCGCGGGCGGCGTCACCGAGGTTCACGTCGAACAGTTCGGCGCCGATCGAGCAGGTGAGCGGTGCGAATCGGAAGGATCCGGAAGGGGAGAGGATCGTGGGCGGTTCGGGCGAGTAGGTCAGTTGCGCGGTGTCGGTCATGGTGGTGTCTCCGTCGGGGTGAATGTGGTGGCGCGCTGTCAGAGTCGGAACACGGAGGAGCCGATGCTGCGGCCGGATTCGAGATCGTGGTGCGCCTGGACGGCGTCCTCGAGCCCGTAGCTCTGGTTGATCTCGATCCGGATCCGGCCGGCCTCGACGTGCCCGAAGAGTTCACCGGCGAGTTCGGCGCGCTCCGCCGGGTCGGCGATGTAGTCGGCGAGCGCGGGTCGGGTGACGAACAGTGAACCCTTGACAGCCAACTGCATCGCGTTGATCGGAGGAATCGGTCCGGAGGCCGTTCCGAAGCACACCAGCAGTCCGCGCCGGGCGAGGCAGTCGAGCGACGTGTGGAAGGTGGACTCGCCGATGCTGTCGTACACGACGGGGACGCCGGCACCGTCGGTGATTTCCCGAACCCGCTCGGCGACGTTCTCCCGGGTGTAGACGATCACGTGCTCACACCCGTGGGCGCGAGCGATCGCGGCCTTCTCGTCGGTGGACACGGTGCCGATCACGTTGATGCCCAGCAACTTTGCCCACTGCGTGAAGATCAGGCCGACGCCGCCGGCCGCGGCGTGCAGGAGCACGGTGTCGCCCGCCTTCAGCGGGTGGATGCGCCGCAGCAGGTAGGCCGTGGTCAGACCGCGCATTGTCATCGCGGCCGCGGTGTCGAAGCGGATCGCTTCGGGCAGCGGGATCAGCGGTGCGGCCGGCATCACGCGTTCGGTGCTGTAGGCGCCGAGGGGGCTGCCCGTGTAGGTGACGCGGTCGCCGACCTGCACGTGGGTCACGCCGGAGCCGACTTCCTCGACGACACCGGCCGCCTCCACTCCCATGCCCGCGGGCAACTCGGCCGGGTACAGGCCGGTGCGGAAGTAGGTGTCGGCGAAGTTCAGTCCGACGGCTTCGTGCCGGATCCGCACCCCGTGGGGCCCGGGCTCCCCGACCTCGACGTTCTCCCACTTCATGACTTCCGGAGCGCCGTGCTCGTAGAACCGAACAGCCTGTGCCACAGTATTTCTCCTTCGATGTGATGATCGGTGCGGTGCCGCCGCCGGACCGGTCGCGGTCGGGCGGGGCAGGGGTGGCCCGGTGTGGCGGATCACCTCTCCGACCGCTTCTGTGATGCACCTAACAGTACGGGCGCACCCGGTCGATTGCTTATCCTGACGGGACAGACGGCCTATCATTTCGGGACAGGGCATTGGAGGTGGCATGAAACCCCTTGCGCGCTACGCGTCGCTGAACGGATACCTCGAGCTGTGCCGGTCGCTCGGCGTCGATCCGGTGCCGTTGATGAGGTCCGCCGGCCTTGATCCGTCCGGCCTCGCACTGCAAGACCGATGGATCCCGGCCGCGGCGATCGCGCACCTGCTCGAGCAGTCGGTGGAGGCGTCCGGGCACGCAGACTTCGGGGTGCGCCTCGCCGAGCGCCGGCAGTTCTCCAACCTCGGCCCGCTCAGCCTCGTCGTGCGCGAGGAGCCCGACGTCCGCAGCGCCCTGCGCGTGCTCACGCGGTACACGCACACGTACAACGAGGCGTTGCAGACGCGGATGTCCGAGTCGAACGGTCTCGCGACGTTGCGCGTCGAACTGGACGTGGGGGAGGCAACCGAGACACGGCAGTCGGTGGAACTGGCGGTCGGAGTGCTGCACCGGCTGCTGCGCGGCTTCCTCGGGGGCGGCTGGAAACCGCTCGCCGTCTGCTTCCCTCATCCGGCTCCGGTGGACGCGGCGACCCACCGGCGTCTGTTCGGACCGGTGGTGAACTTCGACCACGAGTTCGCAGGCATCGTCATCGATGCCGGCGACCTGGCTGAGCCGAACAAGATGTCCGATCCACTGCTCCGTCGCTACACCCAGCAACTCCTCGAGTCCTGGGAGCCGTCGGATGACGTGACGATCGTGAGCCGGGTCCGCGAGCTGATCGAACTACTGCTGCCGACGGGCCGCTGTTCCGTCGAGCAAGTGGCTCGCAGTCTGGGGGTCGACCGGCGAACGGTGCATCGCCGCCTCGCCGAGAGTGGGGAGACGTTCTCGACCGTCCTCGACGCGACCCGCGTCGAACTCGCCGAACGGATGGTCGCGAATCCCCGCCTGAGTCTCACCGAGATCGCGGACGTGCTGGCGTTCTCGGCGCCCAGTAACTTCTCGCGCTGGTTCAGCGGGCGGTTCGGGTGCAGCCCGAGCCGCTGGCGCGCTCAGCGGTCGGGCGACGCCGGCTGAATCGGCCGGAACTCGTCCAGATCGAGCCTGCTGATGTAGTGGGCGCCGTCGTCGATGGGGTTGTCCGGCGGCAGGTAGCCCTCGCCGACGCGGCGGAAGCCGGCCTTCTCGAGCGCGCGCCACGACGCCCGGTTGGGGACGACGACGGGGACGACGATCGCGGTGGCGTCGGGTAGGTCGGCGCGGCACTTGGCGACGAACGCGCTGATCATCGCGGTTCCCAGTCCCTGTCCGGTGTGTTGCGGGTCGCCGACGTAGTAGTCGATGGAGATGCTTCCCGGCGGGATCTCGACGAGGGCCGTGAGGAGCGCGAGGTCCTCGGGGTAGTCCGCGATCCGGTACCGCTGGATGAATCCGAAGGGCACGCCGTCGCGCAGGACGAGGAAGTCCTCGCAGGGTTCGGTGCCGTCGATGCTGCCGCCGAAGTCGCGCTCGATGTCGGCGTCCGCGGTGTCGTGGTTCCAGAACCGCGCGACGTGCGGTTCGCGGAGCCATCGTTGCAGTTGGGGGAAGAATTCGCGGGTCGTGCGGACGAACTCGAAGGTGACTGCGTCGGCGCTCACCGTAGGAAAACTACAGGAACCACGTCGATTCAACTTCGGCATCGATAACGAGAATCTTTGACTTGGACATGTATCGAACATGCCTCTAGCGTGATTCCTATGACTCAGGTCACGCCTGGTAGCCGGGCGTGATCGGAGTCCTCCAACGTTCCCCGCACCACCAGCGCCAGCACACAGAGAGGAGTCACCGATGACCCTCCCCCTCGCCGTTTCCCCGGCAGTCGACAGCGCGGTCTCCAAGATCTTCCGTCGCGTCGTCCCGCTGTTCATCGTCATGCTCATCTGCAACCAGCTCAACAGATCCAACATCGGCTACGCGCAGACGCATCTCGAGGCGGACGTGGGAATCGGTGCTGCGGCGTACGGCTTCGGTGCGGGTGTCTTCTTCATCGCCTATGCAATCTTCGAACTGCCGTCGAACGTGCTCATGGAGAAGTTCGGCGCCAAGGTGTGGCTCACCCGCATCATGATTTCGTGGGGCCTGGTGTCCGCGGCGATGGCGTTCGTCAACGGCCCGGAGATGTTCTACGCCCTGCGGTTCCTCCTCGGTGTCGCCGAGGCCGGCTTCTTCTACTTCACCCGGTGGCTGCCGAACAACCACCGCAGCCGCGCCACGGCACTGTTCATCGCCGGATCCTCCATCGCGGCCGCCATCTCGGGACCGCTGTCCGGACCGCTGCTGTCCCTCGACGGACTCGGCGGACATCACGGCTGGCAGTGGATGTTCGCGCTGGAGGGACTGCTGTCCGTCGTCGTCGGATGCATCGCCTACCGCCTGCTCGACTCGAAGATCGACGACGCGAAGTGGCTCACCGGCCCGGAGAAGCACGACCTGCAGGCCGTCATCGCCGAGGAGGACGTGCTGCGCAGCGAGGCGTCCGCGAAGCGCGGCGAGTCGGGCTCGCGCTGGAAGCTGCTCCTGCAGCCGCGGATCCTGGTGTGCTGCGGCATCTTCTTCGCGATCACCATGGCGATCTACGCCAACACGTTCTGGCTCCCGTCGATCATCCGCCGCATCCCGGGCACCACCGACGTCACCGTCGGGCTGCTCTCCTCGCTGCCGTGGATCTGCGCGATCTTCGCGATGTACTACTCCAACCGCTCCGCCGACCGCACCGGACGGCACAAGCCCTACCTCGTCGCCGCGCTGCTCATCGGCGGTATCGGCACGATGGCCGCCGCGTTCGTCACGCCCTGGCTGGCGCTTCCGCTGCTGTGCGTCGCGACGATGGGATTCAAGAGCGCGAGCCCGCTGTTCTGGTCCATTCCGCAGCGCACACTCCACCCGATGGTGCTGGCGCCGGCGATCGCGATCATCAACTCGCTGGGCAACCTGGGTGGCTTCGTGGCCCCGTTCGGCTTCGGAGTGATCAAGGAGCAGACCGGCACGGTGACGATCGGCCTCGTCGTGTTGTCGCTCTTCGCCCTGGCCGCCGCCGCGGCGGTGACGTACTTCCGGCGCGACAAGGAAGACATCGACGACGTCGCCGACCTGCCAGAGGTGGGCTCCGACGAGCCCACCGTGGCAGCCAAGTGACCTCTCACCGGCACATACGAAACGCAGACGAGAACTCGAGGACTGAATCATGACAGCAACGGTGAACCGGACCGACGTGACCGGACAGATGATCATCGCAGGGAAGCCCGTCCAGGGTTCCGGCACGACGATCCACGGCATCGACCCCACCACCGACGGCCGGCTGGAACCGGGCTTCGCGCACGGTGACGAACGAGACGTCGACGCCGCCTGCGCCGCCGCCGCCGAGGCGTTCGCGCCGTTCCGCGCAACGAGCAGCGATAAGCGCGCCCAGTTCCTCGAGGCGATCGCCGACAACATCGAGGCCCTCGGCGAGACGCTCATCGCACGGGCCTGCGCCGAATCCGGACTTCCCCAGGGCCGTATCACCGGTGAGGTGGGCCGCACGTCCGGACAGCTGCGGCTGTTCGCCGGCGTGCTGCGTGACGGCGGCTGGAACGGTGCCCGCATCGATCCCGCGTTGCCCGACCGGACGCCCCTGCCCCGTGCCGACATCCGGCAGCGGAAGGTGCCGCTCGGACCCGTCGCGGTGTTCGGTGCGAGCAACTTCCCCCTCGCCTTCTCCGTTGCCGGCGGCGACACCGCGTCCGCGCTGGCTGCGGGCTGCCCGGTCGTCGTGAAGGCTCACGACGCGCACCCCGGCACCTCCGAACTCGTCGGCCGCGCCATCGCCGACGCGGTCACGAGCACCGGCATGCCTGCGGGCACGTTCTCCCTGCTGTTCGGCTCGGGCCGGGGGCTCGGCACTGCACTGGTCACCGACCCGCGCATCAAGGCCGTCGGATTCACCGGATCCCGTTCCGGTGGAACCGCTCTGGTCGCCGCTGCCGCCGGACGTCCGGAACCCATCCCGGTGTACGCCGAGATGAGTTCGATCAACCCGGTATTCCTTCTCGAGAACGCCCTCGCCACCCGCGGCGCCGACCTCGGCCGCGCGTTCGTCGGGTCGCTGACGCTCGGGTCCGGCCAGTTCTGCACCAACCCCGGACTCGTCATCGCCGTCGACGGTCCCGGACTCGCCGAGTTCGTCGCGGCCGCGAATGCCGCGGTCGCCGAGGCGGTGCCGACGCCGATGCTCACTCCGGTCATCGCCGGCTCCTACGCCGACGGTGTCGCCGCCCTCGAGGGTGCGGCCACCGTGGAGGCCCGCGGCGTCGAGTCCGACGCTCCCAATTCGTGCCGGGCCGCCCTGTTCAGCAGCGACGCCGACACGTTCCTGGGTTCGGAGGTGTTGCAGCAAGAGGTATTCGGTTCGTCCAGTCTGATCGTCAAGTGCCGCGACGCCGAGCAGGTGCGTGCCGTGGCGGCGCAGCTGGAAGGCCAGTTGACCGCGACCGTCCACGTCGACGACGCCGATCTCGACGAGGCCGGACGGCTGCTGCCCGTCCTCGAGCTCAAGGCCGGCCGGATCCTGTTCAACGGCTGGCCCACCGGGGTCGAGGTCGGCCACGCGATGGTGCACGGTGGCCCGCATCCCGCGACCTCCGACTCGCGTACCACGTCCGTCGGCTCGCTGGCGATCGAACGGTTCCTGCGTCCCGTTGCCTACCAAGATGTTCCGAGCTCGCTGCTCCCCGCCGCCATCGCCGACGGCAACCCCGACCAGTTGTGGCGTCGCATCGACGGCCGACTCACCCAAGCCTGATTTTCCCTTCGTGAAGGAGTTCCCCATGCTCGACGGCGTCTTGTTCTTCCCCGTCACCCCGTTCACCGCATCCGGCGACGTCGACTACGACCGGCTCGCCGAGCACGTTGCCAAGGGTGTCGACGCCGGCCCCGGAGGCGTCTTCATCGCCTGCGGCACCGGCGAATTCCACGCACTCGGGCTGGAGGAGTTCGGCAAGATCGTCGCCAGGGCCACCGAGGTCGTCGCCGGACGCGTCCCCGTGTTCGCCGGGGCCGGCGGCTCGGTGCAGCAGGCCAAGGAATTCGCCGCCAGCGCGAAGGAGAACGGCGCCGACGGCATCCTGCTGCTCCCGCCGTACCTGGTGACGATGCCGCAGGCCGGTCTGGTGGAGTACACCCGCGCGGTCGCCGACACCACCGATCTCCCGCTCGTCGTCTACAACCGCGGTAACGCCCGGTTCGACGAGGCGGCCGCCGTGGAGGTCGCGCAGTTCCCGACCGTGGTCGGGTTCAAGGACGGCACCGGTGATCTCGACAAGGTGGGCCGCATCGTGCGTGCTGTGAAGGATGCGCTCGCCCCGTCCGGCAAGCCGTTCCTGTTCTTCAACGGCATGCCCACCGCCGAGGTCACCCAGCAGGCGTACCGCGCGATCGGCGTCACGCTGTACTCGTCCGCGACGTTCGCGTTCGCGCCCGAACTCGCTCTCGGGTTCTACGAGGCGCTCGAATCCGGCAACGAGGAACTCACCGACGCGCTGCTCCGCGACTTCTTCCACCCCCTGGTGCGCCTGCGCGACCAGGTGCCCGGATACGCGGTGTCGCTGATCAAGTCGGGTGTCGCGATGGAAGGTATCGACGCCGGGTCGGTGCGGCCGCCGCTCGTTCCGACGAGCGAGGCCCACCTGCTCGAACTCGCGCAGATCACCGCGGCCGGCCGCGCCGTGCTCGCCGACGCCCTGGCTGTGCAGGCGGCAGTCTGATGGCTGCCGCACACATCCGGATCACCGGCGCGCGGATCACTCCCGTCGCGTTCGTCGACCCGCCGCTCCTCAACACCGTCGGCGTGCACCAGCCCTACGCGCTGCGTGCGATCATTCAGCTCGACACGGACGGCGGGCTCGTCGGCCTCGGTGAAACCTACGCCGACACAGCCCACCTCCTCCGGCTCGAGGCGGCCGCCGAGGCGATCGTCGGGCTGGACGTGTTCGCGCTCAACGCGATTCGCGCGGCGATCGACGAGAAGGTCGCGACCCTGACCGTCACGGGCGGTGACGGTGTCGCGGGCATGATCACCACGGCCAGCACCACCGACCGCGTGTTCTCCCCGTTCGAGGTGGCGTGCCTCGACGTGCAGGGCAAGGCCCTCGGCCGGCCGGTCTCCGATCTGCTCGGCGGCAAGGTGCGCGACGCCGTCCCGTTCAGCGCCTACCTGTTCTACAAGTGGGCCGGGCACCCCGGCGCCGAACCCGACGAATGGGGCGAGGCGATCGACCCCGACGGTCTGGTCCGTCAGGCGCAGAAGATGATCGGCGAGTACGGCTTCGAGGCCATCAAGGTCAAGGGCGGCGTGTTCTCGCCGGACGAGGAGATCGCCGGCATCAAGGCGCTGCGCGCCGCGTTCCCCGACCTGCCGCTACGTCTCGACCCCAACGCCGCGTGGACCGTCGACACGTCGATCAGGGTCGCGTCGGAACTCGACGGCATCGTCGAATACCTCGAGGACCCGACGCCGGGCCTCGACGGCATGGCCGAGGTCGCGCGGGAGGCGAAGATGCCGCTGGCCACGAACATGTGCGTCGTCGCATTCGATCAGCTCGAGCCCGCGGTGCGGAAGGATTCGGTCCAGGTCGTGCTGTCGGATCACCACTACTGGGGTGGCCTGCAGCGGTCGCGGTTGCTCGCCGGTATCTGCGACAACTTCGGTCTGGGCCTGTCGATGCACTCCAACTCGCATCTCGGCATCAGCCTGGCCGCGATGGTGCACCTCGCCGGCGCCACACCGAACCTCACGTACGCGTGTGACACGCACTGGCCGTGGAAGACCGAGGACGTCGTCAAGCCCGGTGTGCTGAAGTTCGTCGACGGCGCGGTCCCGGTGCCGACGACGCCGGGTCTCGGTGTGGAGATCGACGAGGACGCCCTCGCCGCCCTGCACCAGCAGTACCTCGACTGCGGGGTGCGCGACCGCGACGACACCGGATACATGCAGTCGGTGGATCCGACGTTCGAGAACACCTGCCCTCGCTGGTAACTGTCTCATCGGAGGCGCCGACCGCGGTCTCGGTCGGCGCCTTCGGGGTGGGATACATTGAGTCCACCCCGAGGCAAAGGAGTGGATCGAATGTTCTCCCTCGCGCGGCTGTCGTGTTTCATCGCCGTCGCGGAGGAACTGCACTTCGGTCGCGCCGCCGAACGCCTGCACATGACGCAGCCGCCGCTGAGCCGTCAGATCCAGCAACTCGAAAGCGAACTCGGCGTGCAGTTGATCGACCGCACCAGCCGATCCGTCACCCTCACCGCCGCCGGTACCGCGTTCCTGCCTGACGCCCGGCGCATCCTGAGCCTGTCGGAGAGTGCCGCACTGACGGTGCGGCGCGTCCCGGCCGGTGACCTCGGCACCGTCGTCGTCGGATTCACCGGCGCGTCCGCGCACGCGGTGCTGCCGAGGTTGCTCGAGGCCGCCCGGGACAGACTCCCGGACGTGAAAGTCGTTCTGCGGGAAATGGTCACCTCCGTGCAGATCGAATCGTTGATCAGCGGTGAACTGGACCTCGGGCTGATCCGCCCGATCCTCACCCGCCCCGGCATCGACACGCGCCCCATCCACCACGAACGGCTCGTCGCCGCGCTGCCCGCCGATCACCCCCTCGCCGACGCCGAGCAGCTGGCCGTGGAGGACTTCGACGATCAGCCCGTCGTCATGTATTCGCCCGTCGATGCGCGGTACTTCCACGAACTGCTCATCAGCACGTTCACGATCGTCGGCGCCTCTCCGCGCTACGTCCAGTATGTCACGCAGGTGCACACCATGCTGGTGCTCGTCCGGTCCGGGCTCGGCATGGCCCTCGTGCCCGAATCCGCGCAGACGATGCACCCGGAGGGGGTCGTGTTCCGTCCCGTCTCCGCCGTCCGCGACCGGCCCGTCCAGATGAACGCCGCCTGGCGGTCGGACAACCGGAACCCCGCGTTGCGCAGGTTCATGGAGGACGTCCTGCCGAAGCGGGAGTGGGAATGAGAACCGGAGTGCTCAGAGCGTGAGCTTGCACGTCTGACCGATGTCGAGCACCCGCAGTACCCGGCCCGTCCCCAGCCACAACGCGCACGAGAGCGCCAGGTCCGTCAGGATCTCGTCGGTGAACTGCTCGTGACACCGCTCCCAGAAGTCTTCGTCGTCGCGGAGCGCCGTGTGATCGGTGGCGAACCGGTGGGCGAACTCCGCCGCCGTCCGCTCCTCGGCGCTGTACCCGGGCCACGACTCCCACTCGAGAACGTGATCGTAGAAGTGCTCGTCGATCCCCGCATCGGCGCCACTCCTGTCGCGGGTGCCGAGGCACACGGCGCACTCATTGGCCTCCGCGACCGCCATCCGCGCGATCTCCCGGACCCGTAACGGTAACCGGTTCCGGTTGTACACGGCGTCCGTGAAAGCGCCGAGCGCACCACCCAGCTCGGGTGAGATCGACAGCCAACCTGCCACGTCATCGTCACTGTAGCTACCTACTCGACTCATCCCCGAATGCTACAGCGGGAGGTGTCGCGGGCGGAAGATCTGACACGTGTTCTATCTCTTCGGTGGTTACGCTTGCAGTATGCGGACGATGTCTTCGCGGGCGGCACGTGCCTGACGGATCAGGGGGAAGAGTGCGTAGTCGTGCTGCATCCCGATCTCCTCGATGTAGTCGACTGTCGTGCCGGCCTCGCGTGCTCGCTGAGTGAGCGCGCGGGAGTCGGTGACGAGAATGTCGTGGGTGCCGGTGTATACGCTCATGGGCGCGAGGCCGGTGAGGTCGCCGAAGAGGGGGCTGACGCGCCAGTCGGTGACCTCGAGGTCTCCCGCGTAGAGTCGGCCGGCTTCTTCCAGTCCTCCGCGCGCGAGGAGGATGTCGCGCTTCTCGATGGTGGCTTGGGTGGGGTCGCTCATGGTGGCGTCCAGCCACGGGGCGACAAGGATCAGCCGCGACGGCTGTGGTACGCCCCTCCGTTTGAGTTCCTGCGCTGCGGCGACCGCGAGCCCGCCACCGGCGGAATCGCCGATCACCGCCACGTTGTCGGCGCCTCGGGCGGAGATTGCCGATTCGACGAGGTCGGCCGCATCTACGACGGTGCGGGCGGCCGTCCGGTGCGGGGCGAGGGGGTAGATCGGTAGCAGAAGCCGGACCGATGCCGCCGCGGTGATGGTGCGCGCGAACAGCCAGTGGAAGGACGTTATTTCGCGGACATAGGCACCGCCGTGGAAGTCGACCACAGTCTTTCCGTATCGCCCGTTGTCCGGTTCGACGGTGAACACGGGAAATCCGCCGGTGCGGTCGGCGGACAGCCGCACCCCGCGCAGGAGCGGAGATGGTGGCGGGTTGAACGAGGCCGGCCGCAGCGTCGTCGCGTGGACGTCGCGCCGCGTGTCCTCGGCCGTGCGGAGTTTGGTGCGGCCCAGCAGTATCCGAACCCCGGTGTGAACGATTGCGGGGCGAATATCGGGAATGATCACGCCCCTCATTGTGACGTGTTCGCGGACTCGGCGCGGCCGCTCCGGCGAGTTGACACGGCAATTCGGTCCTCAGTTGGCCAGTCGTTGGAGGATTGCGTCCATTGCCGCGTCAGCGTTCTCACCGTCGAAGATGTTCTGCCCGTGGGCGGAGCCCGGCAGAAGGATCACTTTGTTGTCGGCGCCCGGTGAGCCGTCGGCGAGTTGCTGCGACACGCCGGCGACGGGCTCGTCCTCGCTGGCGATGAACAGCTTGGGCTCACTGCCGAGGCCGTCGACCACCCGATTCGGGGAGAGCAGCACCAGCTGGTCGGGAAGGTCGGGCTGCTGCGAGGCCAGTTGCAGGATGGCGTCGGCGCCCGCGCTTCCGCCCACCAGCGCGACGTCGGGGTGCCCATTGTCGATGAGGCTGGCGACGGTGGCCGCGATCGACTCCGGCGTGATGTCCTCGACGGCGATAACAGTGGCACCCTGGTTGGCGATCGCCGAGGCCTGGTCTTCCCAGCTGGCGGCGTCGAAGACGGCACCGTGGGCCAGCACCACTCCGTACTCGCCATCTCCCCACTGCAACGCGTCGCCGCCGCCGACCTCGATCTTGGTGGCGGACGTGTCACTGCCCGCCGACGGTGTGCTGTCATCGCCGGAGCAGCCCACCACGACGGCGAGCAGCAGAGACAGAAGGGCGAGTAAGGCCTTCATGTCTCCAACATACTGCCGAGGGCACGTTCGATGCGGCGAAAGGGTTCCGGTCTAGGTGACTTTCACACTGCCCGAGAAGAAGAACGGGGCCATGTTGCCGAAGCAGAACGCGGTCACGTTCGATCCCGTCGCGAATCCGTCGAGCGTACCGAGACCCGCCGCGAAGGCACCCGTCTTGAAAGTGAAGTTCGAGTCGAATGCGAAGCACGTCCAGCTTTCACCGGTCGGAACGTCGACCTTCACCTGACCGGATATGCCCGCGCTCAGTGTTGGTGCCGCCGTGGCGGGAGTGCCGCCCGCGAAAACCAGGGTGGGAGCGATGACGGCGGCCACGACTGCCGATCGCACAGCGAATTTGTTTTTCATAATGCTCACCTCATTCGATAATCCCCGACTCCTGCAGCGGAATTGTCAGTTTTCTCCCGAGATCGCGCCACCGATCTGTCAAATGTTCCTACGACACACTTGCGGAGGCGTATTACCCCTGTTCAGGGTGTGAATTCTCGGCTACCGGTGGGAGCCGAGAATCCCTGTCCTGGATCACTCGATCGTCAGCCGAGTGCGAGTAATACTCTTCTCTGTTGTTTCTGTGAACCACGGGATCGTCGATCTCCGCTTACTTTGCCTATCGCACACGGGTCTGCAGAACGTTTCGATTAATGACGCTTTTTCTCACATTCTGATATTAAACAACTGTCCACCATGATTTCGTCACGTCGGTAGGAATTGAATTCCTACGTGTCGTATATGTCGATCATGCGGGGCCGGCGCGCCAGCGCATCGATGAACCATCCCCATCGACAACGGGCAGCTGCCCCGGTTCAGTTGAGAGTGAGCTGTTGCCGGTGGAAGTCGAAGTGCTTCCCGGGGTATCGAAAGACCTGCTCGACGGTCATGGTCTCGGTGAAGAACGGGTCCCAGCGCACCGGAAAGGACATGCTGCGCTGTAGGTCTGCATCGGTCTGCCGGGCGAGGGAGCGTTGCAGCGAAGCGATGACGCGGTCGAAGTGGCGGCCCATCCGGTGGCGGTTGTAGACGACCGCTGCCAGGGCGGAGCCCCGATAGTTGACCTCGTCGAAGGCTGGGGTGGCCGCGTCGAGCACGTGCGCGAACCGTCGGCTCGCCCCCTCCGGCAACCGGGAGAACATCCGGATCAGCAGGAGCAGCCGGCGAGCGACCATGTAGCCGAAGACCATGTGGAACAGCAATTGCTCGTTGGTCCACCGGGTTCCGGACGAACGCCTCGCGAGATCTGGGGCACTCGCGCCGTCGAGTAATTCGTGCAGCACGCTCCGGGCGCGTTCGAGCTCCGCGGCGATCGCGGCACGATCGACAGGTTGATGCTCGGACATATTGTGCCCCAGTCGATTCGGAGGATTATCCGACGACGGGGGAACGGCGCTCGAGAAACACGGTGTCGCGCCATATGTCGTCGAGTCGGGCGATGCGTTCGCGGACACCGAGGGTGCGGAATCCGGCGGAGTGGTGCAGGGCGATGCTGGCCCGATTCTCGGGGAAGATCGAGGTCTGCAAGGTCCACAGTCCGGCCTCGTCGGCGGCGGTGACCTGGGAGCGCAGCAAGGCCTTGCCGACGCCGCGCCCGCGCATCCCGTCGGCGACGTAGATCGAGTTCTCGGCCACCCCGGCGTAGCAGGCTCGCCCGGACACCGGGGACAGGGCGGCCCAGCCGACCACGACGTCGTCGATCTCGGCGACCCACCGATGCCCGGGCAGCCACAGTCCATCGAGCGTCGCCTGGGTGGGGACCTCGGTGGTGAAGGTGGCGTTGCGGGCGGCGATGCCCTCGCCGTAGATCCGGCGCACGTCATCCCAGTCCTGATCGGTCATGGTTCGCACGGTGACGTCGCCGGGCAGGTCGTCCGGGCAGCAGGGGCGCGGGGTCAGCACACCCATCACTGCGTCGGCGGCGTGCGGCAGCCCGGTGCAGCAGGCCGGATTGACCATGACCACGGTGCTGGTTCCGCTCTTGCGGACCGAGACGAATCCGACGTCGGCAAGCTTGCGCACGTGGTGCGAGACAGTGGGCTGGCCTATGCCCAGAGCCTCGGCCAGCTCGCCCACGTTGATCCCGGCCGGGCGGGAGGCGACCTGGTGCAGCAGTCGCACCCGGGTGGGATCGGCCAGGCAGGCGAACCACCCGGCATAGGTGGCCGCGTCCTCCGGCGCCAACGCATCCACCACGTTGGCGACCGGAATGTCCTGTGCAGTCATGCACCCACTATATCGATATCCATCGATGGTTGCCTTCATCGACGCGTATCGATACTCTCCGCAGGGAAGATCGATGCATGTCGATGAAAGGACTTCCGAGATGAACTCTGTGCCCGTTGTCGTCGTGGGGGCCGGACCGATCGGCCTCGCTGCCGCGGCCCAGTTGCGTGAGCGCGGCCTGACCCCGCTGGTCTTCGACCGCGGTCCGATAGCCGGTGCGGCGATCGCTCAGTGGAATCACGTGCGGTTGTTCTCCCGTTGGGGTGAGCTGATCGATCCGTCGGCCCGCCGCCTGCTCGACGCCACCGGCTGGGTGGCGCCGGACGACCAGGCGTACCCGACCGGCCAGGACTGGACTGCGAACTACCTGCAACCCCTCGCTGCCGCACTCGGCGACACCGTGCAGCTGTCGACCGAGGTGGTCGGGGTGGCCCGGCGGGGCCGGGACCGTGTCGTCGACGCCGGCCGCGACACCGAACCCCTCTCGGTACACATCCGCCGCGCCGACGGCACCGAGGATCGGATCACCGCACAGGCCGTGATCGATGCCTCCGGCACCTGGGCCACCCCCAATCCCCTCGGCGGAGAAGGCCTGCCCGCGCTCGGCGAGCGCGCCGCCGCCGCCGTGACCGGCGACCACGCCGCCGCCGCCCGCGTCGAACTCACGTTGCCGGAGACCGGGGTATGCGGCGGCGGGGTCTTCGACGAACCCGAACCCGCCGCCGATGGCGCCACCATCTCCTGACCTGCCTGATTCTGCTGCGTGTGCGTCCAACTCGAGGTTCGTTCGTCTGAGGAAGCGGACTCCCACTCACTCCGGGTGGGAGCACACCTTCCGAGAGGAACCTCCGATGACCATCCACCCGACTGCCCGCCCCGCCGCTTACCGGTTCGGGGGTGTGCGATGAGAGCGCCGACCGTCGTGGTCGAGGATCTGCACGTCGCCTACGGCACGACGTGGGCCCTCGACGGCGTCGACCTGGAAGCTGCCGCCGGGACTACGCTCGGGGTGCTCGGCCACAACGGTGCCGGCAAGACCACCTTGATCCGCACCTTGACTACCCTGGTGCGCCCCACCGCCGGCCGCGTGCAGATTGAGAACCTCGACGTCGTCGTCCACGCCACCGAGGTCCGCCGCCGGATCGGCGTGACCGGCCAATACGCCGGTCTCGACGAATTCCTCACCGCCCGAGAGAATCTGGAGCTGATCGGCCGACTGACCGGGCTGCGCCGCACCGCCCGGGCCGACGCGCTGATCGACCGGCTCGGGCTGCAGGAATACGCGTCCCGGCGGGTCGGGGAACTCTCCGGGGGCTCGCGCCGCCGGGTCGTCTGGCCGCCAGCCTCGTCGGCTCCCCGTCGGTACTGTTCCTCGACGAGCCGACCACCGGTCTCGATCCCCTCGCCCGCGCCGGATTGTGGAACGTCGTCGACGAGCTCACCGACGCGGGCACCACGGTCGTGCTCACCACCCAGTACCTCGAGGAGGCCGACCGGCTCGCCGACCACATCGTGGTCCTGCGCCGGGGCCGGGTCGCCGCCCGCGGCACCCCCGCCGAGCTCAAACGGATCGTCGGCGGCAAGGTCCTCAGCGCCACCATCCCCGCCGGTCAGCTCGCCGCGCTGCCATTCATCCCGGACACCGATCCGCGGGTCGACGGCGACCGCCTGCGGGTGTCCGTCACCGTCGACGACGCCCCCGCCGCGACCGCGCTGGTCGCCGACCTGCACCGCGGCGGCATCGAGGTCACCGACCTGGACGTGACCTCACCGAGCCTCGACGACGTCTTCGCCCACCTCGCCCACACCCCCGGAGCCCACCGATGACCACCATCCGCACCACCACAGCCACCCCTTCGGTAGGGCGTCCCTCGGTCGGGGACCAGCTCGCCGCACTCACCGTCCGGAACCTGCGCACCAGCGCCCGCGTTCCGCAGCTGTTGATGTTCTCGCTGACCATGCCGATGGCGATGCTGGTGCTGTTCAGTCAGGTGTTCCGCAGCGTCGCCGCAGGACCGGGCTTTCCTGCCGGGGTCAGCTACATCGTCTTCCTCACCCCGGCGATGCTCGCCGTCTCCACGGTGATGGCCGGCACCAACGCCGGAGTCTCCGCCGCGATCGATCACACCAACGGCCTGCATGACCGCTTCGCGGCCCTGCCGATGCGGACGGCGCTGCCGGGGGTGGCTCGCACCATCAACGAGGCCGTCTTCACCCTCGCCCGGGCTGTGTTGCTCGGGATCGCCGCCGTCGCTTTGGGTTTCGAGTTCCACGGCACCGCAGGGGATGCTGTCGCCGCGGTTGTCGTGCTGGTGGTGTTGGCCGGGGCGATGAGCGCCCTCTTCGGGCTGATCGGGGACCGGCTCCGCCGGCCGGACGTGGTCCAGTTCGCCGGGATGATGGTGATGATGCCGCTGATGTTCGTCTCGAGTGCGTTCGCGCCGATCGAGACCATGCCCGGCTGGATGCAGGCCATGGCGACAGTGAATCCGGTTGCGCACGCCACCGACGCCCTGCGCGGCCACGTGCTCGGCACCGCCACCGCCGGGGACACTCTTACCGCCCTGGTCGCGGCGATCGGTTTGTGGGCGGTGGTGACCGCCGTTCCCGTCGTCACCCGAATGATTCGGTCAGCGCGCACCCGCTGACAACGAACCCGCCCCGTCCCCATCCCACGGGGACGGGGCGGGTTTTGGGTGTTCGATGTCCGTCCGGAGCCGGGCACTCTCCAAGCCCCTACCCGATGGAGGGGTAGAGGCTAGGAGAGCGCTGTGGTCAGCAGATGCGCCCGGTGCGGGCGTCGATGACGCTCATGCGGCGGCGTCGAGCAGTTGCAGCTCCTCCGCCACGATCAGATCGACCTCTTCACTGGTCAGGCCCGACAACAGATGTGTAGTCAGCATTGCTCTCACCTCCTCACCGTGCTTCTACTGGTACGTCGAACCGGAGCATCCGGAATCGACATCGACACCCATACAGACGAGGAACTTCGGATTCGGACGCAGGTGCGTCCGACCGCGGTCACCGTCGTCCGTACCTGAGAGAGGACGCCCTCAGGGGGTCGCGACCGCGCCGTAAGGCGGGGATCCTGAAAGACGGAGAGGAACCACAGATCATGAACGAGGACTCGGCCACCACCGCGACGACACCCCAGCCGGCACCAGCTGATCTCGACCAGCTCTGGCGCCGCTTCTCGAGCGACTTGCGGGCCTTCATCGCCCGCCGGGTCTCCCGTCCCGAGGACGCCGACGACATTCTGTCGATCGTGTTCCTGCGGATGGCCAAGAGCCTCGACAACCTGCGGGAGCAGGACCGAATCCTCGGGTGGATGTATGCCATCACCCGCAACGCGATCACCGACTACTACCGGTCCGCACCCCACCGCCGCGAGCTGGCTGTCGACAGTGTCTCCGACAACCGACCCGACGGAGAACCTGACGCCGACGAGACGGCGGAGAAGGAACTCGCCTCCCGCCTGGTGCCGATGCTCTCCGGGCTGCCCGCCGAGCAGGCCGCGGCGGTGAGGATGGTCGACCTCGACGCCCGAACCAACGCCGCCGCCGCCAGCGAGGTGGGAATCTCGGTGTCCGGGATGAAATCCCGGGTCCAACGCGGCCGCGCCGCCCTCCAGGCCCAATTGCACGCGTGCTGTCAGATCAGCCAGGATCGCACCGGCCATGTCCACGACTACCAGCCCCGCAGCGGATCCTGCGCCTGCGGAGCCACGCCATCGGACGACGAGTAGACCGGCGAATCATCTCTGGTGACGGCGACGGGGCGACCGGGCGAGGTCACGCTGACAAGACTGCGGTGCGGTGCGAGCCATCTTCGCTCGCACCGCACCGTTGTCACCTGAGGGCTACTGGCAGCCGCATCCGTCGCCGGCCGTCGCCGTCGGACCGCAGCACGTCGACTTCTCGCTGAGGTCGCAGCAGGTGGCTTGTCGTTCGGTGCTGCAACACGTGGGTGCCGCAGTCCGTGGGTTTGCGTCCGTCCGATCCGTCGTAGGGTTTTCGAACTTGTCGGCGTTGGTCATGGTGACTCCTTGATCCGTGGGGATGGGTACCAGATCAGACGGAGGAGACCGAAAATGGACGCACTGGCCCGTCGCGAAGGATGAGGTGCGCCCGTGCCTGGCCGCGCCCCCACGGAGATACGTGGCGTGTCGAAACTTGTGTGCGAAACCGTCGGCGACCAGCACGGATGAATCCTGCGGAGGACAATGGGACGATGCGATCCGTGCCGAACCTTGACGACGCCGGAACGGCGGCCGCGGGTGAGGAGCCCTGGTATGAGCTGGTGGCCGCTCTGCTGGGCCAGTTTGCAGGATCGCAGACCGGGCACCGGGTGTCCTTGGCCCAACGGTGGGGTATTGGGTGGCGTGGGCGATACCGCCGCCGCTCACGGTGTTGCTGGGCTTCACCGGTCTCTGCCTGATGTTCGCACCGCTGTGGATCTCGATCGATGTCGGCGGATCCCCGAGCTAGATCGCTCTCGTCGGCGCGCCGCATGCAATATCTTCAACCTGAGAGTCGAAGGGGCCTTGCACATAAAACCGATCGGTTGTATGTTTTGGGTGTGTCAGAAACAGATGAGGACCGGGCCGATGCCCTGTTCCACGCGCTGTCCGACCGAACGAGGCGCGACATCATGCGTCGCGTGCTGGCCGGCGAGCATTCCGTCTCGGCACTGGCAGCGAAGTACGACATGAGTTTCGCTGCGGTACAGAAGCACGTCGCCGTTCTCCAGAAGTCCGGCCTACTCGTCAAACGACGCAGCGGCCGTGAACAACTCGCCACGGGCGATGTGGACGCAGTTCGCGCGGTGTCGTCCATGCTCGCGGAGCTGGAACACGTCTGGCGTGGGCGAATCGCGCGCATCGACGAACTGATCGCGACAGAACCCCAACGGAAGGAATGAACGATGCCTGTCACCAATGTCAGCCACGACATCGACGCACTGACCCTGACCATCACCGCCGAGTTCGCCGCGCCCCGCGCGCGGATCTGGCAGATCTATGCCGATCCTCGCCAGCTCGAGAAGATCTGGGGTCCGCCGACGTACCCGGCGACGGTGGTCGACCACGAGTTCACTCCCGGCGGTCGGGTCACCTACTACATGACCGGACCCGAGGGTGACAAGCATGCGGGCTACTGGAACATCGTCTCCGTCGATGAGCCGACCGGCTTCACCTTCACCGACGGATTCGCCGATGCGGATTTCACCCCGATCGAATCGATGCCGGTGTCCACCAACGAGTTCTCCTTCGAGGAGAAGGACGGCAGCACCATCGCGACCTACGTCAGTACCTACGCAACCGCCGAAGGTCTCCAGCAGGTGCTCGACATGGGTGTGGTCGAGGGTGCCTCGCAGGCGATCGGCCAGATCGACGACCTCATCAAGGGCTGAGCCTGACGGTTCACCGCACAGACCGATCTCGCCGCCTCGCCCGCCACGTGCGAGGCGGCGAGCCGGCACGAAGGACGCGACACTCTTGTTGCGACCACAGTCGCCCACTCCGACGGCGATGAGTTTCGCAGTGGTTCCCAGTCTGTACCTACACCGATCACAACCACACTCGAGGAGAACGACATGACCGCGACCTACACCTTCGACGTCTTTTCCAGCCTCGACGGCTTCGGCGGAATCAGCGGCGGCGACTGGGGCGGCTACTGGGGCAAGCAAGGCCCCGAGTTGCTCGACCACCGCCTTGCCTTGTACGGCGCGGAGCAGCGGATGATATTCGGGGCCAACACGTATCGGGCGTTCGCGCAGATGCTGGCCTCGAGCACCGAGGAGTCCGAAGTGCGTGACCCATGGGTCACCCGGATGAGGAGCCTGCCGGCGACGGTGGTGTCGACGACGCTGAAAGGACCTCTCGACTGGCCGGACGCGACCGTCGTGAGCGGTGACGCCGTCGACGTCGTCGCCCGGCTCAAGAAGGAGTCCGAGGTGCCGTTGCGCTCGCACGGCAGCCTGTCGATGAATCGGGCGCTGATGGCCGCCGGCCTCGTCGACCGCCTGCAGGTGACGCTCTTCCCTGTGATCACCGGCCAGACTGGTGATGACCCGATCTTCCAGGGTGGGGCCGACTTCGACCTGGAACTGCTCGAGAACCGGACGCTGGACGGTCACATCCAAGAGCTCATCTACCGACCCACCCTCCATTGACCTGTAGGAATTCCGGCGCGGCCCATCAGCGATCGGCCCTCGCGTGCAGGAAATAGGTTGGACGGGATTCGGTTCAGGTTGATAGCGTGCGCGAAACCGTGACATCACGCGAGGAGGTGAGACCCATGAATGCAGTAACCATGTGGGTGCTCCCACTCGTGTTCACGGTTCGGCGATTGACATAGGTGTCGCCGGGAGCGCCTCGACAACAAGGCAATCCCGAAAGGCAACACCATGCATTTCACCTCTGAGACATCGTCGAACGGTGTCATCGAACGTACATTCACTCTGGATGAGATCACCGGCGTGCTCTGGTCGCCCACATCCGGAACCGTCGGCGCACCGCTGCTGCTGTCGGGGCACTCCGGCGGCATGCACAAGAAGGCACCGGGGCTGGTAGCCGGTGCACTCCACTGCGTGACCACCTATGGGTACACCGTCGCCGCCATCGACGCACCAGGACATGGTGACCGGCCGCGAAACCTTCAGGATCAGCGGTGGGCCGAGGCGATCCATCAGGCCCGGGCGGTGGGCGAGCCGATCGCCCCGATCGTGATCGACTACAACATGTCGCTGGCGGAGCGTGCGGTGCCGGAATGGCAGGCGACTCTGGACGCACTGCAGGCGCTGCCCGAGATCGGCGTCGAAGCGCCGATCGGCTACGGCGGCATGACGTTGGGTGTCGTGACCGGGCTGATGTTGACGGCGGTCGAATCCCGGATCGCTGCCGTGAGCTTCGGTGGGGTTTTCGTGTGCGACGCTCTGATCGAGGCGGCAAGAAAGATCACCGTCCCGGTCGAGTACCGGATTCCCTGGGACGACGAGGAATTCGAGCGCGCCTCTGGGGTCGCGTTGTTCGACGCCTTCGCCTCGAAGGAGAAGACATTGCACGCCTACCCGGGCAGGCACTACCCGGTACCCGAATACGAACGCGACAGCTCGGCCCGGTTCTTCGCCCGCCACCTCGGCCGGGCCACCGACACGGCTTCGGACTGACGTGAACGGTATCGGCGTCCGGTCCCGCGCCGGACGCCGATACCGCCGGTGCCGCGCTCCCGCCGGCCTGGATCAGGGCAGGTATTCGGCGCCGGTGTCGTCGGGAGCGGTGTCCTCGCACAGGTGCGGGCCGGCATCGAACCTCATCGCTTTTCTGGCGTCGTCGTAGGTGGGCCAGCCGGGATCTCCGTGGGTTGCGAAGTCGAGCCAGGCTTGGTGCATCGCGTGGGTGAGGGCGCCGGGTGCGTCATCGCCGATGAGGCCGCGGCATGCCTGTGTGGTGTCGAAGACGAAGGGGACGTCGAGGCCGTGTGCGGCGCCGTGCAGTGGTGATCGCCATGCGAATTCGTAGACGTAGGTGGGGCCTGGGTGGCGGCGGGCGGTGCGGCGGCTCGGTGATCGGAACATCAGGTCCGTGTAGGCGGCTGTGAGTGCACGCGCGGGGGTGACGGCCGGGTCGTGGAGACCGTGTCGTTCGAGGAGCGCTTCGGCATCGGGGTAGGTGGCGGCCAGGTCGGCTACGGCGTCATGCGCGTCGAAGGCGGCGAACTCGTCGGCACCGAAACCGAGGTTGGCCTCCTCGAGTGTTGTGCCGATCAGCAGGTCGACGCCGCGCGAATGTGTGCTCGGGACTCCGACCGGGGCGGGGAGGACGTCGTCACCCGTGGTGGGGAGGAACAGTGCACGACGGTGGCCCGGGTCGACACCGTTGCCGTCGCGCAGGTCTGGGTGGGGTTCGTTTCTGAGCAGAGCTGCCTGTGCGCGCAGCAGGTCGGGGGCAGAGAATGCTCGGAATGCGTCTGTGGTCGGGGAGGTTCCGAGCCGGGAGGCGAGTGCCTTCGTGAGTTCTTCGGTGACCTCGAGCGGGCGGGCCATCTCGTCGTGTCCGCTCTGGACGATCGCGCGCCGGAACAGTCCGGCGGCCAGCGGGGAGCGCAGCAGGAACGCGACCGAGGAGCCGCCGGCCGATTCGCCGAAGACGGTGACGTTGTCCGGGTTCCCACCGAACCCGGCGATGTTGTCGCGAACCCAGCGCAGGGCCGCGATCTGATCACGCAATCCGATGTTCGTGTTCGCGACCTCACCGGACAGTGCGAGGAAGCCCTCCGCCCCGAGTCGGTAGTTGACGGTGACCAGGACGACGCCGTCGCGCGCGAACGAGGTGCCGTCGAAGGCGGGGGCGGCACCCGAGCCGATCATGAACCCGCCGCCGTGGACGTAGACCATCACCGGAAGCCCACCCGTGCCGGGGTCGGGTGTCCAGACGTTGAGATTGAGGTAGTCGCCGTCTCCGGCGACCCATCCAGGCCCGATCAGCGGCGCCAGATTCGCGTGAGCGGGGTGCAATGCCGGCTGGGGTGCGGTAGCGCCGTAACCGGTGGCGTTCCTGGTCCCTGCCCATCGCTCGGTAGGACCAGGGGGTGCGAATCGGCGTTCGCCCGCTGGAGCTGCCGCGTAGGGGATTCCCAGGAATCGGGCGACCCCGTCGGTGTGGTCACCGGAGAGTCGCCCTGCCTCTGTGTTCACGGTGCGGACGGTCATCGGCGACGTCCCCTTTCATCTGTGCGCCTCACCTCGGATGGTCGGGCCGAGGGTGGCCGTGTGAATCAGCACCCCACCTCGTCCCAGCCTGCCATGGGCTCGGTGTCCGGCCTGAGATAGTCGCCGCCAGGTCGTTGTGGGTCGTGGTAGACCTCACCGACGGTCCGGCTCCGTCCTGGGAAGACCAGTGGCCACGAGGGGCCGCGCGACGAAGTAGGAGAACCAGCATGACGATTCAACGGATGGAGCAGTTCAGCTGACAGAGTCGATCGAAACATCGTGGGCGCGCCGGTCGGGACTCGGCGGTGCCGCAGTAACAACACTGCTCGGAAACGCGAAGTTGATCTTGTGCGGACACTGATACTGATCGGAACGGCCTTCGGACTCGGAGCGGGACTGGTGTGTACCAGTATGTTCGCGTGGTGGCTGTCGTACCCGGTGCACCTCTACGTCGGCAGCTATGAACCGCTCGGCGTCGGCGGAAGCGTGGGTCACATGGAATCCGTGAGCCCGATCCCGTTTCTCGCAGCCGGTCTGATCATCAGCGCAGTCCTCGGAGCGGTCTCCGGTTTCGTTGCCGCGCGCCGCGGCTGGCAGCTGACAGGACCCGGGGCCTGACGAGGACAAGGTGGGAACGCGTGACCGAGATGAGCGAGAAGACAGCGGAACTCGGTGATGCACTGCGTGTCGGTGTCTCGCTACATCGATTCCGTGTGTACGAGCGATCTCTGCTTCCGTCACGAAGGAGCGCCGGCCACACGGGGTGACCGGCGCTTCGATATCGCGGCAGATTGATGGTCTGAAGCTACAGGGAGGTGGGAAGGACGACGAGGAGCCAGGCGAGGATCGGGGCGACGAGGGCGACGTAACCGGTGTATTTGAACAACGATCGTTGGAACTTGTCGCGGTCGGGGACCTGGGCGTTGGCGAGGACCATGACGCCGTTGCTCGACAGGGGGCTGACGTCGACGATGACTGCGGAGAAGGAGACGGCGGCGACGAATCCGATGAGGCCGACCTCGCCCATCATCAGGAGCGGTGCGGCGAGGGGGAGGACGATGCCGAGGGTTCCGATGGACGAGCCGACGGCGGAGACGGCGGCGACGGCGTAGCAGAGGATCAAGGCCGTGAGGAGCGGAGAGCCGAGGGAGGCGGCCGCGTCACCGAGGAACTCGAGAGTGCCGTTGGCCTTGAGCACGCTCATGTAGGTGAGCATTCCGCAGACGAGGAGTACCGCGGACCAGGTGACGTTGTTGACGGCGGGCTTGTGCTTGTTGGGTGCGAGGACGAGGAGGATGGCCGCGATGACCATCGAACAGACGCCGACGTCGATCTGGAAAACGGCGGATCCGATGAGCAGGGCGACCATGCCGAGCAGGGTGAGTACGCGCAGCGGTGTGAATCCGGTGGATTCGATCTCGTCGAGCCGGTCCGGTTCGCGTCCGGGCTGCGGCGATCCAGTGGTCAGCACCATGGGGCCGGCACCGTGTCGGGCGGAGGTGGCGTGCTGGCCGGCGCTCGCTCCGGTTGTGACGAGGTCGCCGCCGCGTGGTTGCGGTGCGGGACTGCCTGCGACGGTGGGGTTGTCGGCGGTGAGGTCATCGACATCGATGGTTTGGTCGTCGGCGCGGAGCAGGTCACGGCCGCGGACGAGGAAAAGCGCCAGCGCGAGCAGGAAGCTGAGTCCGAGGGGGATGACGTACAGGGCGAGGGGGTTGGTGGGTAGGCCGGCGGACTGGAGCCAGCCGTTGGTGAATGCGCCGTAGACGGTTATCGGGGAGAAGGCCGCACCGAGTACGCCGTGGCTGATCATCATGCCCATCAGCAGGGGGTCGATCTTGTAGCGCTTGGCGATCGGCATGGCGATGGGGGCGAGCATCCCTACTGCCAGCACCGAGCCCATGGTCATCAGGCCGGCGCCGAGGAGGAACATCAGCCAGACGATGGCCCAGCGTTTGCCTCGGACGAGTTTGAGTGCGCCGCCCACGAGGAGGTCGACGGTGCCGTTGACCCGGGCGATCCCGAACAGCAGGGTGATCCCGACGATGATGGTGAAGATGCTGCCGGGGAAGAACCCGAAGATGTCGTCCATGGATAGTCCGGACAGCCAGCCGCCGATCACGAAGGCGGCGGCGAACGCCAAGACCCCCATGTTGATGGGTGTCATGGTGCCGATCGCGAACAGGGCGATCAACGCCGCGATCGAGATGAAGTAGAGCATCGGAGGTAACCCTTTCGGTGGATGCCCGGGGATCCGAGCCGCCTGCCGGTGTGAACCGGTGGCAGTGAGCCGATGGCGGCGACGCCTGATCCGTCGGGGACCGCATGTGGCGTTGCCGTGCCCCGCCATTGAAGGGTGACGGCGGTCACAGAATCAACTGCCTCGCCGAGAAAGCATCCAGTTGCTCAACGTGAACCAGTCGCGGTCAGGGCCGTTGAGCCAATAGCTCAGTATCCCGGCCCTCGCGTGGCGGATGGTTCAACTGAATCGCGAGCAGCGAGCCAGAAGCTCGGCTGTCCCGGGATCCGGCAGATCAATTTTCTGCCCGCAGTTTCTCCACGATCGGAATGGTTCGGGGCCAGATGCGCCGGCTCAGGACGATCTCGGAGCGGGTGCGCAGGACGCCTTCGGTCTTCATGACCGACTGGAGGACGTCCTCGAAGTGGGAGTTGTCTCGGGCGACGAAGCGGCACAGTAGATCTCCTTCACCGGAGACGGTGTTGGCCTCGATGAGTTCGGGGATCGCGGTCAGCCGTTCCAGGGTTTCGTTGACCTGGCTCTGGGCGATGTGGACGTGCACGAACGCCATGACGGCGTATCCCAGCGGGGCGAGATTGATTTGAGGGCGCCAGGTGACGATCACGCCCGCTTTTTCGAGTTTGGTGATCCGGGCCTGGGCGGTGTTGCGGGCGATGTTGAGTCTTCGGGAGTACTCGCGCACGCCTGCGCGGGGTTCTTCGACGATGAGTCGGAGGATGTCTAGGTCGAGTTTGTCGAAGCCGTCCATTGGTACTCCTGTCGTGAGGGCGGGAAAGTAGTCCAGATGCGCATCCGGTTGTTCCGAGGTCGCCGGTAGTTGAGCACTTGGCATCATTTTTTGTGCGTGTGTTTATCTCACGGTACAGGTCTGCATATGTTATGGGTCACATCGAGCACGGCGGTCCGATCCACGGACGACCGCTCTGCACACTCCACCTCACCACTGTGGGTCGATGGTGGAACGTGGCTAGGAAGGAATGAGTGCTGATCATGGGCTACACACTTGCGGACAAGATCTGGAGGAGCCACGTGGTGCGGTCCGCCGAGGGTGAACCGGACTTGGTCTACATCGACATGCACCTGCTGCACGAGGTGAACACCCCCGCCGCCTTCGCCGGTCTGCGTGCCGCCGGCCGCACCGTCCGCCGCCCTGACTTGACCCTGGGCACCGAGGATCACAACACACCGACCGACGACGTGCTGCGGATTATCACCGACCCGGGCGCGGTCGAGCAGCTCGACCACATCCGGCGTAACTGCCGGGATTTCGGTATCGAGTTGTACTCGCTCGGGGATTCCGCGCGGGGGATCGTGCACGTCATCGGTCCCGAGCTCGGACTGACCCAGCCCGGGATGACGCTGGTCTGCTGTGACTCGCACACCAGCACCCACGGTGCTTTCGGAGTTCTCGCCTTCGGTATCGGCACCAGCCAGGTCGAGCACGTTCTCGCCACCCAGACACTGCCGATGGCGCCGATGCAGAACATGCGCGTGGTCGTCGAAGGTCAGCTGCCACCCGGAGCAACGGCGAAAGACCTCATCCTCGCGGTGATCGAACACATCGGTACCAGCGGCGGGCAGGGCCACGTCATCGAGTACCAGGGTGAGGCCATTCGTGCCTTGTCCATGGAAGGCCGGATGACGGTGTGCAACATGTCCATCGAAGCCGGAGCCCGGGCCGGTCTCATCGCCCCCGACGACGTCACCATCGAGTATCTGCGCGGCCGCCCGCACGTGCCGTCCGGGGCCGCGTTCGCGGAGGAGGCCGCGTACTGGCGCACCTTCCATTCCGACGAGGACGCCGTCTTCGGCAAGGAGGTTTACCTCGACGCCGCCACCATCGCTCCTCGGGTGTCCTGGGGGACGACTCCTGCCCAGTCCCTGCCACTCGACGCCGACGTCCCCGACCCGGGCACCTTCGTCGACGTGGTGGATCGCGCCGCCGCCGAACGCGCTCTGGCCTACATGCAGCTGACTCCGGGAACGCCGCTGCGCGACATCGCGGTCGATGCGGTGTTCATCGGTTCGTGCACCAACGGCCGGATCGAGGACCTGCGGGAGGTGGCCGCCGTGTGGGAGGGTCGGCGCATCGCACCCGGTGTCGACGTTCTCGTCGTTCCCGGGTCGGAGGCCGTCCGCGCCCAGGCCGTCGAGGAAAGCCTCGACGAGATCTTCGCCGCTGCCGGTGCCCCGCTGCGGTACTCCGGGTGCTCGATGTGCGTTGCGCTCAACGACGACCGACTGCGGCCGGGCCAGCGGGCGGCGTCGACCAACAACCGCAACTTCGAGGGCCGGCAGGGGCGGGGTGTGATGACACACCTGGTGTCACCCGCAGTGGCTGCCGCGACCGCGATCACCGGACGTCTCACGGCGCCCGCAGACCTGGAGGACTGACCACCCATGAAGAGTTTTACCGAACACACCGGAATCGCTGCGCCGCTGCGTATTTCCGATGTCGACACCGACCAGATCATTCCGGCGCGCTTCTGCACCGGGGTGACCAAGCAGGGCTATGAGGATGCCTTACTCCACGATTGGCGCCTCGACCCGGAGTTCGTGCTCAATCGACCCGCCTACCGGAACGCGTCGATCCTGGTGGCCGGGGAGAACTTCGGCGTCGGATCGTCCCGGGAAATGGCGGTCTGGGCGTTGCAGAACTTCGGCTTCAAAGCCGTTCTCGCCCCGCGGTTCGGGGACATCTTCCACGGCAACTCCCTGAAGAACGGGCTGCTGACGGTGACGCTCGCGCAGTCGGTGATCGACGAACTCTGGGACACGATCGACAGCAGACCCGGGAATCCCGTCACCGTCGACCTGGTCCGACGGGAGGTCCGTGCGAGCGATGCCATTTACCCGTTCGACCTGGACGACAATGCCCGCTGGCGACTGCTGGGCGGCTACGACGACATCAGCCTGACCCTGCGCGACGTCGAGGACATCGACACCTACGAGGCGGCCCGCCGGCGCACCTTGCCGACGTCGCGGCGTGTCGTGATGGAAGGAGCAGGCCGTGGCTGACACCGACCTCACCGACAGCCGCGCGCGCATGACCGGCACCGTTCCGCCGTCGAAGATCCTGACCACCGACATCCCGCGCTACGTCGAAGACTATGCGTCCCGGTTACTTGCGATACCGGACACGGCATCCGCCGTCGCCGACGCCCTCGACGAACTGGGCATCGGCACCGCGATCACTGCGACCGACCTGACACCCGTCTCGGCACAGGCGCGAATGTGCGGCCCCGCGGTGACGTTGCGGTATGTGCCCCTCGGAGGGGACGTGACCGGCAACCGCGACAGCAGGCGCGGCACCACCTTCGGCGACCGCGACCTCTACGGCCTCGGGCGCCCCGGCGACGTCGCTGTCATGGACTGTTCGGGATCGCGGTCCGGCTCGGTGATGGGCGCCCTGTCGGCCCGCTGGGCGGTGAAAGCGCAGATCGGGGGATGCGTCGTCGACGGCGCGATCCGCGACACCGCCTCGATCCTCGCCAGTGGTCTGCCGGTGTGGAGTGCCACCCGGAATCCCGCCGCCGCCCGCTACCGCTACGAGACCGTGCAGATGAACGGTCCGGTCTCGTTGTGCGGGCATCAGGTCAACCCCGGCGACTACGTCGTCGCCGACATCGACGGTGTCTGCGTGCTCCCGTTCTTCGACGTCCCACGGGTCGTCGAGCATTGCGAAAACGCCCACCGCACCGAAGTCGCCTTCATCGACCGCATCGACGCGGCCGCAACCTTGGAAGAACTCGTCGCCGGGCTGACCCCGGGCACTGCCCCCGCCTGACCGCCGACGTCGACATCACACGAAGGAACACAGCCTTGTCCTCCACCACGCAGACCCGCCCGCCCACGTTCTCCCTCGACGACCGCTACGTCCTCGAAGACGGATCGGTCTACCTGACCGGCATCCAGGGGTTGGTACGCGTGCTGCGGGACAGGGCCATCCTCGACCGGCGGCACGGTCACCGCACCTCGTCCTTCGTCTCCGGCTACGAAGGATCACCGCTGGCCGGGTACGACCTCGAGATCGCCCGCAAACGCAAGATTCTCGACGAGTACGACCTCGTGCACCGTCCCGGTGTCAACGAAGAACTGGCCGCAACCGCCGTGCTCGGCACCCAAATGGCACCGCAGATCGGACACCTGCGTTCGGACGGGGTCACCGGGTACTGGTACGGCAAGTCCCCCGGACTCGACCGCGCCTCCGATGCCATCCGGCACGCCAACCTCGTCGGAACCGACCCGCACGGCGGCGCCGTCGCCCTCGTCGGCGACGACCCGGGCGGGAAGTCCTCGAGCCTGGCGTGCGCGTCCGAGGTCGCCATGGCGGATCTGCTCATCCCCACCCTGTACCCGGCCGATTCCCAGGAGGTGCTCGACTATGGGCTGCATGCACCGTTCCTGTCCCGGTTCACCGGCCTGTGGTCGGGACTGAAAATCGTCACCGCCGTCGCCGACGGCGCGAGCTCCGCCGTTGTGCATCCCGACCGGATCGACCCGAGCTTCGGTGATATCGGACCGAGTACGTACACCCCGAACGCCAACCTCGTCGGCCCCAACCTGCTCACCCTCGAACGCAGCCAGATGATGGACCGACTGCCCCGCGCGCTCGACTACGCTCGCATCAACACACTGAACGACATCGTGCAATCCGGGCCCGACGACCGGATCGGCATCGTCACCTCCGGGAAGACGTATCTCGATCTGCGCGAGGCACTCTCACTGTTCGGTCTCGGACCTGCAGACCTGCGCCGGTACGGGATCCGCATCCTCAAGCTCGGCATGATCTACCCCGTCGACCCCGAGATCGTGCACCGGTTCGCTGCGGGGCTCGGCGAGATCATCGTCCTCGAGGAGAAGCGGGCGTTCCTCGAGACCGCGGTCCGCGACATCCTCTACCGGCGAGCCAACGCCCCGGTTGTCATCGGTAAGACCGACCCGAACGGCAAATCCCTGGTCAACATCTTCGGAGAGCTCGACGCCGACCTGATCGCCAACGCCCTCAGCCGCCGACTGGGCGACGAATACTGCATCGAACCGGTCCAGCAGTGGAAGCAGCGCCCCCGGACCTCGAAGATCGCACTGCCGCTGCTGAACCGCACCCCCTACTTCTGCTCGGGATGCCCGCACAACTCCTCGACCAAAGTGGCACCCGACACGCTGATCGGCGGTGGAATCGGCTGCCACGCCATGGTGATGATGATGGACGACAAACAGGTCGGCGACGTGATCGGGCTGACCCAGATGGGCGGCGAAGGCGCCCAATGGATCGGCATGGCCCCGTTCCTCGAGGAGAACCACCTCATCCAGAACATCGGCGACGGCACGTTCATGCACTCGGGCAGCCTGGCGCTGCGCGCTGCCGTCGCCTCCGGAGAGAACGTGACCTACAAGCTGCTCTACAACGCCACCGTCGCCATGACCGGCGGACAGGACCCGGTCGGCGCCATGCCGCTGGACCGGATCACCCGGCTGCTCCTCGCCGAAGGCGTCGAGAAGGTAGTGGTCACCACCGAAGACCGTAGGCGCATCAGCTCACTGAAACTCCCCAAGGGCGTCGAGATCCGGGACCGGGACGACCTCGTCGACGTTCAGACGGAACTGGCGGCGATCCCCGGGGTCACCGTCCTGGTACACGACCAGGAATGTGCCGCCGAGAAGCGCCGCAAACGCAAGCGCGGCACACTGCCCACCCCGACCACCCGGGTGATGATCAACGAACGCATCTGCGAAGGCTGCGGCGACTGCGGGGAGAAGTCCAACTGCCTGTCGGTGCACCCCACCGACACCGAATTCGGCCGCAAGACCACGATCCACCAATCCTCCTGCAACCTCGACTACTCCTGCTTGAAAGGGGACTGCCCGTCCTTCGTGACGATCACCCCCGGCCCGAAGGAACAACGCACACCCGTCCCGGCCATCGCCGCCGACCTGATCACCGAGCCCGACGTGCCGGCGATCGACGGTCAGTTCGGGATGCGGATCATGGGCGTCGGCGGCACCGGTGTCATTACCGTCGCGCAGATCCTGGCCACCGCCGCCGTGATCGATGGAAAGTTCGTCCGCAGCCTCGACCAGACCGGCCTGGCGCAAAAGGGCGGCGCCGTGGTGTCGGATCTGAAGATCAGCGCCGAACCCCGCGAGGGCGCCTCGAAGATCGGCGAGGGCCGCTGCGGTCTCTACCTCGGCTGCGACTCCCTCGTCGCCACCGACCCCGCCAACTTGAAGGTGGCCAACAGCTCCGACACCGTCGCCGTCGTCTCCACCACCGAAATCCCCACCGGTCAGATGATCGTCGACACCGCAGTGCATTTCCCGGAACTGAGCACCATTCGTAGCGCCATCGACGGTGCCACCTCCCGCGCGATCTACCTCGACCCGGCCCTGCTCTCGCGTGAGCTGTTCGACGACGAGCAGTACACGAACATGCTCCTGATCGGAGCCGCCTTCCAGACCGGTGTCCTCCCCATCGCTGCGACCGCAATCGAACAGGCGATCACCCTCAACGGTGTCTCGATCGAGGCGAACCTGCAGGCATTCCGCCGCGGCCGCCAGGTCATCGCGGACCCCGAAGCCCTCACCGCCGCCATCGACGGCAACCGGCGGGCCGACTTCGAACCGATCGCCCCGTCCCCCCAGGCCCTCGCCCTCGCCGGCACGGTCCGGGCCGCAGCCGATTCCGAACTCGCTCGCATCGTCGGGCTGCGCACCGCCGAACTCATCGACTACCAGGACACCGACTACGCCCGCGATTACGCGCAGTTCGTGGAATCGGTACGCAGGCAGGAGGCTGCGCTGACCGGACACTCCACCGCGCTGACCGAGGCAGTCGCGAAGAACCTGTTCAAGCTCATGGCCTACAAGGACGAGTACGAAGTCGCACGCCTGGCCTTGGATCCAGCCTTCGACGCCGCCGTCAAAAACGCCTTCGGTGCGAGCGCGAAACGGTCCGTCCGGCTACACCCCCCATTGCTGCGCGCCATGGGGATGAAGAACAAGCTCTCACTCGGATCCTGGATCAACCCCGGATTCCGGACCCTGCACCGCATGCGCAAGATCCGCGGTACCAAGCTCGATGTGTTCGGCTACCACCACATCCGGAAGATGGAACGCGAGCTGATCACCGAATACCGCGAAACCATCGAGCGACTCCTCCACCTACTCAACCCGCACAGCCTGACCGCCGCGGTGGAGATCGCCGGACTGCCCGACCTCATCCGTGGGTACGAACAGATCAAGGTCGCCAACGTGGAGTCGTACCACCAGGAACTGGACAAGCTCGTCGAGGCATACCCGCTGACCGCCCGAGCCGAGAAGCAGGTCGTGTAGGGCCCGGCCCGAGTCGCAGCCGACCTGATCAGCGGGATCCTTCGACGTACGATGCCAGGTTCGCCAGCGAGGAGGCGATCCCGGCCTCGTGTGCCGCTTGGTCTATGCCGGGTGGCACGTCCGTGGCGGTGACGGTCACCTCGGTCCCGTCACCGGCGGCAGCGAGGTGCCAGGTCATCGTCATGGTGCCCGCGTACGACGGGTCGTCAGCTTCGAACACCGCCAGCTGCACCACGCGTTCCGGTGGCACCAGGTCGGCGAATCCGACATCGACGACATCCGTCGTATCCGAAGTCTTGCCGGGACTGTCGGCAGGGTCGAGGTAGGTGAGGACCATCCGAAATCCACCACCGGGCCGAGGATCCCACCGTTCGACCCGCCCGCGCATGCCGTCCGGCGGCAACCAGGCCTCGAGGGACTCCCGGTCGAGGAGGGCGCCGTAGACAGTCGCCGGTGATGCCGCGATCACCCGGCTGGCGCGGTCGGTTCTGTCCATCGCTCGATTCTAGGGCCGAGGAGCACCAGGAGATCTCTGTTCGCCGAGTGCCACTCGTTCGTTCTCACACGCCACTCGACTTGTGTGCGGCGGTTCACGACATCTGCATCCGATGAAATGCGGAGCACGCTACCGGTAGCCGCTGTAGAACCACGTCGGTAGTCGGACCACCGGGGGAGTGCCTGGCGGGCGGGCCGGCGGGGCAGGCCGAATCGTTCAGGCCGCACTCCCACCTGACGCGGCTGTAGTTCACACCCGTGTAGCCGCCGTCACACAGAGGTCGAGGGTTCCGCGCTCGGATCGGCGGGTCATCCGCGTGCCTCGACCAAGTTAAGTATCTTGAGCTAGGTCACTATATTTACACGAAGGGACAGGCCCACATGACCCGCACCATCGCAGTGGTCAACCATAAAGGTGGTTCCACCAAAACCACGAGCGCGGTCAACCTCGCCCAAGCCCTCGTCGAAGCCGGCTACACCGTCCGCGTCGTCGACCTCGACCCACAATGCAACGCCACCACCTGGCTCGGCGCCACGCCCGAAGCCGTCGACAACGATGTCCTGTCGGTACTCATGCTGGTGGCGAGCATCGAAGATGCCACCACCATCACCGCGTCCGGGATCCACCTCGTTCCCGCCACCAAGGAACTCGATTCCGTCGGGCCCTATTTCCTCAAGAAGCCCGGTGCACACGGCGTCCTGCGCAAAGCCCTCGCCGGCGCCCCCGACGTCGACTTCAACCTCCTCGACTGCCCCGGAGACTTCGACCACCTGACCATCAGCGCACTCGTCGCCTGCACCGAAGTGCTTGCCGCTGTCATGACGGGAGCCATGGAACTCGAAGCGCTCATGCGGATCGAGAACTACATCACCGAGCAGGTCGAGTTGCTCAATCCCACTGCACGGC
The DNA here is from genome assembly GCF_048381435.1 of Rhodococcus mengyinensis. Lineage (NCBI taxonomy): Bacteria > Bacillati > Actinomycetota > Actinomycetes > Mycobacteriales > Nocardiaceae > Rhodococcus > Rhodococcus mengyinensis. Next base: position 109,031 of record NZ_JBLWIT010000091.1, on the reverse strand, counting down.
TCAATCACATTCTGTGCGGCCGCGTCGAACTCGGCCAGGTCATCGACCAGCAGGTCCTCGCCGCGCTCCGCGAGACCTACCCCGATCAGACGATGCACACCATCATCCCGAAGTCCGTCCGCGTCAGCGAAAGTTACAGCGCCGAAGAACCCGTCGTCAGGTGGGCACCGTCCTCCTCCGCAGCGCGCGCCTACCGCGACGCCGCCCAAGAACTCGTCGAAAGGGACCCCCGATGAGCGTGACACGTAAGCCGGGACTCGCCAACAACCCCCTCGCACGCCGCCCCCAGCCCCGCACAGGCGCCCACCAGGACGGGACGTACTCGACAACCGGTCACAAGGACCTCCTGACGAGCGTGACACGTAAACCCGGACTCGCCAACAACCCCCTCGAACGCCGCAAGCCACGACTGCCGAACCTCGTCGAACAGGGCGTGGACGTCGCAGGACTCGCAAGCAACCCCTTCGAACGCCGCAAGCGACGACTGCCGAACCTCGTCGAACAGGGCGTGGACGTCGCACAAGAAGCAGCCACCACAGCCGAACCGGTGGCCCTCGGCGAGGAAAAGAAGACCACCAGACGGGTCCCCGCAGACAAGAAGCAGGAATCCGTCCTCATCAACCGCGCCAAGGTCGAAAACGGCAAGAATGCCGTCGCCGCCATCGGCCACATCGCCGGCGCCCCCAACAGCTGGTCCAGCCTCGTCGACGAAGCCCTCGCCCACTACCTCACCGTCCTCGAACGCGAATACAACAATGGCGAACCCTTCCCGCCGCGCAACGCCGAACGCGTCCGGAGGCCACGCATCAACTAGCCCGCCCCGAAGCTGGTGCGACGCCGGTGCAATGACGGTCCCGGTTAACGACGGAAACCGCCGTCGTACTGGCTATTGAGGTCCGTCCGGAGGCGGTTTACCGTGGAGGGTGCGGGCCGTATCCCGTCGGGTCGAGATCAGGCAGTCCGGGATACGACTCGCCGGGGGGTTTTCAGCCAGAATGCGTGGGCCTTCCCCACACCGTCGGAGGTTCGGGATCGGTGGTGGGCGCGCTCAGTGTCGCAACAACTTTCCAGCACGTCCGATGTCCGCGTCGACCCTCAATCGCGATACGTGGCCGGGGGTGGGCCCGCGATCGGCCCGAGTGGTGTGGCCAGCCACCGGTCGTACACGCGCATCCACGTTCCGTCGGCGCGTATGCGTTCGAGGGTGCCGTTGACGAACCGCACCAGGTCCTCCTTGTACTTGTTGACACCGATCGCCCAGTGCTCTTCTGTCTCCAGCCGTGGCCCCACGATCTGAAAATTCGGGTCCTGGGAGGCGAGCCCGGCGAGGAGCGAGTCGGAGGTGCTGGTCGCGTCGGCCTGCCGTTTCTGCATGGTGACGAGGCAGTCGTCCCAGTTGGGGACCGCGATGATCGTGGCGTCCGGCGCGACTCGTTGGACGGTGCCGAGCGAGGTGGTGTCGAGGAAGGTGCAGACCCGTTTTCCGGCCAGGTCCGCCGGTCCGGCGATGTCGGAACCGCGAGGGACCAGAATACGCTGGAAGGCGCGGACGTACTCGGTGGAGAAACCGACGCGTTGGGCGCGTTCGCACGTGATCGAGAATCCATGTGCGACGACGTCGACGTCGTTGTTCTCGAGTGCGGAGAACCGGCCGGCGGTGGTGAGTAGCCGGAACTCGACTTTCGTCGGATCGCCGAAGATGTCGCGGGCGATCTCCTTCGCCACATCGATCTCGAACCCCTGCAGGGTGCCGGTGGTCGGATCTCGGAAGCTGAACAGATTGGTGTTCTGGTCGACGCCGACGATCAACCGGCCCCGCCCTGCGATCTCGGCAAGTGATCCACCGGGCGGCATCTGCCCGGGCGGGGGTTGCGGGCCGGGGCGCAGGCTCGCGAGCGCCCCACACGACTCGGGGAGCGGTGGCTCCGGCGGCGGACTGTCCGTGGGCGGGATGATCTGCGCACCGTCCGTCATCGGTCGTGCGGTGTACGTGGCCGCGACGGTCGGGGTGAGAGGGTCGGGTGCGGCGCAGCCGGCGAGCACGGCGACGGCGAGTACGCCGACGAGGTGCCGGGCACGCGGTCTCGCCCCCGGTCTCGGAAGCCTCACCTGTGTCATCAGTGGTACTCGTTCAGTCGCGGCCAGATCCCCCCGCCGACGGCGAATCCGCAGGACACGCCAATAATCATGCTACCGACTGCCAGTGCCGACATCGACCGGTAGACGTCCGTCACCGCGTTGGCCTCGTCGTCGCGGAGTCGGTCGATCGCGTTCCGGAGGGACTCGTCCAGGGCGGCGAACTGCGTCGACGACGTGCCCGAGCCGGATCCGGCGGCGATCGCCGCGGCGGTCGGGTAGTCACCGCGCTCGAGGGCGATCTCGATGTCCCGGTGCGCGGCCAGCCAGCCGTCGCGGGCCGTCACGGCGTCGCGAAGGTGTTGCTCGGCGGCGCGACCATGCGAGCTCTCCAGCTGCCGGGTGAGTTCGTCGGACAAGGCCTGGGAGTGCCGCGCGTAGTCGACTTCCGACTGGGTGTCGGAACCGCGTTGCAGGATGGCGAGGGTTTCGTCGGCGCGGGCCTGCTGCGCCAGGATGCGAGCGCGGGCAACCGCGTTGATCGGTTGTGTTCCTTCGGTTCTCGCGTGTTCGCTCGCCGACGTCGACACCAGGCTTCCGCCGATCAGCCACAGCAGAAGCACGGCCATGAGCAGGGTGGCGACAGCGAGGCCGGGGTTGAACCGGCGCTTGCTCTTCCGGACGAGGTACAGCTGGGCGAGGACGAGGGCGACGAGGGCGGCCGCGGTCACCGTGAAGGCGGTCGCGGGCAGCTGGGCGGTGTGCGTCTGGATCTCGGCGACCGCCTCGGCCTGATGGACGTAGAGTCGCTCCGCCAACGGGAGGATGGTGGCCTGCATGAGCGCGGACGCATCGGCCAGATACGCCACCCCGACCGGGTTACCGGCCCGGTCGTTCGCCTGAGCCGTGGCGACGAGGTTGAAGTACTCGGCGAGGTCGCGCACCACGTCCGACAGCAGTGCCAGCGATTCGGCGTCCTGCGACGACACCCCATTGGTCGCCGTGACCAGCGCGTTCGACGCGTCCCCGATCGCCTGGGTGAACTGCTCCGCGCCAGCAGTCGACTCGGCACCACCCCCACCCGAGACGAACGACGTGGTCGCGGCGGCGTCGGCGATCGACAGCGAGCTGTAGAGCGCCTGGGCCGCGTTTGCGAGGGGCTCGGTGTGGGTGCGCAGTGTCTCGACTCGCTGTTGGCGCGCGCCGACCGCCCCCGAGGTGATGGCGCCCGCGGCGATGACCGCGGCGATGAGCGCGATCCCCAGCACGGTCAGCCGCCCGGGCGTCGACGTGAAGAATTCGACCCACGGGCGGCGGCGGACCACGGGCTCGACGAGCAGGTCCTCGTCGAGCGTGTGGGCTTCGGTGACGGCGTGCTCGCCGCGGTGGAACATCCGGTCCTCCTGCACCGCCACCGCGGTTCCGGTAAGAGCACCGATCCGGGCCGCGGGGCTGAGTTCAGTGTGCACCGACGGTGCCGAGCGGCGCACCGACTCGGGAAACAGGCACCGCGCGGACCCGGCACAGTTCTGCGTAGGGGTGGCGACCAGCCGCGACGCGTGGCGATGAACCGGACACTGCTCCGAGGACCGCGCTGAAAGTCAGGCCCGCCGCGAGAAACGGCAGTCCGCGCGGCCTTCGCAGAAGGAACAGATCTTCTTCGCATCGCGCTCCCGGCGGGCCCGTTCGCCACCGGTCTCGTCGTCCGGAGCGAAGAAAGTTGTCGCTCCCAACCTCCGGCAGCGTGCATGGAGCTGCCACTCCCAGTAATCGGTATGTGCGGCAAGGCGATCGTGCTGCGCGGAACGGAAGGTGTGGGCCGGCATAGGCCTCTCTCCTACGTGGTGCGCCGCTCATCGCCGCGGTCATCGCCCTGTGCGCGATAGCCAACATGGTCGCCTGGCAGGGGCTGAACGTCTGGGCCACGCAGGCCATGGTCGATCTCGGGTACTCGTTGGGAACAGCGTTGCTGTTCACGTTCACCCTGACCGGAGCAGCAGTAGCAGGCTCGTTCCTCAGCGCCTGGGCAGCCGACCGGCGCGGCTGTGCCCTCGTCGCCGTCCTCACGGCGGCCTGCACCCTCGCCGGATTACTCGGAATGCTCGCGCTTCCCCCGTCGATCGTGACAACGGCATCGTGCATCGCACTTATGGGAATCGGCGGGCACTCCACCATGAACCTCATCCACACCACCACAGCCGACATCTACCCACTCCCGGTCCGCGCCACCGCCCTCGGATGGTCGAACGGCACCGCGTTCATCGGTGCCTTCCTCGGCCCCGTGATCGGCGGTGCGGCGGTGGCCTCCGGGGGAGCGCAGGGTCTGTTCACCGCGTTCGACGCGGCGGCCGCAATCTGCCTGGTGGCGGTGTTCGTCCTCTACCTCACCGATCGCGCGTCGAACTCGAAGGCGGCCGACGCCATCTCCGATGGCACCCCGGCCGGCGAGCCTTCGGCCGGAGTGAAAGCGTCTGCCTGAGGCGGACCGGCGCACTACCCGGTCACCTAGCACACATGCTCTACGGGACAGGGAAGGTGCCGAGCCCCGGGTGGACCAGAATCTGGTACCCGTCGACCGGGGGGTGTGCGCCTACGTCGGCGACCGCGGCGATCGTGCCGCTGCCGGTGACGACCGTCGCGGGGGCGTATCGGCACCGATCCTCCGGTGCGGTGGGCCGACTGTGGTCGGGCTCCACGAGTCGGAGGGCGGTAGAGCCGGCGACGCCGGTTGTCAGGTTCCGCCAGTTCACCGACACGTCGACGCAGTATCTCGCGGTCGTCGCTGAACGCTCCGCCGCAAAGGTCACCACGCCGGATGCACCCGTCGTTGCTGACGGTGTCACGGTCGACAGCGGCGGCGGGTAGTCACAGGCCAACGTGGTCAGCAACAGGCATCCTGCGACGAACCGCACCGGGACCTGGAACGCCGTGGTCGTCGCTGCCGGGACCGGCGGCGGGTCCGCCATCGCGGTGGCGGACGAAAAGAGCGGGATCGCGAGGACCGCTACGGATCCCGCGGCCCAGGCTACGAACGAACGGCGAATTGCTGCACGACGCACGGCGTCAGCCTCTCGTGTTGGATTTATCCCGACCCTGGTGCAGTGTCAGGCTACTCGCTTGGTGGCAGCGCGGAACTGGCAAATGGCGAGCGGGACAGGCCCCGGGTACCTGCTGCGCGGCGCTCGTCATTTACCCGAGGACTCGCTCTAGTCGCCGCCGGCATCCTCGGAGGCTCGCTGGCTCACCCGGAGTTAACCACGAGCAAGGCTGGGCTGAACAAGTCGGTTGGCCAGCTGCAGACTGTCAATTGCCATGTGCGCCTTCTCCTTGAATCGACGGGTCGGCATCACCACGGCGATTGCCTGGACTGCGCCTGTCGGCCCGGTCATGCCGGTAGCGATGGCACAGATTCCGACGTCGTGCTCTTCGATGTCGACTGCAATATGAGAGCGTCGCACCTCGGCCAGCCGATCGGTCAACGCCTGATGATCGGTGATGGTATTCGCAGTGAACCGCTGCAGGTGTTGCGGCAGGAGTTCAGCCACTCGGTCATCGGGGAGGTGCGCCAGCAGTGCCGCACCGATACAACTCGCGTGCAGCGAGAAGCTCTTCCCGACCTTGGTGACACCTTTCAGGCGCTCCGGCGCAGCGATCTGGTCCACCACGACCGCCTCCCGGCCACTGAATACCGCCACCTCGACGTTCTCGTTGACCGACCGCGCCAGAGACACCAGAGAGCCACGATTGGCGGCCAGCAGCCGCAAGTGCGCGTTCATCCCGAACAACCCCGGCCCCAGAACGTATCCAGGGCGTTCGGGCACTCGAACCACGTACAGCTTTTGCTCGAACGCCTGGATCAATCGATGGACCGTCGACCGCGGAAGCCCCGTCTTCGCCGCAAGTTCCGTAAGCGTCAGCGGCCGGTTGCTCTCGGCGATGGCGTCGAGCCCATGATCAGGCAGAGTCCGAATCGAGGCCGGGAGCATTGGCAGATTTCCGGTGATCGGGCGGCTGAGCCCGGGTGGAACCGGGTACTCGCACGTTATGAAGAGGTGGGCGTGCCGCGCCGCGCTGTCACTGTTGGTGGCCGGGCTCGTCGCGTCCGCGTCCGGAGTGACGGCCCATTCGGCTCCGGCGCCCGACAGGATCGACGAGGTGCCGGGGCGGACGGCGCTGTCGTTCATGCACACCCCGAGCGGAACCCGCGTCGGGACGGCGAATCAGGGGGAAGCCCGGCCGGGTTTGTCGATCGTGAAGCTGTATGTAGCCGACTACATGCTCCGGCACGGCGACGGCTCTCCCGAGGACCTCGCGCTCGGGCAGCGGATGATCCGCGACAGCGACGACTCCGCCGCCTCGCAGGCGTACGCCAAGTACCCGCAGTCGATCGATGCGATCGCCGCCGAGTATGGGCTGACCAGTACCCGTGGCTCCGGATTCTGGGGCGATGCGGTTACCAGCACCGCCGACACCGTGACGTTCCTCGAGGCGAAGAAGACCACCGATCCGGACAGCCGCATTCTGGAGTGGATGGCCACCGCGGCCCCCGTCGCCGCCGACGGAACCCATCAGAACTGGGGTACCGGGCGGCTGCCGTCGGTGACCGGAACCAAGTGGGGGTGGTCGGACCTGGGGCCCAGTGTTGTCGCTTCCGCGTCGTTCGGGCCCGATTTCTCGGTAGCGGCCAACACGTACGGCACTGCCGACCAGCACACCGGTGACGTTCTCGGTGCCTTCGCGGAGGATCCGGCGTCACCACCACCGCCGGTGGCGCAGGATCCCATCCAGGAGTTGATCGACCGGTTCGTGCCCCTGTTGATCACACCGCGATGATCGACATCCCGACGTGCCGGAGGGAACAGCCCTGACCCGGTTGGTGGGGTGACGGCCTGGGTAATCGGGTTCCATGTTGCCCCCAACGGACGAAACACCGAACGCCGGACCGCACCTGCCGGCAGGACAGACGCCGGGCGGTGGGGTGCCTCCTTCCGACCCGCACGCCCATGACGCGGGTTCCGGGATACCGCCGGATGTGGCGAGAGGTAAGGGGATCAAGCACACCCGTACCGGGGCGACGTGGACTGGTCTGGTCATCGGCATTCTCGTTCTGGTCCTGCTTCTCGTGTTCATCCTGCAGAACCTCGACAGCGTCGTCCTGGAACTGTTCGTCTGGGAGTTCACGGTCCCGCTCGGTGTCACTCTGCTGTTCGCCGCCATCGCCGGTGCAGTGGTCATGGCGCTCGTCGGCGGTGTCCGGATCCTTCAGATCCGGCGGGCAGCGAACCGGCAACGGAAACTGACCACCTGACCGTTGCTCATTTTCCGTGTTCGCATCGATCGATGCGTCGACCGGTCAGGCCCTCGGCCGAGAGATTCGAGTAGTCGACTACTCGGTTCAACTGGCGAGGGTCCTCGTACGGTCGGTCCTGTATCGCATCGACGAAAGGACACCGAAATGGCTTGGTCGACAACCCCTCAGGGGCTTTTTCTCGCCGCTGGGCAGGCGAATCAATTCTCCTTCTCGTTTGGAGACATCTGGAAGGGCCCGCAGTTGGCGACTGCGAGACTCGACGCCAGCCAGGGCGGTGGTGGCACGAAGATCCTGATGACGCAGTGGCAGGGCACCGCGAACGCACCGGTATTCGGCGGCCCCAGCAAGCAGTACTACGTGCTCGGCATTCACAACAGCTCCACGTCGGGCGTGTGGTTCCATCTGGAAGGAGGCGTCCTCGCATGACGACACAGGAAACACCACGGGTTTCCCAGATGCAGGTCCTGACGGACGAACAGGGCAGCATTCTCGCCGCTGTCCTGCGGACTGCGGACGTGGCGGCGGGCACGGCATCGGGTGAGGACGTCCCGCCTCAGGTTTCGCTGGTTCCTTCGGAAGGCCAAGCGTTGCATGAACTCTCTGTTCCCGGTGGACCGTCGGGGGACGAGATGTTCGAGTCGCTGGATCAGTGGATGGTTCGGGTCGACGCCGGCGTACCGGCGTTGGTGCGACGCGCGGGCGCGTAGTCGCTGGTGGAGGTGCGCCGGGTCGGCACCTGCTGCGGAAGGGGAACGCTGGTCCGCGCGATCAGCGGTCCCTCCGCGCGATGGCGGTGCGAGGCCCGGAAAAGCCATCAAAATCACCTCGAGAGCCAGTTTGTCAGAACAAATGATTGACTTCGCTCGTGGCGCGCAGCACTGTCGTAGAGACACACGCCGCACCGATCAGTCCCGGAGTCGATCTTGACCAACGTCAACCCCACCGAAATCGCAGTAGCCGTCGCCGGATTCGGCTGGATGGGCCGCGTGCACACGAACGCGTATCTGCGTCAGCGCCACCACTTTCCGGAAGCGCCGTCCATCCGTCTGGGGGCCGTCGCCGACGAGGTACCCGGCCGCGCCGAGGAGGCTGCCGCCCAGTTCGGGTTCGGCGCAGCGCTGACCGACTGGCGCGACGTCGCCGCCGACGAGAACATCGACGCGGTCAGCATCACCGCACCCAACTTCCTGCACCGCGAGATCGGCGTCGCGATGGCGGAGGCGGGCAAGCACATCTGGATCGAGAAGCCGGTCGGGCTGTCGTCCGAGGACGCGAAGGCAGTCGCCGCCGCTGTGGAGAAGGCCGGCGTCCAGTCGACCGTCGGATTCAACTACCGAAACGCACCGGCCGTTGCGATGGCGCACGACCTCATCGCGGCGGGCGAGCTGGGCACCATCACGCACTCACGCTTCCGCTTCCTCAGCGACTACGCCGCGCATCCGGACGGCGCGCTGAGCTGGCGTTACGAGAACGCGCGCGGTGGGTCGGGCGTTCTGGGTGACCTTGCCTCGCACGGTGTCGACCTGGTCCGGTACCTGCTCGGCGACATCGACGCAGTCGTGGCCGACACCGCGATCTTCATCCCCCAGCGCGCCATCCCGACGGGTGCCACCAGCGGGCATGCGCGCGCGACGGGCGGCAAGTTGGGGCCGGTGGAGAACGACGACTTCGTCAGCGCGCTGGTTCGCCTGTCGTCCGGCGGACGGGTCACGCTGGACGCGAGTCGCGTGGCCGTCGGCGAGCAGAACAACTACGGGTTCGAAATCCACGGCACCAAGGGTGCGGTGTACTGGGACTTCCGCCGGATGAACGAACTCGGAACGAGCCTCGGGAGCAAATACCAGGACCAGTCGATCACTACGGTGTGGGTGGGCCCCGACGCCGGAGCGTATGCCCGTTTCCAGCCGGGTTCCGCGTCCTCGATGAGCTACGACGACCTCAAGGTCATCGAGGGAAACAACTTCATCGCCTCGATCGTCGACGGAAAGCCCCGGGGCGCAACGATCGCCGACGCCGTGGCCGCGGCCGAAACTCTCGACGCCATCACGGCATCGGTCGCATCTCGTGCGTGGGTCGACGTGCGCTGATCCGATCCGCAGAGCCAGGCCCCGGAGTTACGCTTTATCGGTTAGCGGGTCAATTCCGGTAGGCGCCTTTCTCCGCGGAGGTTGGTATGAATACCACACCGTTCGGCTCGGGCTTCGCGATTCTCGCGTTGGCGATTTCGGCGGTCGCCTGTTCCTCGGGCAGATCCTCTGACTCCGAAGACAATTGCGTGCGCGCGACCGACAGTGAACTGGATGCGCTCTTCACGGGTTGGAATGACGCACTGGAAAGCGGTGACGCGAGGAGGGTCGCCGCGTTGTACCGGCCGGATGCGGTGCTGCTGCCGGCCCTGTCGGTGCCTATGGCGGACACTCCGGAGGAGATAACGGAGTATTTCGTCAACCTGATCAAGGCCGATCCCATTGCCCGTATGGAAGAAAGTGTCAAGTATTCGGATTGCAACCTCGCCTACAACGTGGGCCGTTGGGTCATCAACGCCAACGGTCTAGATGTGGCGGCCAGGGTGACGTGGGTCTATCGGTACGAAGACGGAAGGTGGCTGATCGCCAACCACCATTCGTCGGTGAACCCCTAGCCGTGACCGCCGGTCGACCGTGAGGTCGTCCGGCGGTCACGGGGAACCACCCGTCTAGGACGCCTTGGCTTTCCGGCCTGCGACGTAGACCTCGGAGATGGACGTGTCGCGTATCCCCATCAGCAACGCGAACAGGGTTTGATCGCGGGCCAGATCGGGATCGGCGGCGCGAACGGCGTTGCGCAGCAGCCCGTCGAGCGCAGGCGTGCCGGACGGGTCGACGACGACGAAGTCGGCTTCCTTCCCGAGATCGAAATTGCCGAACCGGTTCTCCATGTCCAGTGCCCGGGCACCGCCGAGGGTGCCGACGAACAGCATCTCGGCCGGATGCATCGACACCCCGTCGTCACCGGCCTCGGTGATGTGCACCTTGAACGCGTCGCCGAGCACCCGGGGAATCAGCCATTCGTCGCCGCCGCCGAAATCGGTTCCCACCGAGATGTTGACGCCCGAAGCGACGGTGCGCTTCCACGGCATCGTTCCGGATCCCAGGAACAGCTGCGAGATCGGGCAGTGCGAGACGGACGTACCGGTCTCGGCCATCCGTTCGAGCTCGACATCCTGACAGTGCACGCAGTGCGCGAGGATGGTGCGTCGGCCCAGCAGGCTCTTCCCGCCCACTTCCGAACCGGGCAGGAACTTCCCGTCGTAGGTGTCCAGGTATGAATTCACCTGATAGGTCTCTTTGGTCGAGTCGACCTCGCCGGTGCCGGGACGATTGTTCTCGTTGAGGTGCGAGTGCACGTACACCCCGCGGTCGCGGACCTCTTCGTAGAGTTCTCCGAGATTTTTCAGGGTCTCGGGGGTCACCGACAGCGAGAACCGCGGGATGATCGCCACGTGCAGCAACGCCGTGGCGACATCGCCGGTGTCGGCGCCGTGCCACTTCTCGATCTCCTCGCGGGTGAGCCGGATCGCGTCCTCTTCGGAGGTCATCAGCGGCTGAGCGGTTTCGCCGCCGACGGTCTGAATTCCGCGGCCGCTGACGATCCGCAGACCGGCCTTCTGCGTCTCGGTGAACAACGCGTCCTGCGCATGTGGGAACGCCGACCCGAACACCATGGCGGCCGTGGTGCCCGCCGAGATGCGCCGGTTGGTGAACTCGACGGCCGCCTGTTGCGCGAACTCCGGGTCGGCGAACTTCGTCTCCGACGGGAACATGCACAGGGTCAGCCATTCCAGCAGCTGACCGCCGCCGTAGGAGTCGCCGGCGTACGTCTGCGGGAAGTGGATGTGGGTGTCGACGAACCCCGGCAGCAGAAAGCCGGGCCTGTGGTCGTGCACGGTGCCGGACTCGTAATCCGACGGGATCTCGGCTCGGTCACCGCAGAACACGATTCGCCCGCCGTCGTCCAGCACCAGGGCGCCGTCGGGAATCGATACCAGGGCGGCCGCGGCTTCGGTCACTTTCGGTGTGCCGGCGATGTGGAAGATGTGTCCGAGATGGGTGTGCGTGGCCATGCGATGAACTCCCGTCGAGTGGTAACGGATCATGCCTTCTGCAATGAACTTCGGCGGCTGGACGAAGCCCAGCCGAGTAGCACCTGTGCGGCCGTGCCGCACCCACGATGAGATAACAGCCCGTACTAACAATGCCACCGATCCGACCCGGGTCGCGGCCGAACAGGCCAAGCGCCCGCGGCAATCACTGCCGGCTCGGTGCTACTGCGGGGGTGTGGGGTCGTCGACGAATCGACGGATGACCTTGTCCCAGCCCAATGACTCGAGAAGTTCCGCGGCGGTGGCCCGCGACGTGAGCGGCCGGAGCACGTCGATGTCGAGGTCGCCGCTGGTGCCCAGGACGTCGTCGAGGCGCAGGCAATCGACGTACCCGTAATCCGTCCAGGGTTCGACGTGGCCGTCCCAGTCCGCGGTGTCGGCGTACGGCCCGCCGAGACGCAGCTTTCCGCTGCGGTGGATCATCACGTACCGCGGAACCACCTGCATCGTCTCGTTGGCAGTCGCCAGGGTCACCTCGGGGTCGGCGGCGGGATCTGCGCCCGCGAGCCGGCGGTCGTAGGACGCCGTCTTGACCGTTGCGACGTCGACCAGCGCCCGCACGTAGACCCACCGCGCCCGCTCGATCGAGCCCGCCCACGCCGATTCCTCGTCCGCGCAGGAGAAGACGTTCTCGGCCGGTGTTCGTATCAGCAGCCGCGTCCCGACCCGTTCGTGATCGACAACCAGGTCTCCGTCGACGACGAGTTCGCCGTCGTGCTCGCGGACCCCGGTGATCGTCGCCACCGCGAGCACCTCGTCGTCCGGCGCGGTGACGAACAGTTCACGCTCGGACTGGACGCTGTCGGCATCACCGGGAAACGGGCCACGACCTCTTGCGAACGCTTCGGGCTGGGTCAGGTCGGCGCGAAACCCGGTCTCGGTCATCCCCAACGGATGATCGCGCACCTCTCGCGGGTTGCCGAGCCGAACCCTCGACGCCACAGGTCGATCCTCCCCGTTTCATCTCCGGCGCACCGCCGGGTGATCCTATGATCATAGCTGTTGACCTGCGGTGATGCCTCATCAGCGTAGCCATGGCTTCCCCAGTAGGGTCGCAGTATCGATACGACCGACCGAGGGGGACCGGTGACGGGTTCTGCGTCCGAAAAAATCATCTCGCCCGCATCACGGGCGTTCTGGGACCGCAGTTTCGCGGGCCGTCGCGCGATGTTCGAGGAGCTTCGTCAGCGATCGCCGATCGAGTTCCACACGGAAACAGCCGGTCCGGGCTTCTGGTCGGTCGTCGGATACGACGACGTGGTGGCGGTCAGCCGGAACCCGGAGGTCTTCTCCTCGGCCAAGGGCTTCACCATCGACGACGTCCCGGTCGAGATCCTCGAGTTCGCCATGTCGATGATCGCCATGGACGATCCCCGTCACCGGCGTCTGCGGGGCATCGTGCAATCGGCGTTCACCGCGGCGTCGGTGCGGGGCATCGCCGAGCGGGTGCGCGGCTACGCTGCGCAGATCGCCGCGGACCTTCCCCGAGATGCCGAGTTCGACTTCGTCCCCGACGTAGCGACCCGGTTGCCGGTGCAGGTGATCTGCGAGTTGATCGGGATCCCGGAGAGCGACCGGCCGATGATCCTGGCCGCGGCGGCCGACGTCGTTGCCGGAGGTGGTGATCAGGAGTTCGTCACCGCACCCGGCGGCGCGGCCGGCCTGGGCCAGATCTACGGGTACGCCCTCGAGCTGGGTGAGAGACGCAAGACGGATCCCGGCGAGGATCTGACGTCCCGGCTGGTGTCGACGATGGTCGACGGCGAGACCCTCACACCGACCGAGTTCGGTTCGTTCGTCATCCTGCTGATCACGGCGGGTTTCGAGACCACCCGGCAAGCGTTGGCCTGGGCGCTGCATCTGCTCAGCGAGCACCCCGACCAGAAAGAATTGCTGCTCGCCGATTTCGCCGGCCACATCGACAACACGATCGACGAGGTGATCCGCTTCGCCTCCCCGGTGCCCTACATGCGGCGGACCGCGACCGTCGACACCGAGCTCGGCGGCGCCCACATCGCGGCGGGGGACAAGGTCGTCATGTGGTACGTGTCCGCGAACCACGACGAACGCATCTTCGACGGTCCGGGCCGGTTCGACATCACCCGGGCGAACGCCGGTAAGCACCTCGGTTTCGGTGCGAAAGACATCCACCACTGCCTGGGTATGAACCTCGCACGGCTGGAGCTGCGCGTCATGCTCGAAGAACTTTTCATCGCCCACCCCGCACTCCACGCGGTGGGCGAACCGGAACTGCTGCTCTCCGCGTTCATCAGCGGCATCGCCGCACTGCCGGCCCGGAACACGTGACGGACGGTGAGGTTCACGCGGGCCGACGACCGGAAATCATGACGAGTGGCATCTCGGTGATGCGGGAGACGTGCTCGTCGACGAGCTCGAGTCGGCTCGCGAGGTCACGCGCCTCGTCGAGGCTGATGGAGCGACCGGCGATCCAGGTGTGGAAGATCGCGAGATTGATGCTGCCGAGGACGCGCGGCGCCTTGTAGTTCTCGACGAACTTTTCGGCGTCCTCGAAACTCGTGCTGCGGTCCGCATCGGTGATCAGCAGGGGGCCACCCGGTTTGAGGACGCGCACGCACTCGGCGAGTCCGGCCTCGCGCGACGACCAGTGCTTGATGGAGCCGTAGCTGATCACACCGTCGAAGGTCTGGTCGGGGAAGTCGAGCCGCGTGGCGTCGCCGACGTCGAACCGGACCCGGTCGCCGTAGTGACGCATGCGTTTGGTGGCGCGCTTGATCTGGGCTTCCGACAGATCGAGGCCGAGAATGTGCACGTCGGGGCGCTGGTCGGCGATGTAGTTCGTGAACAGTGCCCCGCCCGATCCGACATCCAGAATGCGGGCGTTCGATGCGAGATGCGGCAGAAAGTACTCGTCGATGACGTGGCGTGAGCGGTAGACGGCCGGGGCCACGATGGTCTCGTACATCCAGGCGTGCGCCGGCGTGTAGATCGCGGTGATGGGGTCGAACGGTGCCATCGGCATGGTCGCGCTCCTCTTTGATATCCCGGTTCCCACGGCCTCGAACTCGCGCAGGTCGACTTCCCGTTGTCGATTCGAGATTAACGGGTGTGCGGTCGGTTTTTGCACGATCACCGGGTGCGTGAGGAGGCTGATCAGTGGTGATCACGGGGTCGGTCCCGGTGCAGTCCTCTCCTGCGAGCGTGAATCCGGAAAACGCGTCATTATTTCGGACCTCGAAAATCCAAACATAGACACAGCGTCCATTTATGGATACTGTAGCCAGCATTGGCTCCTGTGATGCGGACCACACGCATCGCAGGGTGACTCGTCGAGAGGACGCAGATGGCACTGGACGTCTCCACCACGCGCACGCTGACGGCCGGCAGGCGGACCCGGGGGAAGAACCTGGGTCTGCTCACGGCCTCGACCGCGATGGACAACGCGGAGAACAGCATCACCACGGTGTTGTTCCCGTTGATGCGGGAGGCGTTGGGGCTCTCGTCGTCGGCGCTCGGCGTCATCGTGGCGGTGTCCAAGGCGGTGGGCATCTTCGCCGCGGTTCCGTGGGTGTTCCTGGCCAAGCGGTTCTCGCGGCGTGCGGTGCTTGCGACGTGCTCGGGCTTCTGGGGTGTGTGGGTGATCCTGGCGGGCCTGTCGAGCAGTTTCACCCAGTTCGTCATCCTGTACGGCATCGCGGCTGCGGGCTTCGCGGGCGCCGGGCCCATCGCTCTCGAGATCATGGGCGACCTCTACGACGACAGACGGCGGGGCCGGGCCACCGGGATGCTGTACGGCGGCGTCGCCATCATCACCGGCGTGAGCGCCCCGCTGTTCGGTCAGCTGTCGGGGTTCGACGACGGCTGGCGGTACGGCTACGTCCTCTCCGGCTGTATGTGCATTCTGATCGGTGTTCTCGTCGTCGTGTTTCTCGACGACACACGCCCCGGCGGGGGCGGGAACAGGGCCGGCGACGCGGTGGTGAAAGCGGAGGAGAAGGCGCAGAACGTCGTCGCCGGTGTGCGGGAGCTGCTGCGCATCAAGACGTTCCGTTACATCCTGGTGCAACGGCTGTTCTCGGGGCAGAACGTGATCATGAGTTTCGGCGTCGTGTTCCTGGTGGAGGAGCGGGGATTCTCGACGGCCACCGCAGCGATCGTCGCTACGCCGTTTGCGATCGGGTACCTGCTCGGAACCGTGGTCGGCGGCCGCCTCAACGACGCCGTGCACCGCCGGTGGCCCGCGAGTGGGCGGGTGATGATGCTGCAGGCCAGTCAGTTGGCCTTCGCGGCAGCGGTATTCGTCGAGCTGCAGATGCCGACGTCGTCGATCGGATTCTTCGTCGCGATCTTCGCGGTGGTCGGGTTCCTGCAAGGGCAGGTACCGGTGGTCAACCGTCCACTGATCATGGCGGTGGTGCGCCCGCAACAACGGGCCCTGGCCTTCGCGGTGTCACTGTCGACGGTGGAGGCGCTCGCGTACGCGGGATATGCCCTGCTGGTCGGCTATCTGGGCGATGCGATCGGGTTGCAGGGAGCGCTCCTGCTCGTGACCGTGGCGCTCACCGTCGTCAACGGGCTGTGTTCCGGTCTGCTGTACCGGCCGTACGCACGAGACAGTGCCGCGGTGCGCGACTCTCAGGTGGTGTCGTCGTCCGACGAGGGTGAGCCGTCGAAGCCGGATGCCCAGTAGCGCCCGCGCAGCGATAGCTCCAGCAACATTTCGGTGACGGCTTCCGGGGTGAGCGGCGGTGGATCGGATTCGAGCCACCACTGCAGCACGGCCACCTGCTCGCCCACCCACGCCCGCGACAGCACTTCCATGTCGATGCGGGGTGTGACCCCGTTGGCGGCGGATCGAGTCGAGAAGATCTGGGCGGCAAGGGCGGTGCGTTCGTCGACGAATCGGCGCAGTGCACGCCCGTCGCCCTCACCGCGCAGTACGACGCGGTAGGCGTCGCGTTCCTCGGCGGCGTGCCGGAACATTTCGAGCACCGGTTTGCCGGTGAACCCCACCGAGGAGTCGGACACGAGGGGCCGCAACCGCTCCTTCAGGTCCTCGCCGAGGTCGGCGACGATCTGGCCGAGCAGTTCGTCCTTGTCCGTGTAGTGCGTGTAGAACGTCGCGCGGCCGACGTCGGCACGTTCGGTGACGTCCTCCACGGTGACTGCGGAATATCCCCGTTCGAGCGCGAGCGAGACGAGTGCGTCGCGCAGCAGTCGCTTGGTGCGGCGCACACGCCGGTCTTCGGTGGCCACGGTGACTTCCGCCCTTCGTCTCACGCCTGCAGTTCCGTCAGCATAGTGCACCCTTGACATCACGCCCGATGCTGGACACTATGTCCAATAACGATCAACACGTCGATCTTGGAGACTGCATGAATCTCGGTACCTACCTCACCCGGAGTGCGAAATTCCGGCCGGACAGCGAGGCCGTGGTGTGCGGCGACAGTCGCCTGACCTACCGGGAACTCGACGACTCGACCAACCGTCTCGCCTCCGCGCTGATGCGCACCGGCCTCGGAATCGGCGACGCGGTGGCCACTTTCGCCGGCAACTGCGGAGAACTCGTCGTGACCGAGATGGCCGTGTGCAAGGCCGGATTCGTGCGCGTGCCCGTCAACGCGCGCCTGGGAGCGGACGAACTCGGCCACGTCCTGCGCGACGCGAACGTCACGACGCTGTTCGTCGACGCCGCACACGCCGACGTCGCGTTGAAGGTCGTCGCGGATCTGGGCCTCGACATCGCCGTTTACGACTACGGGAACAGCGCACCCGGCGCGGACCGATACGCCGATCTCCTCGCCGACGGACTCGGCGATCCCGTCGCCGCCGACCTCCCCGAAGACGCGCCCGCCGTCCTCAACTACACCTCCGGATCCACCGGAAAACTCAAGGCCGCCGTGCAGACCTACGGAAACCGACTCGCCAACATGCGCAAACGCTTGATGAGCCCGACGGGCGCGCCCACCGAGACGGACCGGTACCTGGCCCCGGGACCGATCACGCACGCCTCCGGGATGATGATGCTCGGCGTGCTCGCTCGCGGCGGCGCGGTCGTCGTCCTGCCTGCCTTCGACACCGAGTTGTTCCTCCGCACCATCGAGAAGGAACGCATCACCACCACCTTCGTCGTTCCGACGATGCTCAACATGCTGATGGACCATCCCGCCGCGAACGACGTCGACCTGTCGAGCCTGCGGTGCGTCGGCGTGGGCGGCGCCCCGGTCTCACCGCAACGGCTACGCGACGCCGTCGCGATGTTCGGCCCCGTCATCATGCAGGGATACGGTCTCGGGGAAACCACGAGTGGTATCACCGTGCTCACCTGCGACGACGTCGTGCGAGGGGTCGAATCCGATCCGGAACTGCTGATGTCCTGCGGGCGACCGGTATTCGACACCGAGGTTCGCGTGGTGGACGAGGCGGGCAACGAACTGCCGGCGGGCGGGATCGGCGAGATCGTCGCGCGCGGCCCCGACTGTGTGCGCGAGTACTGGCACGAACCGGATCTGAGCGCGGAGACATTCGTCGACGGCTGGGTGCGCACCGGGGATGTCGGGTACTTCCGCCACGACGGATACCTGTTCATCGTCGACCGCAAGAAGGACATGATCATCTCGGGCGGCTTCAACATCTACTGCAGCGAGGTGGAAGCCGCGCTGTACGAGCACCCGGCCGTGTCCGGTACGTGCGTCGTCGGTGTCCCCGACGAGAAGTGGGGCGAGGCAGTCAAAGCCGTCGTGGTGACACGGGCCCCGGTCACCGAGGACGAGCTGATCGAGCACTGCGCCGAACGCCTCGCGCGAATGAAGAAGCCCCGCTCGATCGACTTCGCCGACAGCCTCCCCGTCAACCGCAACGGCAAGATCGACCGCAAGTCGGTGCGCGAATCCTACTGGGCGCAGGCCGCCCGCCACGTCAACTGAAAGCGGAGCCGTCGATGACCTTCACCCTGAACCCCACCCACGACCACAACCCTCGCCTGCACGACCTCGTCGCCCGGCTGCGTGACTACCTGGACGGCGAACTCGCCGACTACGAACGCGAACTCGGCCTCACCTCCGAGAGCGTGTACACCCGCGAGACGCTCGAGCCGGTGTGGCGACGCAGCCGCGAACTCGGCTTCTACGGTGTCAGCCTGCCCGCGGACCTCGGCGGCGCGGGACTGTCGTTCACCGAACTCGCTGCCCTGAAGGAAGAAGTGGGCGCCTCACCGCGGGTGCTGTCGACCTCGGTGCTCGGCGACATGGGCGGACCGCTGCGGGTGGGCAGCATCTTCCGGTACGCCACCGAGTACCAGATCGAGAAGTACCTGCTCCCCGTCACGCGCGGCGAGCGCGCGTGCTGCTTCTCGCTCACGGAGAACGACGCCGGCTCCGACGTGCGCGGCATGCTCACCACCGCCACCCCGGACGGCGACGGGTGGCGCCTGACCGGCCACAAGGTGTTCTCCACCGCCGGACCGTTCGCGGACTTCTCCATCCTCATCGCCAAGATGGCAGACGACGGCGACGACGGCCCGCGCTACTCCGCGTTCCTCGTCGACCTGGACACCCCGGGCTGCACGGTGCAGCAGGGCGAGACCCCGATGTCGGGCCAGCACATCGAGGCCGACATCGTTCTCGACGACTGCTACGTCGGACCGGAACAGTTGCTCGGAGAGGTGGGGCAGGGGCTGAAGATCGGGCTCGGACGCGTCACGGTCAACCGGCTCCTGCACTGCCCGACGGCGCTGGGCGGTGCACGCCGAGCCCTGGAGTTGTCCCTCGACTACGCCCGCACCAGGCAGGTGCACGGCGCGCCGCTCGGCATGCTGCAGAGCATCCAGCACCGGCTCGCGGACATGGCCACCGACTTCTACGCGGCCCGGTCGATGACCTACGACGCACTCGCCGCGCTCGACCGGGGCGAGCGGCCGCGGACCGAGGCCTTCATGTGCAAGCTGTTCGTTGCGGAGAAGGCGTTCGCGATCGCCGACGCCGCCGTGCAGATCCACGGTAAGTCGGGTGTCGTCCGCGGCCGCGAGGTGGAATCGCTGTTCCAGCGTCTGCGGATGTTCCGGATCCTCACCGGGTCCTCCGAGATCCAGAAGAACGGCATCGCCCGATTCCTTCTGCTCCCGTGAGCGCCGACACGGAGACGGAGCCCGACTACCGATTCACGCTCGCCAACGAGCGGACCTTCCTGGCCTGGATCCGTACCGCGCTCGCTCTTCTGGCGGGCGGGGTCGCGGTCAGCCAGTTCTACCTGCCGCGAGGCGGATCCGCGTTTCACGACACGCTGGGTGCGGTCTGCATCCTGCTGGCCGCGCTCGTTGCGGTCGGTGCGCTGCTGCGGTGGCGGTCCGTGCAGTCCGCGATGCGCCGCGCCGTGCCGCTACCGGCATCGCGCCTGGCCCCGGCCGTGGTCGCGGGTGTGTGTCTCGCTGCCGCGCTCGGCGTCGTCTGGGCGGCGACGTGACCGCGCTGCCACCGGGGCTGCAGGCCGAACGTACGGTGCTGGCGTGGGGCCGCACGTTACCGGCGGTCTGCCTGTGCCTCGCCGCAGTCGTCCGGTCCGCGATCGTCCACCCGCACCTCGCGCACCTCGCGCACCTCGCGCACGTCGTTGCGGTGGCCGGAGCCTGCGGCGCTGCCGCGGCGGTGGGAGCGGGTGCCGTCACGCGGCAGCGCCGATACCGCCGGCGCACCGACGACCCCCGCCCACTCGGCCTCCTGCTTCCCGCCGCCGTCAGCTTCGCCGTTTTCGCGACGGCAGGCGCCGCCCTTGCGGCACCGGCTTGAAACTCGATGTTCCCCAGCACGTATCCCGATCCGACAGAGGAGATCCGCTGTGTCGCAATTGCCACTCGCAGAACTGAAATGGACGCTCGGATTCACCGACCCGGCGCAAGTCCGCCGGCAGACGACGGCCGTCGGCGAGACCGGTCCCACGCGTCGAGTGTGGCGCGGCGACGGTCCGCGCCGGGAACTGCCGGAGCAGTTGCAGGACCTCTCACGGCTCGCCGTCGAGTCCGGAGGCGGGGGAGCGAGCACGCTGTACCAGTTCCTCGTCGACTCGCATTCGGACGGGATGATCGTGCTGCACCGCGGCGCGGTCGTCTACGAGCAGTACCTGCACGGCCTCCGTCGTCAGGACCTGCACCTGACTGCGTCGATGGCCAAGGCGTTCATCGGCCTGCTCGCCGGGATGCTCGAGGACCAGGGCTTGTTCACGCGGGACGATCAGGTCTCCCCATACGTTCCCGAGTTGGCGGGAACAGCGTTCGGTGACGCTACTATTCGTCATCTGCTCGACATGACGACACAGGTGGCCTACGGGGGCCGAAAGTTCCATCGTGAGGTCGAGGCACACCGGTGGTGGGCAGTCGTGGCCCCCGGGATGCGGCCCGACGGATACGACGGCCCGACCACCCTGCTCGACCGATTGAAAACGGCCCGCGCGACCGGCCCGTACGGCGAGGTCTTCCACTACGAGAACGGCAGCTGCGAGGCGATGGGCGCCCTGATCAGCCGCGTCACCGGCGCGACCGTCTCGGACCTGATGAGCGAGTTGATCTGGTCGAAGATCGGAGCCGACGAGGACGCCCGGTACATCCTCGACGCCGCCGGCGTCGAAACCGCCTGCGGAGGCTACGCGGCCACCCTCCGGGACATCGCCAAGGTGGGGGAGATGCTTCGCTGCGGCGGCGCTCTCGGCGACCGGCAGATCGTGCCGGAGTCGGTGGTGCGTGCGATCAGCACCGTCAACGAGGGAGCCACCGCTTCGGTGCGGTTGCCGCGAGCATCGGCGAATTCGCCTGCCACGATGAGCTACCGGGACTACTGGTGGATCCTCAACGACCCGTTCGACTCCTTCATGGCGAGTGGGATCCACGGCCAGCGGTTGTTCGTCTCCCGCGAACTCGACCTCGTCGTCGCACATTTCGGATCGCAGATCATCTCACCGTGCGCGGCGACACCACCGTTCCCGGCGGTGTTCACCCGGATCGGGTCGGAGGTGTCGATGGTGGGTGTCTGACGGCTCTCGGCAATGACGCTAGTGCGGCCCGGTGGTCGGCGCTTCTCGATTCCTGATCGGTTCGGTCACCGGTGACGATGATCAAACCGGGATCGCGACTGCCGCCACTCGACGTCAGCCGACTGTGCTGTGTCCCAGTGCGTCGATGGCCGCGGTCACCTCGGGCACGGCGGCAATCGTGACGTCTTCGAGGTCCGGCACGGATCGGTAGCTCGCGCGTACGGTCTCTCCGGTGCAGTCGTACTCGACGATGCCGAGTTGGTGGAGCGGCCCGGGCAGGGATTCGCCTTCGCCGGCCACGAACCCGGTTGACGGCGCCCAGACCTCGCGCACCCCGTCGCGGACGGTCTGCCGGTAGCAGTGCAGGTGCCCACTGCCGACGGCAGCGAGTGACATCTTCCCGAGAGCTGTGAGCAACCGGGTACGGGATTCCCCGATGTCGACGGCGTGCCCGACCGGCTCGTCCAGCGCACTCCAGATCGGCTTGTGCAGGAATACGATCACCCGCTGCGAGTCGGGCACGTCCGCGGCCACGTCTTCGATCCAGGCCCACTGCGCGGTTTCCCGGTCGAGACCTGAACCGAAGAGCTCGCTGTTCAGTCCGAGCACCGTCCAGTCGTCGACGTCGTGGCGCCAGTGATCGGGACCCCACACCTCCTCGAAAGCGGCGACCCGCTCATCGGTCACGCCGATTCCCTTCCACGGTGCAGAGCCCGGCTCACCGACGTCGTGGTTGCCGGGCACGACGAGCACCGGAGCGGCGAACCGCTGCATCAGTTCGTGGGCGTGCGCACGGTCGTCCGCATCGTCGGGGTGGATGATCACGATGTCGCCGGAGTGCACGATCAGATCTGGACGGACCTGATGGTTCACGTAGTCGACGACGCGTTCGAAGTTCTGCTGTGTGCGCCCGCCGCGGGCGGACAGGTGCGTGTCGCTGATCTGGACGATCTTCATCGGAGGTCCTTCGGGTTGTGTTCGGCTGACGGTCATTTGAGGCCAGAGCGGACGAATGCGTCGCGCACGTAGCGCTGGAGGAACAGGTAGATCAGGAAGATGGGGAGGCAGGCGAGACCGGACGCGGCCATCACAGCGCCCCAGTTGTTACCTTCCGCGCCGAGGAAACCGCGAATTCCGATCTGGACGACCGCATTCGACTGGCGCATGATCAGTGACGGCCACAGGTACTCGTTCCATGCCGAGATGAACAACATGATACCCAGTGCCGCGAGTGCCGGTCTCATGTTGGGCAGCAACACCTTCCACAGGGTTGCCCACGAGTTCTGGCCATCGATCTGGGAGGCATCGAGCAACTCTCGCGGAAACGCCTCCATGTGCTGGCGCATCAGCAGAACACCGAACGCCGAACACAGATTCGGGATCACGATCCCGGCAACGGTATTCAGCAGACCCATCTGTGAGATGAGAAGGTAGTTCGGAATCATGGTGACCTGGAACGGCACCAGCCACGATCCTACGAACAGCAGAAACAACACCTGCTTCCCGAAGAAGGACCACCGCGCGAACGCGTAGGCGGCCAGGATCGCGACCAGAAGCTGGCTGACGGACATCGCCAACGCCATGACGAACGTGTTGACGAGCATCGACGCCATCGGAATGGTCTCCCACACGTAGCGGAAGTTGTCCAGACTGAACGGAGACGGCACGGGGCTGACGGACAGGGAGTCCTCGGGACGGCGGAACGCGGTGGCGAACATCCAGTACACCGGGAAGATACTGAACACAGTGACGGCAGCGAGAACCACGTGCCCGGTCGCCACCCGGCTGCGGGAACGAATGGCGCCCGGGGCGTCGCCGGGATCGCGGGTCGGGGCAGCGGCGGTGGACGATCGGGCCGGCGCATCGACGAGTGCAAATGCCATGGGGTGTCCTAGTTGTCGTAGAAGCTCAGCCGGTCCGACACACGAACGAACACGACTGCGATCAATCCGAAGCCCAGGAAGAACAGGGTTCCCGCAGCAGCCGACAGTCCTGCGTCGAAATTCTGGAATCCGAACTGGTAGAGCAGGTAGTAGATGTTGGTGGAGGCACCGCTCGGACCTCCCTGCGTGACGATGTCGATGATCGGGTACGCCCACTGCGCCCCCAGAAGAATCGTCATGAGGCCGAGGAACACGAGCGTCGGGGACAGCAGCGGCAGGGTGATCTTGCGGGTGATGGTCGCTTGCGACGCGCCGTCGAGGGCCGCCGCCGACGCGTAGTCGGGATTGATTCCGGCCAGTCCGGCGGAGATGACGAGCACACCGAAGCCGAGCATCTGCCACCCGACGATCAGCACGACACCGAGCATCGCGAGGCCGGGTTCTCGAAAGACGTTGCCCAACTCGAACCCCAGGGTTGCGGTCACCCGGGGAATCGTGCCGCCCTCGGGATTGAACAGCCACCGCCAGATCGCGCTGCCGGCCACCGGGGTGATGAGGAACGGGACGAAGATCAGGGCCTGGTAGAGCGTCTTCCACCGTCCGGCGACCCGGTTCGACAGCAGCGCGACGACCATCGGCAGCAGCAACGAGAACACCATGAACGCGAGGACGTACACAATCGTGTTCCGCAGTGCCTGATGGAGTTCGGGCAGTGACAGTACGCGAACGTAGTTGTCCATTCCCACCGGAACCTTCGGGCTGGTGGGCACCATGTTCCACTTGTAGAACGACAGGCCGATGGTCTCCCCGAGCGGTTTGTAGATCCACACGATCAGCAGAACGACGGCGGGCAGGAGATACAGGTACGGCGCGAGACCGCGTCGGACCCGCCCCGCCCGCGACGGAACCGTCGGTGTCTCCGCGTGGCCGGCGGGGGTAGCGGCTGGAACTTCGACGAACATCAGACGCCGGGCGCCGTGAGCTGCTCGATCGACTGCCGAATATCGTCCGCAGTCATTTCGTACACGGTGGGGGACACGTCGAGCGGGACGACCGTGTGCAGGACACGGTCGCGGTAGACGTGCACCATGTTGAAACCCTGCGCGCCGTCCTGACCGCGGATGCTGCCCTCGTCGACGAGCAGATCCTGGGTGTAGCAGGTGGCCGATGCCACCGACACCGGGATGCCCGCGAATGTGCACGTCGTGGAGTAGTGCAGGTGTCCGGCGAGGATTCCGCGGACGTCGGTTCCCGCGAGCACCGTCTCGAGCCGGTGCTGTTCCTTCAGCTCCACCGACTCGATGGCGTCGAGCAGGCCCGGCACCGGCGGATGGTGCAGGGCGAGCAGGGTGCCGTGCGGTGCCGGTTCGGCCAGGACGTCCGTCAGCCAGGCGAGCTGTTCGTCGCTGATCAGGCCGTGGTGGAAACCCGGAACGGTGCTGTCCAGCACGATGATCCGCAATCCGTTGACATCGACGACCGCGTCGACCGAGTCCTGGGTGGGTTCGGTGTCGAGCAGGCCGCTCCGGAAGGCGGGCCGGGCGTCGTGGTTGCCCATCACCCAGATCACCTTCGCGCCGAGGCGCTCCGCGGCGGGCTCGACGATCCGGCGCAGGCGTCCGTACGCCTCGGGCTCGCCCCTGTCGGCGAGGTCGCCGGTGAACACGATGGCCTCGGGTCGCCGGCCGGCCTTCTCGAGCCGCTCGAACAGCCGGGAGAGGTTGGCGTCGCTGTCGACCGAATCGTGGAGCAGGGCGCCGTCGGTGACGAAGTGGGTGTCGCTCACATGCAGGATGTAATGGTCGGGTTCCCCGTACTGGGACATGAGGTCTCTCCTGTGGAAGTGGGTGTCAGGCGACGAGTGCGCCGCGCAGGTCGTCGAGTTCACGTTCGGTCATGCCGTGGCCGAGGAGGTAGTCGCGGACGCCGCCGTGCGCGGCTGCGATGGAGTCGAGGGTCGTGCGCATCAGCACGGCCGGGCTGGCGCCGACCAGGTGATCGACGTCCACGCCGTCGGGAAGGCCGCGGCCGCGCATCTTCTCGGCCATGCCGAGCGCCCAGTCGCCGGCCAGCAGGACCTCGGACATCGCGTAGTCGGCGACGATGTCCCGTTGATCGACACCCACCGCCGCGAGGGTGAGAGCGACGACCAGCCCGGTGCGATCCTTTCCCGCGGTGCAGTGCACGACGGTCGGGTCGTCGCCCGAGGCGGCGATGGCGCGGACGGCGCGGGTCAAACGATGTCCGTAGTTCTCGACCATGTCGCGGTAGACGTCCGCGAGGTCGAAGTTCGCACCGTCGAGGTCGATCTCGCCCTCGTACACCGGCAGGTGTTCCACCCGGTGTCCGACGCCGTCGAGTGCGCTCGGGCTGTCGTCGAGCTCCTGCTGTTCGCGGAGGTCGATGACGAGAGCGAGTCTCCGCTTCCGGAGCAGGTCGCGGGCCGGCTGGTCGAGCTGGTGAAGCGCGTCCGACCGGAACAGTTTGTTCCACTTGGTGGTCCCCGTATCAGTCGGGAAACCGCCCAGGTCGCGGAAGTTATAGGTGCCGGTCAGATTCAGGCGTCGATGATTCGTCGACGCAGGCAGAGTGCTGGTCATTGTGTCGGTGTCTCGTTCTGTCGGAGGTGGTTACTGAATGAGTTCCTGCACGCGCTGCTGCGCCGCCTGCATGGTGGCGGCCGGATCCTTGCCGTAGTAGACCGCGTCCTCCACCGCCTGGCCGAGGATGTCGTCGGCCTGCACATAACTGTTGCCGGGGTAAGATTCCCAGGCCTCGAGCCTGTCGAGCTGACCGAGATTGGGTGCCAGGAGGGGGTTGTCGTCGGCCCAATCCTTCAGCGATGCCGGATCCTCGGTGAGGGACGGGCGCAGGGGAAGGTAGCCGATCTTGCTGGAGATCTCGGTGTACGCATGGTCGCTCGTCATGAACTTGATGAACTCCCACGACGCGCGCTGCTTCGCCGGATCCTGGGAAAACGTGAACAGAGCGGATCCCGAGTTGGTGGGCACCGCGGCGTGACCCTCGAAGGCGGGCATCGGCGCGGCACGCAGGTCCCAGCCGCCAGTCGCCGCCGACTTCATGAACATCCCCTGCAGAGCCGACGTCTGCAGCTGAATCGCCACGTCGCCCTTCGCGAAACTCTCGTACTGGGTGGTCGAGTCGAGGTTGGCGAGGACGCCGTCGTCGTACATCTGCCGCAACGCGGTCACCGCCGACACCGCACCGGGCTCGCCGAATTCGATGGTCTTGCGGTCTTGTGACAGCACATCGCCGCCTGCCGAGCGGAACAGCGCCTGCATGCACCAGTTGCCGCCCTTGACCGAGCACGACACGGACAGCGCCGGCTTGCCCGTCGCCGCGGTCACGGCTTTGGCGGCAGCCGCCACCTTCGGCCACGTCGACAGGTCGGCGTCGGCGGGCAGCCCGGCCTTCGTGAGCGCGGTCGCGTTGTAGAAGAGGGTGGGTGTGGAGAACACGTACGGGATGCCGTACGTTTCGCCGTCCCAGTCGCCGAGGGTCGCGGCCCGCGGGTGGAACGGATGCTCTCCACTGAACGTCGCGTCCACGGCCTCGGCTCCGAACAGTCCGTCGAGCGACTGGGCGCCGAGTTCGTTGACGGCGAAATCGAGGGTGTCGAAGGTCAATTGGGCCACATCGGGGGGCGAGCCGGCGAGCATCTGCGTCTGCACACTACTCGCGGTTCCGGCGCCGGCCGTGCCGCTGCCCTGCGGCGGCTGGGCCTTCACGTGGATGTTCGGGTGCTGCGTCTCGAAGTCGGCGACGAGGCCGTTGATCGTGTCCGACCAGAGCCCGGCCTGCTGGAGGTTGTACGACTCGAAGACGATGTCGACCTGCTGGTCGGGAGACAGTTCCGGGACCGGTGCGCCGGTGCCCGAGGCGCCCGGCGCGGCTCCGCCGGTGGCACAGCCGGTCAGAGCGGCGGCCACGGCCGCCACTACGACGACAGTAAATATCGGTCTACGCATCACGCTGCTCCTGTTGCGGAAAGTGTTTCGGGAGAGTGGTCCACAGCCGTGGGGGCCGCAAAGTCGGAGTCGGTGAGTTCCGGGACGTCGACCCATTCCAGGCGGCGTCCGGTCGCGCGGTCGAAGAGGTGCACGTGGGCGGGATCCGCGGTCAGGGCGGCGGATCGATGGGCGCGCAGTGCAATCGGTCGCGGTGCGCGCACGCAGACCGTGGCACCCCCGACCTCGCAGTACGCGACCTGCTCGCTGCCGAGATTCTCGACGGACGTGACGTCGACCGACAGCCGTACCCCGGGATGATCCACAGGGTCGGCGACACGGAGATGCTCCGGCCGGATGCCCAGGACGACGTCGCGGCCGTCGGTCTGTCCACGCCACAGCGGTGCGGTCACGCCCTCGGCGGACGCGACAACAGTGCCGTCGACGGTGCGGACGCGTGCGTCGAGCAGGTTCATCGCGGGACTGCCGAGGAAACCTGCGACGAACACGGACGCCGGCCGGTCGTAGACGTCCTCGGGTGTTCCGACCTGTTCGAGTGCGCCGTTGTTCAGCAGCGCGATCCGCGTCGCCATCGTCATCGCCTCGACCTGATCGTGGGTGACGTACACGAATGTGGCGCGGAGGCGACGATGGAGGTCGGTGAGCTCGCGCCTCGTCGCGGTCCTGAGCTTCGCATCGAGGTTGGACAGCGGCTCGTCCATCAGGAACGCCTTCGGGTCACGCACGATCGCGCGCCCGACTGCAACGCGCTGCCGCTGGCCACCGGACAGTTCCTTCGGCTTTCGGTCGAGCAGGTGCGCGATGTCGAGTTGCCGGGCGACGGCATCGACGCGCTCCGCTGCCTCCGACTTGCGCATCTTTTTGACACGCAACGGAAACGCGAGGTTCTTCGCGACGCTGAGGTGCGGGTAGAGCGCGTAGCTCTGGAAAACCATCGCGACGTCCCGGCGGCGGGAGGGCGCCGCGGTGATGTCGTCGTCGTCGAGCAGGATCCGTCCGCTGGTCGGCGCGAGCAGCCCCGCGAGCATCCTCAGCAGCGTGGTCTTTCCGCATCCGCTGGGCCCGAGGAGGACCAGGAAGTCGCCGTCCCGGATGTCGAGGTCGATGTTGTCGACGGCGGTGAAATCTGCGAACTTTCGACTCAGATTCTCGATCCGAATCCTGCCCATTGGCCTCTCCCGATGAAATGACGTTACCCAATCTCGACGAGACGGGGAATTTCGTTACATCGGTAGTTAGCCAGGGTCAGGTTAATGGCGGGCAAATGGCGATCCAATCAGCGGTGATGCTTCGCGCAACGGCTGTAGCACGATGCCATCACGGATAGATCAGCGGCACAATCTGTTTGAACGACTCTGCCGCTGCCTCGGCCGAGTCCCCCCGCGCCCGGCAGACAGCGATTTGCAGGCTGATGAGGAACGCGAGCTGCACTACCGTGGCCGATGCGCCCAGTCCACCCCACGGTCCCGTACCGCCGCCGATGACCAGTCCGATGTCGGATTTCTCCACGAGAGTCGAACGGGCGTAGCTGGTGACGCCGATGACCGTGGCCCCCGCTGCCCGCGCGGCCTCGACCGGACGCAGGGTGACCGAGTTCAACCCGCTGTCGCTCACCGCGAGGCACACGTCACGGGAGGTCAGGCGCCCGGCAGTCAATTGCTGGATCACGGCGTCGGACGGCGCCTCGGCGTGGCGGCCGTTGAGAATGAACCGCACGGCCACGGCAGCCGCCGACGGTCCGGACGCTCCGTTGCCGACAACGAGCACCCGCTCCGCCTCCGCGAGCGCCGTCACCGCCCGCTCGAACGAGTCTTCGTCGAGCGGTGCCAGGGCGCCGGCGAGATCCGTCGCCAGCTCGGCGAACACAGCCCGCACCAGTCCGGTGCCGTTCTCTTCGTGGGCGGGTGTTCCCCCCGATCCGGTATCGGCCGACCCCAGATCCCGTAGCAGCAACATCCGTAAGTGCTGGAACCCCTTGAAACCCAGATTCTGGCACGCACGAATCACGGTGGCAGTCGATGTCTCTGCGTGTTCCGCGACATCGGCCGCCGACCACCACGCAACATCCTGCGGACGCTCCACGCACACGTCCGCCACCCGACGCTCGCTCGGAGCCAGCTTGGGTGCGACGGCCCGGATGGCTGAGAGGGTGGCTCCTACGGGCGGATCGATCGACGACGCAGTCATGAGCCTTGAATAACACACAGCGGTGAACGAAGGGCGACAGCAGCCCCGCCGATTGCCGACCGGCGGAGGTGCCGAGCCGAGGGTGTGGCGAAAGATGCTGCCCCTCAGTTGGTATGCAAACTCAGTTGATTGGGACGTTCCAGACGATCGGGACCTGATCGGTGGGCATGTTCTCGGACCGGCGTTCCTGCCGCTGGTCGCGCTGCCGATCGCGGGTCCGATCGTCGTTGCCGCCGGGGATGTCGCGGCCGGTGTCAGGGGCGGCCACTGCGGCGACCGGGTGTTCCGCGGCCGGGGCGACCGCGCCCACGACGCCGACGGGAAGGACGCCGAATGCGGCTGCAGCCACCACCACGGTCACGATCCGCTTCCGCAGCGAGCCGCGGTGGGTGCGTCGGTCGTCTTGGTGCGAATGTGTGGCGTTCATGGTCTGAATTCCTGTCCGAGTGCCGCGAACCCAACGTTCACGGCTACTCGAACGGTGTCTGTGAGGGCGCGAAACGTTACACCCTGCCGGACATTATTTTTGCGGCGAGTTTCCCGCCGTCAACGCCACTTGCGGAACGCGGCGAGCAGGCGGTCCCGCAACGCCGGATCGAGCTCGTCCGGGGGGAGCGCGCCGAGGGTGTGCACCGTCTGCTCGATCTGTTCGAGATAGGTGGCGCATCCCGGGCATTCGCCCAGATGGGTTTCGAATCGGACCCGGGCGTCGGGATCCATGTCATTCTCGAGGTAGGCCGTGACGAGTTCGACGAGGTCCTGGCAGTCCATGTCTTCCATGTCTCACGCTCCCGTTCCAAGATAATCCTCGAGGGCCTGGCGCACGTGCGCGCGACCCCGGTGCAGCAGCACCCGCTGGTTCGCCGGGGTGATCGAGAGCATCGCGGACACTTCCTCGGCGTCGTAGCCGAGGACGTCACGCAGAACGACCACGATCCGCTGGCGGTCGGGTAGGTGCTCGAGTTCGCGGCCGGCGACGTCGAGTACCTCCGCACCGAGGACCGACCCCTCGGGGGTCTCCGGCCAGCTGGTCGGCGGAGTCGCCCAGTGGTGTGGATCCTCCGGGGAGGATGCGGGCAGGAACCGGGACGGGTCCACGGTGGCGCTGCCCGTGTAGGCGGCCAGCGCGGCGTCGAGATCGTGCCGGTCCCGCACTCCCCGTTTCTTGGCGATGTTGACGAGTATCCGGAACAACCAGGTGCGGAGGGTGGAGCGGCCTTCGAATCTGTCGATGCCCTGGAGGACGGCGATCCAGGTTTCCTGGACGACGTCTTCCGCGACCTCGGCGCTGGCCACGTATCCCCGCGCCACGCGCAGCATCATCGGTGTGTGCTGGTCGACCAGTTCGGCGAACGCCGACTCGTCGCGTGCCCGTAGAGAGTCGACGAGGCACTGCTCGTGCGAGGTATCGATCTCGGTCATCCGCTCCTCCTCGGTGATCGAGGCGCTCCGGAAGCGTGGCCGCGTGAGACGGCCGGATGCCATCCAACATTACTGATTTCGGGGGCAGCCGTCGATGGCGCTGCCCGATCTCGTGGTGGTAGGGCCGAACGGCCCTGTCTCGGCTTCGCGGTGCGGGGAAGACTCGGTGCGGAGGGGTGGCGGGCCGCGGCGACGCGGTGACGGTCGCGGCGGCCCGGGTGCCCCAGGCAACGACTGGACCTGGCAATCCAGGGAGGGCGACGCATGGACTTTCGGCGGACTCCGCTGGCGCGGTCGGAGAATTACTGGGAGCAGCTGGGTTCAGTGGAAGCTCGCCACCTGGACGGTGCCGAGCGGGACCGGCTGCCGGCCCCGGACGAACAGGTCTCGCTCGTCGACCACTGCCGAGGCGCAACACCCGACCCGGCGTGAGGAGCGTGAGCGCGGGGCGAGTGACGCTAGGCAACTCCGGTTCGACGTGGCACGATCTCGTTTGTGACGAGCAGTACCGCTGAGAACCAGCGCTTACGCGACCTCGCGCTGCTGCGCCGCGTCCGCGACCGGATCGATCGGGAGCACGCGCAGCCGCTGGACGTCGAGTCGCTCGCCCGTGGCGTGAACATGTCGGCCGGGCACCTCAGCCGTCAGTTCCGGCTAGCGTACGGCGAGTCTCCGTATTCGTACCTGATGACGCGGCGCATCGAGCGGGCGATGGCGCTGCTGCGTCGTGGTGACCTCAGCGTGACCGAGGTGTGTTTCGCGGTCGGCTGCTCGTCGCTGGGCACCTTCAGCACGCGGTTCACCGAGCTGACCGGGGTCCCGCCCAGCACCTACCGGCGCCAGGAGGCGGACGCGACGGCGGGCATTCCGTCGTGCGTGGCGAAACAGGTCACGAGACCGATCAGGAATCGAGAAGCGCAGGTCGCTGATTCGTAATTATCGTGATCCCATGGACATCACAATTCACCAGACCTACCTCCCGCAGGACGACCCGGACGCCGCGTTGGCCTTCTATCGCGACACTCTCGGCTTCGAGGTCCGCAACGACGTCGGATACAACGGGATGCGCTGGATCACGGTCGGCCCGGCCGACCAGCCCGGCACGTCCATCGTTCTGCATCCGCCGGCCGCCGACCCCGGTATCACCGACGACGAGCGCCGCACCATCACCGAGATGATGGCCAAGGGCACTTACGCTGCCATCAACCTGGCCACCAGGAATCTCGACGGCGTCTTCGAGAAGCTGCAGGCCAGCGACTCCGCGGAGGTCGTTCAGGAGCCGACCGAGCAGCCGTACGGAGTCCGTGACTGCGCCTTCCGTGATCCCGCGGGCAACATGGTTCGTATCCAGGAACTGCGCTGATCGACGCCGACGGAGACCGCGAAGGCGGCTCCGCCCCAAGAGAGGGAGACAGGATGGGCACGGGCACGAAGACGGGCACGACGGGGCGAGCGAAGCGACGGGAAAACTCGGAGTCGCCGGATCTGCACCTTGCTGACAGTCACGATCTCATCCGCGTGCACGGCGCGCGCGAGAACAACCTCAAGGACGTCAGTGTCGAGCTTCCGAAGCGCCGGCTGACGGTGTTCACCGGTGTCTCCGGCTCGGGCAAGAGTTCGCTGGTGTTCGCGACGATCGCCGCGGAGTCACAGCGGATGATCAACGAGACCTACAGCGCCTTCGTGCAGGGTTTCATGCCGTCACTGGCGCGACCCGACGTCGACGTACTCGACGGGTTGACGACGGCGATCATCGTCGACCAGGAGCGGATGGGCTCGAACCCCCGCTCCACCGTCGGCACCGCCACCGACGCCAACGCGATGCTCCGCATCCTGTTCAGCCGGCTCGGGAAGCCGCACATCGGCTCGCCGCAGGCGTTCTCCTTCAACGTCGCGTCGATCTCCGGCGCGGGCGCGGTCACCATCGAGCGCGGCGGTCAGGAGACGAAGGAGCGGCGGAGCTTCAGCATCACCGGCGGCATGTGTCCGCGATGCGAGGGCCGGGGCTCGGTCACCGACTTCGACCTGACGGCGCTCTACGACGACAGCAAGTCGCTCAACGAGGGCGCGCTGACGATCCCCGGCTACAGCATGGAGGGCTGGTACGGCCGCATCTTCCGGGGCTGCGGCTACTTCGATCCGGACAAGCCGATCGCGAAGTTCACGAAGAAGCAACTGCAGGACCTGCTCTACAAGCCGCCGACCAAGATCAAGGTCGAGGGCGTCAACGTGACGTACGAGGGTCTGATCCCGAAGATCCAGAAGTCGTTCCTGGCCAAGGACGTCGACGCCATGCAGCCGCACATCCGCGCGTTCGTGGAGCGGGCGATCACGTTCGCCACCTGCCCCGACTGCGACGGCACCCGACTCAGCGAGGGGGCGCGATCGTCGAAGATCAAGGGGAAGAGCATCGCCGACGTCTGCACGATGCAGATCAGCGACCTCGCCGACTGGGTCCGGGACCTGAAGGAACCGTCGGTGGCGCCGCTGCTCACCGGGCTGCAACATCTCCTCGACTCGTTCACCGAGATCGGGTTGGGGTACCTCTCCCTCGACCGGCCGTCGGGCACCCTGTCCGGTGGAGAGGCGCAGCGCACGAAGATGATCCGGCATCTCGGTTCGTCGCTCACCGATGTCACCTACGTCTTCGACGAGCCGACCATCGGCCTGCACCCGCACGACATCCAGAGGATGAACGGCCTGCTGCTGCAGTTGCGCGACAAGGGCAACACGGTGCTGGTGGTGGAGCACAAGCCGGAGGCGATCGCGATCGCCGACCACGTCGTCGACCTCGGACCGCGCGCCGGCACCGAGGGTGGTCAGGTGGTGTTCGAGGGCACCGTCGAGGGTCTGCGTTCCAGTGACACGCTCACCGGGCGGCATCTGGACGACCGGGCGTCGCTGAAGCAGTCGGTGCGCACACCGTCGGGGGCGCTCGAGGTGCGTGGCGCAGACAGCCACAACCTGTGCGGCGTCGACGTCGACATTCCACTCGGCATGCTGGTGGTCGTGACCGGAGTGGCGGGCTCGGGCAAGAGTTCGCTGATCCACGGTTCGGTGTCCGGGCGGGACGGCGTGGTGTCGATCGACCAGGGCGCGATCAAGGGTTCCCGGCGAAGCAACCCGGCGACCTACACCGGGCTGCTCGAGCCGATCCGCAAGGCGTTCGCGAAGGCCAACGGCGTGAAGCCGGCGCTCTTCAGTTCCAACTCCGAGGGCGCGTGCCCCACATGCAACGGCGCCGGTGTCATCTACACCGACCTGGGTGTGATGGCCACCGTCGAATCCCCCTGCGAGGAGTGCGAGGGGAAGCGGTTCCAGGCCGAGGTGCTCGAGTACACGCTGGGCGGCCGGAATATCGCCGAAGTGCTCGCGATGCCGGTGGCCGAGGCCGAGGAGTTCTTCGGTTCCGGCGAGGCACGGATCCCGGCGGCGCACAAGATTCTGCAGAGGCTCGCCGACGTCGGGCTCGGCTACCTCAGCCTCGGACAGCCGCTCACCACGCTGTCCGGCGGCGAACGGCAGCGGCTCAAGCTGGCCACCGCCATGGCCGACAAGGGCGACACCTACGTCCTCGACGAACCGACCACCGGCCTGCACCTCGCCGACGTCGAACAGCTGCTCGGACTGCTCGACCGGCTCGTCGACTCCGGTAAGTCGGTCATCGTCATCGAGCATCACCAGGCGGTCATGGCGCACGCCGACTGGATCATCGACCTCGGCCCGGGCGCCGGCCACGACGGCGGCCGGATCGTGTTCGAGGGCAGGCCGGAGGATCTGGTGTCCGCCCGCTCCACCCTCACCGGCGAGCACCTCGCGGCCTACGTCGGCACCTGACCGTCCCTTACCCATCCGACGGTCAGACCGTCACGTTCGCCGAATCTGACGAGATGCCTTCCGACGACGTCTTCCAGTCGGGGCAGCTCGCCGGATTCGGCGACGAGGTGCAGGTGTAGTTCGCCGTCTCCGGCGGTCACCGTGGCGCGGCCGCCGGCCAGGTCGATCCAGCCGGATCGTGTGTCCGGTGTCCACTCTCCGCCGTTGCGGCGGCCGAGGTGGGACACGAGTTGTTTGCCGTACCGTTCGGGCCGGTCGGTGCGGACGGTCGCGTGCGATTCGCCGCCCGTGATGTCGTCGGTCATGTCGGTCCCTTTCGACGGTGCGTCCCGTGTCTCAGTGGGTGCTCGGAACGGGTGGGGTGCCGTGGGTGTGGAACGTCTCGATGGTCTTCATTCCCCACGCCTGACCCTTCGACCGTTCGGCCTCGGTCCATTCGATGACGTCCCAGTCGGGATCGAGGATCAGCCGCGCTCCGGGGTTGCAGAACTCGATGCGGTTGCCGCCCGGCTCGTAGACGTAGAGGAAGAACGTCTGCTGGATGGCGTGCTTGTGGGGTCCGGTCTCGATGTGGACGCCGTTTTCGAGGAAGACGTCGGCGGCGCGGAGGATGTCCTCGCGGGTGTCGGTGGCGAACGCGATGTGATGCAGACGCCCGTTGCTGCCCGTCCAGTCCTCGGTGTAGACCACGTCGTAACTCTTGTTGGTGAAGGTCAGCCACTGTCCGGCGATTTTGCCGGTGTTCAGCCGGATCTGTTCGGTGGGACGGCCGCCGAGGACGTCCCGGACGAAGGTTCCGTTGGTCTCGACGTCGGCGGCGAGAAAGTTCACGTGGTCGAGGCGGCGGACCGTGGCGGGTGCCCCCGGGTAGCGTTCGGCCTGATTCTTCAGCGCCGGCGCGAACTCCGCCGGAGGAGCGGTCTTCTCGACCTCCCAGTACAGGTCCATCGGGTGACCGTCGGGGTCGGCGAACGTGTAGGTCTTGCCGATTCCGGGATCACCGTCGCGCCACCCGATGCCGCGGCCGGCGGCCTCGATCGCCGAGACACGGCGTTCCAGTGCCGCAGCACTCGACGTCCGGTAGCCCAGCCGCCCGATGCCCGACGTGTCGTGGGCGGTGAGCTTGAGGGAGTGGTGCTGGTAGTCGTCCCACGAACGCAGGTACACGCTGTCGCCGTCGGCGGCGACGTCGCGCAGCCCGAGCAGTTCGGTGAAGAACCACCTGCTCTCGTCGAAGGTCGGGGTGAACAGTTCGACGTAGCCGAGGTGGGCGATGTCGAAGCGGGCGTCGTCGGTGCTCATGAGTTGTCCTCGGTGTGGGGGCCGGCGGGCCGGGGGTAGACGGTGCCGTCGAACAGGGTGCGGGCGGTGCGGATCACGGCGGCGCGGCGGATGTCGACGCCGGCGTCACCGGTGTAGGTCAGGTCGATGTCGACGTCGAAGTACCCGGTGGGGTGTTCGATGCGGACGACGCCGTCGTCGCGGTGACGGCTGAGTCGATCGGCGACCGATCCGGGGATCCGGACCGCGGTGCCGACGGTGAGCGCTCCGAGCACGCCGATGGCGGTGTGGCACCGCACGGGGATGAACGTGCGGGTGTCGAGGGTGCCGTCGCCGAGCGGGGCGGCGACCAAGGTCATCTTGGGGACGGTCGTGGTGGACACATCGCCGAGGCCCATCAATTTGCCTGCCTGCGACCGGATGTGGGCGAGCCGGTCGGCCAGGTCGGTGTCGGCCTCGAGGTCCGCGGGGCTCTCGTGTCCGCTCACCCCGAGATCGGCGGCAGCGATCAGGACCGTCGGCATGCCGTTGTCGATGCAGGTGACGTCCACTCCGTCGATGGTGTCGACGACGCGGCCGGTCGGGAGCAGCGTCCCGCAGGTCGAGCCGGCGGTGCCGGAGAACGCGATGCTGATCGGGGCGGCGGCGCCGGGCACTCCGGCGATCTCGCAGCTGCCGGTGTAATCGACCTGCCCGCCCGGTGTCGGGAACGTTGCCGTGGCGAAGCCGTCCGAATTGACCATCCGGATCCGGACACTCGTGTGCTCGGAATCGGCAGGCACCAGGCCGTGTTCGACGGCGAACGGGCCGACGCCGGCGAGGATGTTGCCGCAGTTCTGCGCCGACGACACGAGGGCCTGATCTACCGCAACCTGCAGGAACAGGTAGTCGACGTCTGCGCGCGGATCATCCGACGGGCCGATCACCGCGACCTTGCTGGTGAGCGGGTGGGCGCCGCCGATCCCGTCGATCTGACGGGGATCGGGGGAGCCCATGACGCGCAGCAGGAGATCGTCCCGCTCGCGGAGGTCGGAGGGGAGATCCGCGGCGAGGAAGAACGCCCCCTTGGACGTACCGCCCCGCATCCACGTGCAGGCGATGCCGCCCATTACAGCGTCTCCTGCTGTTCCAGCCGGTACTGCTTCTGCGACAGGTACCGCACGCCGAGGGAGTCGAGGACCGGACGCAGACCGTACCGGTCCAAGCCCAGCTCGCCGGCGCGGAAGGACTGTCGCGCAGCCTCTTCCTTCTCCAGCCGGGCGCGGGAGGCGGCGACGGTGTCGGCGGCGGTGGCGCGGGGCACGATGACCACACCGTCGTCGTCGGCCACCACGACGTCGCCCGCGTCGACGGACACGAGGCCCAGGGTCACGGGGATGTTCACCGCGCCGGCGGTGGCCTTGACCGTGCCCTGCGCGGACACCGCGGTGGACCACACGGGAAAGCCCATCTCGTTCAGTTCGGCGACGTCGCGGACGCCGGCGTCGATGACGAGTCCGCGGACACCCCGCGCCTGCAGGGCGGTGGCGAACAGTTCGCCGAACATGCCGTCCGTCGAGGGGGAGTTGGTGGTGACCACCAGGATGTCGCCGGCGCTGCACTGTTCGATGGCGGCGTGGATCATCAGGTTGTCGCCGGGCCAGGACAGGACGGTGACGGCGGTGCCGGCGATCCGGGCGCCGGACTGGATGGGCCGGAACTGCGGGCCGGCGAGGCCGGTACGCCCCTGTGCCTCGTGCACCGTCGCGGTGCCGAACTCGGCGAGGGCGTCGACCGTGTCGAGGGGGGTCTTGGCCGGGTCGGTGAGGATCACGGGGTCTTTCACGACAGCACCTCCGCCACCTGCGGGTAGTACCGCACGTACGCCTCACCCATCGTGTCGGTGCTGAAGCCGAGGTTCGGTCCGGCGTTGCGCTTGACCTGGACACCGCGCCGTCGCGCGAGGTCGGTGTAGTAGGTCCACATGTGTTCCTGCGCCACAAGGGATTCCATCGCCTTGCGCTTCTGCGGGAAGACGTCGGTGATGTCGATCAGCACGTTCGGCTTGAAGTCGCACTGTTCGGGCTGGTGCGGCTCGAAGAAGAACACCGGCGGGGCGCCCAGGGGCTCACCCTCGGCGGGGTACCCGATCGCCTGGGCCAGGATGCGGGCGTCGAGCGCCATTCGGGCGGCCGCGGGATGGTCGGCGTTGTACGGGTCGATCAGCGGATGGGTCAGCACGACAGTCGGATTGACGTCGCGGTAGACGTGCACCAAGCGGTCGACCAACTCCGGCGAGGGCAGCAGCGGGTAGTCGCCGGCGTCGAAGAACTCGATCTCCGCTCCCAGTGCCGACGCGGCCGCTTCCGCTTCTCCCCGCCGGATGTCCTTGATCTCCTCGAGCGACTTGCCGTCCCGCCATGCCCGAGCGGATTCACCGCGCTCGCCGTAGCTCAGGCACACGACTTTCGCGCGTTCGCCGCGAGCAGTGGCGGCGGCAATGGCGCCGCCGGCCCGCCAGACGAAGTCGCCCGCGTGGGCGCTGACGACCAGCAGGGCCGGTTCTACCTGATGTGCCATGAGAGATTCCTTTCCTCGCTGTCCGAGATGTGGACGGGGGCACCTCGCCCGGTAGCAAGTAGCGCATATTGCCGACCAAATTGTCAACAATCACGTACTCATTTTTCACGACGAGAAGGTTGTGGAGATCGTGGCGGATCGTATAGGTTATGTGCCGAGTGACCTGAGTCACGCGATCGGATCATCGCTGTGAGGAGTGCCATGCCGGCTGTTTCGTTCGGCGCCGCGGCGCCGCGCCGATTCGGGCGCGAGCGATGCGGTGCCGTCGGTACTCGTTGGCCCGCAGGGATTTCCGGTCAACATGGACACAACGGCCGCACTGCTGACGCATTGTGCAGGATGCCAAGGAGAAAGAAACTATGTCGGATCTGAGTCGACGCGCGTTCCAGGGAAGTACCTCCGCACTACTGGCGGGGACCGGACCTTTCACCAAGACCCCGGGCTGGCTGGACTGGTACCAGAACCCATCCACGCCGCGCTTCGAGGTGCCGGCGGGATCGGTGGACGCCCACTGCCACGTTTTCGGGCCCGGCGCCCAGTTCCCCTTCGCGACCGAACGCAAGTACACCCCGTGCGATGCGAGCAAGGATCAACTCTTCGCGCTGCGTGATCACCTGGGGATGAGTCGCAACGTCATCGTTCAGGCGACCTGCCACGGATCGGACAACAGCGCGATGGTCGACGCCGTTCGGGCGGCCGGCGGCCGGGCACGCGGCATCGCCACGGTCCGCCCCGACATCACCGACGCCGAGTTGCGCCGACTCGACGAGGCGGGCGTGCGAGGAGTGCGGTTCAACTTTCTTCCGCGACTGGTCGAGGGCACCCCGAAGGACGACTTGACCACCATCGCGCGGAAGATCGCCCCCCTGGGTTGGCATATCGTCATCTATTTCGAGGGCCCCGACCTGGAAGGCCTGGAGGGTTTCTTCGACACGTTGCCCACCCCGCTGGTGGTGGACCACATGGGACGACCGGACGTCACTCGACCTGTCGACGGGCCGGAGTTCAGCCGATTCCTGAGCTTCGTCGCGCGTAACGAGGCGTGGGTGAAGGTCAGCTGCCCGGAACGGCTCACCGTCACCGGCCCGCCGGCGCTGAACGGCGAACAGAACGCCTACACCGACGTCGTGCCCTTCAGTCAACGAGTAGTCGAGGAGTTCCCGGATTCGGTGCTCTGGGGCAGCGACTGGCCCCACCCCAATCTCACCGACCACATGCCCGACGACGGGCTCCTCGTCGACCACATTCCCCACGTGGCCACCACGCCGGAACTGCAGCACAAGCTCCTCGTGGCCAACCCGATGCGCCTGTACTGGCCGGGCGAGGACTACTGAGCCCTCCCTCCACTGCAACATTTCCCGAGAAGGATTGTCCCGTGCAGCATTCCAACGCAGCGAATCGGCTGGACCGCCTGCCGATTTCGCGGTTCCACAAGATCACCCTGGTGGCCGTCTCGTTCGCCTACTTCTTCGAGTTCGCGGACATCAACACGTTCGCCACCACCGTCCCCAAACTCGTCAAGCTGTGGGGGGTCACCGTCAACCAGGTCGCCTACGTGACCTCCCTGTCCTTCGTCGGCATGTTCTTCGGCTCCCTCATCGGTGGCTGGATCGCCGACCGCTGGGGCCGTAAGAACGCGTTGGCCATCACCACCCTGTGGTTCGCCGTCTTCTCGTTCGCGTCGGTGTTCTCCTGGGACATCGTGTCCCTCGGCGTACTGCGGGTTCTCACCTCGGCGGGGCTGTCGGCGATGACCGTGGTGGCGGTCATCTACGTCAACGAGATCTACCCCGCCGCCGTTCGCGGGAAGTACCAGGCCTACGCCATCGTCATCGGCATCTGCGGCACGCCGGTCACCAACCTCGTTGCCGCCGCGGTCGTTCCGCTCACCGACTGGTCGTGGCGGCTGGTCTACCTGTGGGGCAGTCTCGGCATCCTCTTCCTCCTCTTCACCCGGCACCTGAAGGAATCGCCCCGCTGGTACGAGAGCAAGGGGCAGTACGAGAAGGCCGACGCCGTTCTGAGCGAGATCGAATCCCGCGTCGCCGCGGAGAAGGGCCCGCTGCCCGATCCTGCCGCCCCGATCGCGGTGGCGACCAAGCAGACCAAGGCTCCGCTGCGGCTGCTCCTGCAGAAGAGGTACCTGGTTCCCACGGTCCTGCTCTCGGTCATGTGGGTGACCCAGACCGTCGGCTTCTTCGGCTACTCCAGTTGGGCGCCCACCCTGTTGGCGCAGGAGGGCCTCAGCGTGGAGAAGTCGATCTTCTACGTCGCGCTGACGACGGTCGGTGCGCCGCTGGGCTGCTTCCTCGCCGCACAGGTCACCGACCGCGTCGAACGCAAGTGGTGCCTCGTCGCATTCGGTGTGGTGATCGCGATCTGCGGCCTCTTCTACGGGCTGACGTTCAACCCGATCATGATCGTGGTGTTCGGCTTCCTCGTGAACTTCTTCGAGCGCGGGTACACCGCAGTGGCCTACGCCTACTCCCCGGAACTGTTCGACACTCGGACCCGGTCGTTGGGCACTGGTGTCTCCTACGGGCTCGGACGTCTGTCGAACGCCGTCGGTCCGCTCGTCATCGCCGCGCTGTACACCGGCACCGGGTATCAAAGCGTCTTCTACTTCATCGCCGGAAGCTGGCTGGTCGGTGCGCTCGCTCTGGCCGTCTTCGGACCCAGGACCCGGCAGGCCCGGCTCACCGATCCGCCCGTGGAGGTACCGACAGCACCCACCACGGCATGACCAGGGCTGAAGCCCCACAATCATCTGGAGTGCCCATGACCATCGACCACACCGGGTCCGAGCACGCCCGGACCCGCCTCGCTCTCACGGTGCTGGCCCTGTGTTGGTTCGCCATCCTGTGCGACGGGCTCGACACCTTCGTCTACGGTGCGGTGTTGCCGCGCATGCTCGCCGACCCGACCCTCGGAATGAGCCCCGGAGCCGCCGGCGCCGTGGGCAGCGTCGCGACCCTCGGCATGCTGATCGGCGCGCTGGCTGCCGGACCGATCGCCGACCGGCTCGGCCGGCGCACCGCGATCGTCGCGGGCGTCGCGTTGTTCTCGATCGCGTCACTTGCCTGCGCGGTCGCCCCCTCTGTCGAGGTCTTCGCAGCGGCGCGGGGTGTGGCCGGCCTCGGCCTCGGCGGGCTCATCCCCACCGCCATCTCGATGGTCATGGAGTACGCCCCGCGCGGCAGGGCGAACCTGATGGTCGCGTCGCTGATGACCGCCCATCAGGCCGGTGGCATCCTCGCTCCGGGACTGAGCATGCTTTTCCTGGAGAGCCGCGGATGGCGCTTCCTGTTCCTGCTCGGTGGCCTACCGCTGATACTCGCCGTGCCGCTCATGCTGAAGTTCCTCCCCGAATCGATGGGGTACCTGCTCGCTCGCGGCCGCGTCGCCGATGCCGAAGCGCTCGCTCGCAGTCGAGGTGTGGCGGTCGCGGACTTCGTGACGGCCCCGACCGGCACGGGCGGGGCGTCGTCGACGACTGCGCACCGGATCCGCCTGCTCTTCGCCGGATCCCGTGCGATCACCACCCCGGCGTTGTGGACGGCGTCGTTCGCCGGGCTGCTGCTGGTGTACGGGGTGGCCACCTGGCTGCCGGTCATGATGCGGTCGACCGGGTACGAACTCGGCTCGGCGTTGAGCTTCCTGCTGGTGATCAATCTCGGTGGCATCGCGGGCATGCTGATCGCCGGGCAGGTGGCCGACCGGGTCGGACCGATCCCGACCGCGCTCGTGTGGTTCGCGTTGACCGCGATCGGTATCGCGGCGCTGTCGGTGCAGATGCCGCTCGCCGCGACCTACGCCGTGGTCTTCGCGACCGGTGTGTGGTTGTTCAGCGCCCAGACCATGGTCTACGCCGGCGCCGCCGCGCACAGCGAGGCCGACTTCCGGGCCACCGCCGTCGGGCTCACGTCGGGGATCGGCCGGTTCGGCGCTGTCTTCGGCCCCTGGCTGGGCGGCGTGCTCGTCGCTTCCGGGACTCCACGGTGGGGGTTCGGGGCCTTCGCGGTTGCCGCCCTGCTCGCGGTGGCAGCGCTGGTGGTGGTCTTCGTGACGGACCGCGTCGGGTCGCGTGCGACGACGAGTTCAGTGCGCGAACGGGTCTCCTTGTGAATGCCCGCGTGCGGTCATCCCTGCCGGGCTTCGGCGACGTCCTCGAGCGCGGTGGTCACGCTCGCCAGGTGGTGCCGCATGGCTGCCTCCGCCCGCTCCGGGTCGCGCGCGCAGACCGCGTCGATGATCGCGACGTGCTCGGGCAGCGAGACCGACATCCGGCCGGGGTGCATCGACAGCTTGAACTGGTGTCGCACCAGCTGGCCACGCAGGCGCTCGAGGATCTCGTCGGCCGAGTGCTGCGCACTGATCTCCCGAACGCGTTTGTGCAACAACTGGTTCGCCCGCGAATACCCGAACACGTCTCCGGCCGAGACCGACGTCGTCAATTCCTCGCGCAGGGCGGTGAGTTCCTCGATCTCCGCGTCGGTGATCTTCTGGGCCGCCTTCGCCGCGCACAGTCCTTCGACGACCATCCGTACCTCGGTGATCTCGACCGCCTCGTCCAGCGACACCGACCGCACGCGGGCGCCGCGGTTCTGGATCCGCTCGACGAGGCCCTGGGCGGTGAGTTCGTGCAGGGCCGCCCGGACCGCGCTGCGACTGGCGTCGTACTGCGCACACAGGTCTGCCTCGACCATGCGCTGGTTGGGCGCGAAATCCCCGTCGAGGATCGCTGTGCGTATCAGGTCGGTGACCGCAGCCTGATCCGTGCTGTGCTCGCGAGCTTCCTTCACCGGCATCGGGCTATCTCCGCTCAGATCATCACCAAAATTGTTACCGATATTGTACCGAC
Organism: Rhodococcus mengyinensis; assembly: GCF_048381435.1. Classification (NCBI taxonomy): domain Bacteria; kingdom Bacillati; phylum Actinomycetota; class Actinomycetes; order Mycobacteriales; family Nocardiaceae; genus Rhodococcus; species Rhodococcus mengyinensis. The sequence continues at coordinate 65,485 of NZ_JBLWIT010000091.1, read as the reverse complement.
CCGTCGTCGCCGGGATCGCACATGGCACCAGATCCACCCAGGAAAGAGGAACCGATGACCCAGCAGACGACGATCGCCGTCCTCGGACTCGGCGAGGCAGGCGGTGCATTCGCGCGCGATCTGATCGCCGCCGGCGCCACCGTTCGTGCCTTCGACCCCGCAGTCGCCGCACCGGACGGTGCCGTCGCGTGCCGGTCCGAGGCCGAGGCCGTCGACACCGCCGACCTCGTCCTCAGCGTGAACAACGCGCGCGCCGCAAAGGCCGCACTCGAACGGGGAAGCCCCGCAATGAGTGCCGATGCCGTCTGGGTGGACATGAACACCGCCGCGCCCGACCTCAAACGCACCCTCGATGCTCACGCCGCGCGACGCGGACTCGGTTTCGTCGACGTGGCGATCATCGCTCCGGTCCCCGGCCGCGGACTCCGCACCCCGCTGATGGCGAGCGGTCGCGACGCACACCGGGCCGCGGAAATCCTCACCCGTCACGGGGCATCCGTCGACATCCTCGACGCACCGGCGGGTGCGGCCGCGGAACGAAAACTGCTGCGCAGCATCTTCTACAAGGGCATGTCCGCGGCCATCGTCGAAGCCCTCACCGCGGGTCGCGCGCTCGGCCTCGAAGAATGGCTCACCACCAATATCGCCGACGAATTGACCCGGGCCGACGCCGCCACGATTGCCCGCGTCGTCGACGGAACGCGTCGCCACGCCAGGCGCCGCGCCGACGAAATGGACGCCGCGGCAGCCATGCTCCGCGCCCTCGGTATCGACCCCGACATCGCCCAGGCCACCCACGAACTGCTGACCAAGATCCCGGCGCCATCAGCAGGTGCCGAACCGAGACGTGCCGTGCCGAACTGAGACGTCGCCACCCTCCGCCCGGTCATAGCGTCACGTTCCATCAGTGACCACAGACACGACAGGAGAGTGGGATGTCCGATCTCAACGCCGCGCTCGGCAAGGTTCTCGACAGCGTGACCGAGGAAGGTGCGCCGAGGGTGCCCGGAGTGGTGGCGATGGTGACCGATCGCGACCGCACGGTGTTCGAGGGTGCCGCCGGGGTGCGGTCCCTGGCCGACGGCGAGCCGATGACCGCCGACACCGTATTCGCGATCTTCTCCACCACCAAGGCGATCACCGGGACCACCGTGCTGCAGTGCGTCGAAGAGGGTCTGCTCGACCTCGACGCGCCCGCCCGCGAATACGTTCCGGAACTCCGTGACATTCAGGTCATCGAGGGATTCGACGCCCACGGCGATCCGGTGCTGAGAGCACCGAAGCGGGACATCACCACCCGGATGCTGTTGTTGCACACCGCCGGGTTCGGATACGACTTCTTCGACGAGACCTACAACCGGTTGGGGGTGGAGCACGATCAACCCGGCGTGATCACCGCGACCCGGGCGTCGCTGACCACGCCGTTGCTCTTCGATCCGGGCGAGAAGTGGCAGTACGGGACGAACATCGACTGGGCCGGCCAGGTGGTCGAGGCGATCCGCGGCAAGCGGCTCGGCGAGGTGATGGCCGACCGGGTGTTCGCGCCCCTCGGCATGCACGACACAGCTTTCACGCTGACCGGATCGATGGCTGCCCGGCGCGCGACCATCCACCAGCGCGAGGAGGACGGCCGGCTCACTCCCTTGGATCTGGTGCTGCCGCAGGCCCCCGAGATCGACATGGGCGGGCACGGCCTCTACTCCACGGTGGGCGACTACCTGAAGTTCCTGCGGATGTGGCTGAACGACGGAGACGCCCCAGGTGGCCGAGTGCTGCGGGCCGACACGGTGCAGGCCGCCGTGTGCAACGGCCTCGAGGGACAAGAGGTCGGGATGCTGCCTGCCGTAATACCGGCCCTCACCAACGACGCCGAATTCTTTCCCGGACAGCGTAAGTCGTGGGCGTACACGTTCATGGTGAACGAAGAGGACGCGCCCACCGGCCGGCCCCGGGGGTCGCTCGGGTGGGCCGGGCTCGCCAACTCGTACTACTGGATCGATCGCCGCAACGGAATCGCCGGGTACTGGGCCACCCAGGTCCTGCCGTTCGCCGACCCCGTGTCGTTCGGCGGCTACCTGGACTTCGAGACGACGACGTACCGTCACGCCACTGTCGGCTCACCCGTCTAGGTCGGTCTCGAATCCAGTTTTTTCACTGGATGGCCGGCAGCACTGCCCGGTACGATCGCGGGATTGTCTTCACCGCTGGGAGCCCATGAGGTTCGTGTGTGGGCTCCCGGCAGTTCCCGGGCTGAGAGCAGGTTTCGTCATGGCATGTCGTATCAGTGAACTCGTGCTCGGTTGCCGCGACCCTGAGCTGCTGGCGCGGTTCTGGTGCGAGGTCCTGGACTTCGTCGTGCTCGATCGCGAGGACGACGGCTCGGTGGAGATCGGGCCGCGCGAAGGGTTCGGCGGTCCGCAGCCGACGATCATCCTCAGCCGCAGGGATGAGCCGGAGCAGGGGAAATCCCGGCTGCACATCGACGTCAACGCCACCGACCGCGATCAGGACGCCGAGCTCGACCGCCTTCTGAAGCTCGGTGCGCGCCGGGCCGACATCGGCCAGACAGGGCAGGAGCAGTGGCATGTCCTGGCCGACCCCGAAGGCAATGAGTTCTGCCTGCTGAAGGCTCGCCTGGACGCACTCTGATCGCTCACCGGTCGGGGTCAGCGCAGGTCGGCGAGCTTACGTCCCAGCACCGTCCGCTCGCGCTCGTTGCCGCACAACCGCACGGCCGCCTCGAATTCGGTGCGCGCCTCGTCGGTGCGTCCCAGGCGGGTGAGCAGTTCGCCGCGAACGCTCGGCAGCAGGTGCGAGTTCGACAGCGCCCGGGCGGCCATTAGCTCGTCCACGATCGGCAGCGCTGCGGCCGGTCCCTGGGCCATGGACACCGCCACCGCCCGGTTGAGGTCGACCACCGGTGACGGTGCGAGCCGGCCGAGTGCCTCGTAGATGAGGACGATCCGCTCCCAGTTCGTCGCGTCGACGGACGGCGCGACGGCATGGCATTCGGCGATCGCCGCCTGCAGGCCGTAGGCGCCCAGCCCGCGGCCGACCTGTTCCGCGCGGGCGAGGGCGGCGCGTCCCCGGCGGATCGCGGTGCGGTCCCAGCGGCGACGGTCCTGGTCCTCGAGCAGCACCGGTTCGCCGTCCGCCCCCGTGCGGGCCGGGAACCGTGCCGCGGTCAGTTCGAGCAGCGCCAGCAGACCGTGCACCTCGGGCTCGTCGGGCACCAGCCGGGTCAGCACCCGAGCGAGGCGCTGCGCTTCGCTCGCGAGGTCGAGGCGGATCAGGTCGTCACCGGAGCTGGCCGAGGACCCTTCGGTGAAGATCAGGTAGATCACGCTGAGCACCGAGCCGAGTCGCCCGGTCCGCTCTGCGGCGGGCGGCACTTCGAACGGCACCCGGGCCGCCCCGAGGGTCTTCTTCGCCCGGGTGATCCGGGCCTGCACGGTCGCGGTCGGGACGAGGAACACCTTCGCGATCTCGTCGCTCGTCAGACCGCCGACCACCCGCAGGGTGAGCGCGACCCTCGCCTCCCGCGACAGCACGGGGTGGCAGGAGATGAACATCAACGCCAGCATGTCGTCGTCGATCTGGTCCGGATCCCACAGCACGTCCCCGGTGCCCCGGGCCGGATCGGCGGGACCGCTGCCCGAGACGGCGCCGCCCTCGCCCAGGTCGTGAGCGAGGACGGCGTACCTCTCGTCGAGGGCGGAGCGCCGACGGAACGCGTCGATCGCGCGGCGGCGGCCGACGGTGAGCAACCATCCCGCGGGGTTGTGGGGGATCCCGTCGCGTGGCCAGCTCACGAGTGCCTCGGCCAGCGCCTCCTGGGCGAGGTCCTCGGCCAGCGCGAAATCGCCGGTGTACCGCGCGAGCGCACCGACGATCCGTGCCGACTCGATCCGCCAGACGGCGGCGACGGCCTCACGCCCGGTGTGGCCGTCCGCCGTCGACCCGCTCAGAGCTGACCGGTCGCTTCGCGCCACGCCCGCTCCTTCTGGATCCACACGTTGTCCTGCGGGAACTCGTCGATCGTCGCGACCCGGCGGATCTCCGCCTTGGAACCGGGACCAGCCATCGGGGCGCGCTTGGCCCACTCGACGGCCTCCTCCTTCGACGCGACGTTGAGCATCCAGAAGCCGCCGAACAACTCCTTCGTCTCGCCATAGGGGCCGTCGGTCACCACAGGTGTCTCCGAGGAGTAGTCGACCACCACACCCGATTCGGGGTCGGGGTCCAGACCCTCGGCCGCGAGCAGCACGCCGGCGCGGATCATCTCGTCGTTGAACTTGCCCATCGCCTCCATGATCTCGGTGAAGTCAACGTCCTGGAACGCCGCGAAGGTCTCGTCGGTGGCGCGCATGATCAGCATGTACTTCATGGTTCCGTCTCCTTGGATGTCGAGGTCCCTCTTGGACCTTCTCATCCTCAGGTCGAACGGGGAGTGACATGAATCGACACACTCGCCGGAATCTTTTTCGAACCTATCGCGCCCGGCCGGCTCGGCGCCGGTCAGTTTCCGTGGTGCCTCCCCAGATTCCGTGGGTCTCGCGGTGTTCGGTTGCGTGTGCGCGGCATTGCCGGGTGACGACGCACCCGTCGCAGATCTGTTTGGCGCGTCGTTCGCGCCTGATCCGGGCGCCGCGTCGTTCGCCGTCCGGTGCGAAGAAGGCGGAGGGTTCGGTGGTGCGGCAGTGGGCGCGGTATCGCCATCCCCAGCGTTCGGCGGCGGTTGGGGGTAGGTCGTCGTGAAGTGTCGTGTGGTCGATCATCGGGTGTCCCGGGGGATTCGGGCGGTGGACGGTGGGTACCGTCCACCGCTGTGGCTGCACCGACTCAGTGCAGGTGGCTGCCGCCGTTGATGTCGACGGTGGTGCCGGTGAGGTACGCGGCGTCCTGCGAGGACAGGAAGGTGATGACGGCGGCGACCTCGGTGGTGGTCGCGACCCGGCCGAGGGGGATGTCGCGGCAGAGTGCGGCTTCCTGTTCGGCGGTGCTGCCCACGCGGATGCTGGTGTCGACCGCACCGGGGGTGACGGCGTTGACGGTGACTCCGCTGTCGCCGAGTTCTCGTGCGAGTGACTTGGTGAAACCGAGGACCGCGGCCTTGGCGGACGAGTAGGGCACCTTCCCGAAGACGCCGCCACCCCGCTGGGCGGAGACGGAGGACATGTTCACCACACGCCCCCAGCCGTTGTCGATCATGGCCGGCAGGAATGCGCGGGTGACGAGGTAGGTGCCGGTGGCGTTGACCGCCATCACCTTGTTCCACAGTTCCAGCGTGGTCTCGAGGAAGGGCACCGGCGAGGTGATGCCGGCGATGTTCGCGAGCGCACCCACGGCGGGGAGGTTGCCGCCGGCGACTTCGGCGGCGACGGCGTCGTGTGCCCGCTGGACCGAGTTCTCGTCGGCGACGTCGATGTCGTGACCGAAGGCCGGGACACCGAACTCGTTCCCGATCTCGGCGGCGACCTTCGCGGACTTCTCTCCGTCGAGGTCGAGAACGACGATCGCCCAGCCCTCTTCGGCGTAGCGGCGGGCGGTGGCGAGACCGATCCCGCGCTCGGAGGTGGCGCCGGTGATGACGGCGGTGCGCTGAATGGACGACATGATCGCTCCTCGTGTTGCTGGAATCGCGCGTCCCGTCCGATGCGGTGGAGAGCAGGGAGGTCGACGACGCGGTAGGTGACTGCCACCACAGTAAGCCGATCGACTGTTAACAGTCAACCGTCGGCGGGTAACGGTTGACATATGGACGTGGCTCGGATCACACTGTTGGAACCGCACTGTTGACAGTCAACAAATCGGCGGCAATCGTAGAAACCGGCAGCCCGAAGAGGAGTCCCCATGAGTACCGAAACACTCAGGATGCGAGGTCCCGTCCATGGCACGAAGGACGCCAAGCGCGTAGCAATCGGCTCCTCGGTGGGGGCCGTGATCGAGACGTACGACTTCATCGGCTTCGGCACGGCCGCCGCGCTGTACTTCGGTACCGCCTTCTTCCCGGGCGCCGACCCGGTCACCGGAACACTCGCCGCGTTCGCGACGCTGGGTGTCGGCTTTGCTGCGCGCCCGCTCGGCGGGGTGCTCGGCGGACATCTCGGGGACAAGCTGGGCCGCAAGCCCGTGCTGGTGGCATCACTGATCGCGATGGGTCTCGCGACCTTCGCGATCGGCCTGCTGCCCACCTATTCACAGGTGGGGCTCATCGCGCCGGTGCTGCTGGTCCTCGTCCGCGTCGTCCAGGGCCTCGCGTTCGGAGCCGAGTGGGGCGGTGCGATCCTGATGAGCTACGAGCACGCCCCCTGGAAGTCCAAGGGCAAGTTCACCGGCATCGTGCAGGCCGGCTTCCCCGTCGGGCTGCTGCTGGCGAATCTGGTGTTCCTGTTCAGCGTGCACCTCGGCGGCGACTGGGCCTGGCGGGTACCGTTCCTCGCCAGCATCGTCCTGGTGATGGTCGGCCTGGTCATCAGGTCGAAGGTGCCCGAGTCCCCGGTCTTCGAGGACGTCAAGAACGAGGGCGACATCGTCAAATCCCCGGTACTCGAATCCATCAAGTACGACTGGCGAAACATTCTGCGCGGCATCGGTCTTCGAGTCGCCGAGACGGCCGGTTACGCGGTGTCGATCACCTACATGATCTCCTACCTGCACAACCAGGGTCTCGCCGGGAAGTCCGAAACCCTTGTCGCCCTGTGCATCGCGTCCGCAATCGGCGTCTTCGCCACCGTCGCCTGGGCCCGCCTCACCGACCGTATCGGACGACGACCCGTCTACATCGCGTCCTGCGCCTTCGCGGCACTGTTCGGAATCCCGATGTTCCTTCTGGTCAACACCGGTCTGTTCATCCTGGTCATCGCCACCATCGTGATCGCCTACGCGGTCTGCCAGAACTCGATGGCGGGAGCGCAGGGAGCGTGGTTCCCCGAACTGTTCGACGCCTCGCGCCGAGCCTCGGGAGCGTCCCTCGCCTACCAGATCTCGGCGATGGTCTCCGGCTTCACCCCCTTCGTCACCACGCTGCTGTTCGTCTCCTTCGGCTGGTGGGGTCCGGCGCTGCTGTTCAGCACGTACGCCCTGATCGGACTGTGGGCGGCGTTGATCACCAGGGAGACCTGGGGACCCACCGAACGGCGCCTCGCCGCCGAGGCTGCGGCGCGCACCGATTCCAAAAGCACCGACGCGCCGACGTCCACCGGCACCACGCCCACGATCCGCAAGGAAAAGGAACTCCTGTGACCACCACAACCGCAACCACCGCGGCCGAAGACACGACCAGTGACGCGTCGCGCATCGCGAACGTCGAACAGTTCGCCTACCGCATGCGGCACAACGTCATCGACATGGGTGAGGAACAGGGCCAGGGATATGTCGGGCAGGCGCTCGGAGCCGCCGACATCTTCGCCACCGTCTACGCCGACCAACTGCGCTACCGCGCCGACGATCCCGCATGGGAGGGCCGGGACCGGTTCCTGCTGTCCACCGGCCACTACGCCATCGGCCTCTACGCCGCACTCGCCGAGGCCGGAATCATCGACCGCAGCGAACTGGAAACCTACGGCTCCGACGACTCCCGCCTCCCGATGTCGGCAATGTCCACGTACACCCCCGGCATGGAAATCTCCGGCGGCTCCCTCGGCCACGGCCTGACCATCGCGGTCGGGATGGCCCTCGGGCTGCGTCACCAGCACTCCACCGCCCGCGTCTTCAACTTCCTGTCCGACGGCGAACTCGACGAGGGTTCGACGTGGGAGGCGGCGATGGGCGCCCACCACCACCAGCTCGGCAATCTCACCGCGATGGTCGACATCAACGCCCTCCAAGCCGACGGTGCGACCTCCACGGTCCTGAGCACCGAACCCGTGCACGACAAGTGGGCGGCCTGCGGGTGGCACGTCGAACGCGTCGACGGCAACGACGTCACCGCACTGGTGCGCGCGTTCGACAACGCCGCCGCCGAATCCGACGGCAAACCGTCGATTATCCTCTGCGACACCCGCGTCGGGAAGGGTGTGCCCCTGCTCGAGTCCCGGGAGAAGGCGCACTTCATGCGCATCGACGAACACGAGTGGCAGATCTGCCGCGACCAACTCACCGCCGGCTTCGACCACAAGGACGCCTGACATGACCACCGCCAGCAAGCCGAAGCTCAAGACCTCGGCCATGATCGCCTCGTTCGTCGACGACGGCCAGAAGACCACGTCCGCACCGTTCGGGCACGCGCTGGTGAAGGCTGCCCGGGAGAACGACAAGATCGTCGGCCTGTCCGCCGACCTCGCCAAGTACACCGACATGCACATCTTCGCTCAGGAGTTCCCCGACCGGTTCTTCCAGATGGGGATGGCCGAACAGCTCCTGCTCGGAGCCGCCGCCGGGATGGCCGAGACCGGTCTGGTGCCGTTCGCATCCACGTATTCGGTGTTTGCCGCGCGCCGCGCCTACGACTTCCTGTGCCTCGACATCGCCGAACCGAACCTCAACGTCAACATCATCGGTGGCCTCCCAGGACTGACCACCGGCTACGGGCCCAGCCATCAGGCCACCGAGGACATGGCCATCTTCCGGGGCATCCCCAACCTCACCATCGTCGACCCGTGCGACTCGATCGACATCGAACAGGCCGTCCCGCAGCTCGCCGCCTCCGACGGTCCCACCTATCTGCGGCTGCTGCGGGGGAAGGTCGCGACCGTGCTCGACGAGTACGACTACACGTTCGAACTCGGCAAGGCCAAGGTGCTCCGTGGCGGCAACGACGTCGTGTTCGTCACCAGTGGGCTGATGACGATGCGCGCGCTGCAGGCCGCCGACCGACTCGCCGAGCACAACGTCGACGTCGCGGTCGTACACACGCCGACGATCAAACCGTTCGACGCAGAGACCGTCCTCGCGGAGGTGAACACCGACCGCCTCGTGGTCACCCTGGAGAACCACACCGTGATCGGCGGCCTGTTCGAGACCGTGGCCGCCGCCGTCGTCACGGCCGGGCTCGGCAAGCGGATCGTGCCGATCGCTCTCCCGGACCAGTTCCTCGACGCCGGTGCCCTGCCCACCCTGCACGAGAAGTACGGCCTGAGCACCGACCGGATCGTCGCCAAGGTTCTGGGCGAACTGGCATGACCAGCGCGTACGGCCCACGCCGCAGGCCGGGCGGCGCGGGCCGTACGATGGCTGTCAACAGGTTGCTGTCAACAGGTTGCTGTCGACAGTTGATCGCTGACCCCACGGAGGCACCCATGGCCGGACAACCCGCCGCACTGCTCGGGCTGGAGAAGACCAGTCTCCGTCAGCAAGCCGTCGCCGCCCTGAGGGTCGCGATCACCAGCGGGGAACTCGCGCCGAGCAGCCCGCTCGTGGAGACCGAACTGTCCGAGATGCTGCAAATCAGCCGCGGCACGCTCCGCGAGGCGATGCGGCAACTCCAGCAGGAGGGATTGATCTCCGCAGGCGCGCGGGGCCGGCTGTACGTCCGGCATCTCGATTCCAAGGAGATCCGCGACATCTTCGCCGTCCGCGCCGCACTCGAGGCGCTGGCCGTCCGGGAACTCGCCGGCCTGGCCGACCGCACCACCGTCATCGCGGAACTGCGCGCCGCCCTCGACGTCATGGACACCGCCGTCCTCGAAGCCCGCATCGAGGCCGACCTGAACTTTCACCGCACCATGTGCACCCTCACCGGCAACGACACACTCCTGCACTCGTGGATCTCCCTCGAAGGATCGATCCGGATGTCGATCATGTTCGCCGGCCTCGACCGCGCCGTCGGCAATATGGACGTCGGCCGCCACAGCGCGATCGTCGACGCCATCGAAACCGGCGACGCCGACGAAGCGGCCACAGCGATTCAGACGCACATGGACTGGGCCTCGGCGAATCTGGTGTCCTGACCCCAGGTGAGTGGGAAAGAGTGCGGGCACACGCTTTGCCGCTCACGTACCCGGGACAGGCCGCCGCGTCACCCGCCGACGACGTACGCAGGCTCGGTGGCGTCGAGTGTGGTCCACGACCGTCGGCGGGCGTCGATCGGTGTGCCGGCGAGGACGCGGGCACGGCGGTGCTCGGGTTCGAGCAGCACCGTCGCGAGGGTGGCCCAGCGCTGACCGAAGACGGCGTCCGGGGCGGGGACGCAGCACAGCTGGGGCTGCCCCGGATCGGAGTACAGGTACTCGACGAGGTGATCGGCGACGGCCGGCTCGGCGTACCGCTGCTGCCGGGAGGCGATCAGACCGTAGCGGTCCTGCGAGTCCGGCTCGTACAGACCGGTCTTCTCGCGGGCGGCGTTGGCCGGGTCGAGGAAGTGATTGGTGTGCGTCAGGAATCCGTCGCTCGGGCGGAGCGTCGCGACGCCGACGGGGCTGACCTCGGCACACGCGACGGTGTCGGCGTCGATCAGGGTCAGTGCGCCCGAGGTGGCGATCGGTGCCGAGCGCAGCAACTCGAGGGCTTCGTCCACGGTTCCGGCTTCACCGAGGACCGCCGCCGACAGGACGTGCACGGGCACCCCGGCCGGTGCGTCGTCGCGGTGGCCGAGGATGTTGAAGAAGACTCCGAGACCCGCGCTGTTCATCCCGATCTTGCCGAGGATGCCGTGCTCGGTCAGCCCCACGTAACTGTGGCGGGTTCCGCGCACCTGATGGGTGTGCCAGTACGGGTCCAGTTCCTCGTGCCAGTCCCAGGTTTGGACGCCGAACGGCGCCGACGGACGATCCGCGGGTGCGTAGGCGATGGTGGAGCACTCGCCCGGGCGAGCGGCGGTCGCCTGCGACAGGATCTCCGTCCGGCCGTTCAATGCCATCACGTGCCAGGGCTCGAGCCCGGCGCCGGCAGCGATGCCCTCGATCTCGTCGAGGTACCGGGGTCCCCACGCCGCCAGGACATCCGCGAGGCGGTGCGCGCTGTCGCGGGTGCGGGACTCTATTACGCCGACCGTGTTGAACAGGCGCAGATACAGTTCCACGGACGCGGGTAGGTCGGTGCGCAGCTGCGTGCCGCGGGCGATGCCGCGTTCGCGCGGCCGGGTGTCGTCCACGCTGACGTGGGAGTGGTCGGTACTGGTCTCGGTCATCGTCGTCCTCGTTGTGTTGCTGGTGTGAATAGTGCTGTGTGCCGGTCGATCACAGTCGATCAGCGGGTTCGGTACGAACGCATCAGCACGACGTACAGTGCTGCGGACACGATCAACCCGACCGGCAGCGACAGGTCCACGCCGCCGACCGCGTTCGCGATCGGACCGGTGTAGACCGGGGCGGCGACGCAGAGCGCGGCCGCGGCGATGCCGGTGAAGACGGCGACCGTTCCCGCCCAGTTGATCCCACCGCTGTACCAGTAGGGGCTGCTGCTGGTTTCGTTGCCGAGCTCGAGGCCGTCGTAGCGGTTGCGTCGCCACAGGACGTCGGCGACGTACACGGCCATGACGGGACCCATCACGGTCACGACGAGCTGCATCATGTTGCTGACGGTGTCGAGGAAGTTGGAGACGAGCAGGGCGTACAGCGTCATGGCCACACCCATCGAGCCGTCGAGGAGGACGCTGCGCGAGCGGCGCAGGCGCAGGCCGACCGATTGCAGGGCGAGCCCGGAGCTGTAGGCGGTCATCGCGTTGTTGGCGATGGTGCCGACGATGACGGCGAGCAGGAAGATCGGCGTGAACCACGCCGGGAGGATGGTCTCGAGCGCGATCTGCGGGTCTGCCATGTCGAGTCCGGTACCGGCGAGTGCGCCGAGCGCGGTGAACAGCACGCTGGGGACGAACGCGCCCAGCGCCGTCCACACGGCGACGGAGACCGGGGAGGTGGTCGCCGGCAGGTAGCGGGCGAAGTCCGCGCTGTTGGTGTAGGACAGCGGAGCCGACGCCACGATCGACACACCCGCGGCCACCGTCGCCCACAGGCCGATTCCGTGGAGTGCCTCCGCCGGCTGGTAGCCCCAGTCGGCGTTACCGAGGACGTACCCGGCCATCACCACGAAGATCGACGTCAGCACCAGGGCCAGCGGCTGGTAGAGCCGCACGATCGTGGCGTGCCCGTACACGCCGATGGCCAGCGTGACGGCGGCGATCGCCAGGATGACGACGACCTTGACGGGGGTGGTCGCGTCGATCCCGAACCGTTCGACGAGCCGGAAGGCCGTGTACGACGCGGCCGCCCAGTTCAGCGCCAGGTAGCAGACGCTGATGAACCAGCTGGTGACGAGAATGTTCACCCGGTTGCCGCGGATGCCGAAGATCGCCCGCGTGATCACCTCGCTGGGCGTTCCCGACGCGGGTCCGCTGGCGGCGACGATCCCGGTGAGGATCGAGAACAGGTTGCCGACCACGATCACCGCCAGCGCCTGCCAGAAGGACAGGCCCATCAGGATCAGTGCGCCGCCGACGACCAGGGCCAGGTAGCTCACATTGGGCGCCGCCCACACCGCGAACAGGTCCCGGGCGCGGCCGTGCCGTTCGCTGTCGGGGATGAAGTCGATGCCGTGTGTCTCCACCCGCCCGGCGCGATCGGCCGGCGGTGTTTCGCTGGGCGTCACCGCGCGCGGGTCTGCTTTTGTCGATGCCATGGGGTCCTCCGGATAGATGAGCTCGGATGTGCGGCTGGTGGGCGCAATCGCCGATCTGGCGTGACCCCGGTCACCGTACGGAACCAAATCGATTTGGACAAGACTCGCGAAAGCGAATTTACAAATCGATTTGGTGCAGGTTGGGCTGTTGGTAGCCTGAGTGCGTGACGGAGAAGCGATCGAGGCCGACCATCGCCGACGTGGCTCGGCACGCGGGGGTGTCGACCACGACGGTGTCGCACACGTTCAGCGGGAAGGGCGTCGTCGCCACCGCGACGCGCGAGCGTGTCCGCTCGGTCGCAAAATCCCTCGGCTACCGGCCGGACGTGGTGGCGAGGAGCCTGCGAAGCAACCGTCTCGGCGTGCTCGCCCTCGTGCTCCGGCCACTCGAGACATTGGATTCGTCTCTCCCCGAGGGCGTCGACTACTTCTTGCGATTCGCGGGTTCGGCGGCTCTGGCCGCGATGGATTTCGGATACGGGCTCATGCTGGTGTCCGATCCGACCCGCGACGAGTCGCCGGCCGCCGCCCTCGCCTGCGACGGGTTCCTGATCACGGAACCCGTCACGAACGACCCCCTCATCGAGATGCTCCTCGGGGAGGGTGTGCCGTTCCTGTCCGTCGGCAAGGATCCGGCGAGGGCTGCGTACGACGCCTGGCTCGACACCGACACCGAACTTATGACCGGCCGAGTGCTGCGGCACCTCGAGGACGCGGGGGCGACGCGAGTGGCTCTCGTTGCCGGAACCGATCCCAATTCGTGGAACCTGGGCGCCGAGGCCGCCTACCGCGCGTGGGCAGCGCCGCGCGGTCAGGACGCTCTGGTCGCCATCCGGCCCGAGACCACCGGTGAGGCCGGCGGACGCGCCGCCGCGGACGAACTGTTCGACCGGAGCGACCCACCCGACGCGGTGTACTGCCTCACCGGCCGGCACGCGGCCGGGGTGCTCGCGCGGGTCAGGGAACGAGGACTCGACGTTCCCGGCGACGTGCAGATCGTCGGCGGCTCCGACTCGGAACACACCCGATCCGCCGTTCCCCCCATCACCTCGGTGGACCTGCAGCCCGAACACCTTGCCCGCGTAGCCGTCACACTGCTGGTCAACCGCCTCGACAACTCTGACCGGCCGGTCCCCCCGGGGCACCTCCACGGACGACTCGTCGCGCGGGGCTCCACCCGGTAGTCCTGTCGAGGACGGGGTACCTTCGCTGTGCTGCTCGACGATATCCTCGGGAGGACGCCTTCGAGAGGTGAGTCCACGGTTGTATTTGCGCTGGTCGTGCCGTCGGGACCAGTGCGCGGCACCATGAGCCGACGGAGTGAGTAGACCGTCCGATGGGTGAAGGTGATCCGCTCGACACTCAGCGGTACCCGCCGTCCCCGGCCGCCGAACTCGGTGGAGCTGGTTTCGCTGATGTTCAGGAGATCGGCCGTGGCGGTTTCGGCGTGGTCTACCGCTGCACGCAGGCGGAACTGGATCGCACGGTGGCGGTGAAGGTGCTCACCGTCGAACTCGACGAGGAGAACCGGGCCCGATTCTTCCGGGAGCAACGGGCGATGGGGCGGCTGACCGGGCATCCCAACATCGTCAACATTCTGCAGGTCGGTGCCACCGACAGCGGCCGTCCCTACACCGTCATGCCGTACCACCCGCAAGATTCGCTCGACGTGCGGATCCGCCGACACGGTCCGCTGCCGTTGGGCCAGGCGTTGCGGCTCGGGGTGAAGATCGCAGGTGCTCTGGAGTCGGCGCACCGACTGGGTGTCTTGCATCGCGACGTCAAACCCGCGAACATCCTGCTCACCGATTACGGCGAGCCGGAGTTGGCCGATTTCGGTATCGCGCACATCTCCGGTGGTTTCGAGACGGCGACCGGTGCCGTAACCGGGTCTCCGGCGTATACCGCGCCGGAGGTTCTCGGCGGTGAACCGCCCAGTCCGGCAGCTGATGTCTACGGCCTGGGCGCCACCCTGTTCAGTGCCCTCACCGGCCATGCCGCGTTCGAACGTCGCAGCGGCGAACAGGTCGTCGCCCAGTTCCTGCGGATCACCACACAGGAGGTGCCCGACCTGCGCGAGCGGGGGCTCCCGGACGACGTGTCCGCGGTGATCGCCCGCGCGATGTCCCGCGTGCCCGACCAGCGACCGGCTACCGCCGCCGACTTCGGAGAGGAACTGCGAACCCTGCAACGTGCCCACGACCTTCTGGTCGACGAGATGCCCCTTCGGGCCGAACCCGATACACAGGGCAACGACCGGCGACCGGGTTCCGAAGTGCGACCGAGCCGCGCAGGTGCCTCCGCCCCATCACGACGGGGAACCTTCCCCTGGAACTGACCAGTTTCGTCGGCCGCCGACACGAGCTCACCGAGGCGAAGAACCTGCTGACCGGGTCTCGGCTGGTGACGTTGACCGGGATCGGGGGTGTCGGCAAGACCCGGCTGGCGATGCGGGTCGCGTCGGCGGTGCAGCGCGAGTACGCCGACGGTGTGCGCCTGGTCGAGTTGGGTGAACTGCGCGACGCGGTTTCACTGGTCGACTCCATCGCAGGCGCACTGGGAGTCCGGGACCACTCGGCGAGGCCGCTGCGGGAGGTCCTGATCGAGTTCCTCGCCCCGCGAGAGGTGTTGTTGGTCCTCGACAACTGCGAGCACATGGTGGACGCGGTCGCCGAACTCGCCGGACCCCTGCTGCGGGTGTGCCCGCGGTTGCGGATGCTGGCCACCAGCCGCGAACCCCTGGGAATCGGCGGGGAAGCGGTGCTGCGGGTCCCCCCGCTGGCCGTCCCCGATCCCGAACGGAAGCCCTCCTTGCGCGGGTTACCCAAATACGATGCGGTGACGTTGTTTACCGAACGCGCCAATGCTGCCGTTCCGGGGTTCGCGCTCACCGACGACAATGCGGTGGAGGTGGCGGGGATCTGTCACCGGCTCGACGGGTTGCCGCTGCCGATCGAGTTGGCGGCGGCCCGGTTGCGGGCGATGTCGCCCGAGCAGATCCTAGGGCGCCTCACCGACCGCTATGCCCTGTTGACCCGCGGCAGCCGGGGTGCGCCGACGCGGCAGCAGACGTTGCGGTTGTGTATCGACTGGAGTTTCGAGTTGTGCAACGCCGGTGAACAACTGGTGTGCGGACGGGTGGCGGTGTTCGCGGGAAGCTTCGAACTCGACGCGGCGGAGCGGGTGTGCGGCGCCGACCTCGACCCGGGCGAGTTGCTGGACACGCTGACGTCGTTGGTGGAGAAATCGATTCTGATCCGGGAGGAGCGCGGGTCGGTGGTGCGCTTTCGGATGCTCGAGACTCTCCGCGAATACGGCTACGAGAAACTCGAGCAGACCGGTGAGGCTGTGGCGTTGCGTCGCCGGCACCGGGACTGGTACGAGGCGTTGGCGCTGGATGCGGAGGCCGAGTGGATCAGTGCCCGCCAGCTCGAGTGGATCGCCCGTCTGAAGCGGGAACAGCCGAATCTGCGGGAGGCCCTCGAATTCGGCATCGACGATGATCCCGCCGCCGGCCTGCGCACCGCCGCCGCACTCCGCTGGTTCTGGACGTCGCAGGGCCTCTACAACGAGGGTCGACGCTGGCTGAACCACCTGTTGGCTCGTTACCCCGTCGAACCGACCGTCGACCGGATCAAGGCGCTCTACTGCGCCAGCGTGATGGCCGACGTACAAGGGGATCTCGAGTCCGGGGCCGCACTCGTGGCGGAGGCGCGGACCCTCACCGCGGGCACGAGCGACCCGATGATGCGCGCTCTCGTCGCCGACGCCGACGGCACGCTGGCGCTCTACAACGGTGATCTCGAACGGGCCCGCTCTCGCCTCGGCACCGCGCTCGCAGAGTTCCGCGAACGTGGAGAACGCACACTCGAAACCAGTGCCCTCTACCTGTTGGGGACGACCTATGGACTGTCCGGCTCGACGGAGCAGGCGGTCGAAAGCCTCGAGCGTGTTCTCGCGATCACAGAGATGCACGGCGAGAAGGTGTATCGATCGCATTCGCTGTGGGCCCTGGGAATTGCGGTGTGGCAGCAGGGTGACGTCGATCGCGCGGTCCGGCTTCTCGACCAGTCGCTGGAGCTGACCCGGCAAGTGCACAGCCCCCGCTTCGCCGCAGCCTGCCTCGGAGCGCTGGCCTGGATCGCGTGCGAGCGACGCGACGCTGCCCGGGCCGCAGTGCTGATGGGAGCCGCGGAGGGATTGGCGCGATCGGTGGGCAGTGCCGTGGTCATACATTCCAATCTTCTCGTGTACCAAAAGAACTGCGACCTACAAGCTCGGAAGCGGCTCGGAGGCGCAGTATTCGAGGAGGCCCACCGCAAGGGCCGAAGCCTGAACTTCGATGCGGCAATCGCCTACGCCCTCCTCGAGCGACAGCCCGGCACCTCCACACCCGCCGGCGATGGGTCGCCACGACTGACCAAGCGGGAACGGCAAGTCGCAGGCCTGATCGCCGAAGGCCTGACCAATCAGGCCATTGCCGACCGCCTGGTGATCTCACCCCGCACCGCGCAAGGGCACGTGGAGCACATTCTGGCCAAACTCGGTTTCACCTCCCGGACACAGGTCGCGGCCTGGGTCGTGGAGCAGGCGCACGACTAGGTAGCGGAGTAGGCGAGTTTCGGGTCATATTTGTCGTGTTCGGGTTGTGTTTGACTGCTTGATTTTTCATGCTGCTGCGCTGTCGGGCTGGACGAAGCGATGGTCGCTCGACGAGGCCGACTGTTCAAAGACCGTAGTGGCCACGACCGCATACCGATGCTGACGTGGCGCGTTGTCGGTAGAGGCCCTTCGGGGTGATTCCCAGGTAGTATCCAGGTCCTTGCCAGAATCGCATCCTAGTGTTCGCGGCATGAAGAAGATGATCCTGATCGCCGCTCCAACCGTGGCGTTGTCTCTACTGCTGGCGGGATGTTCGAGCGACACGGCGGAGTCTTCGGGCGCAACTAACTCAGACACGTCGTCCGCGTCGTCGACATCGGCCGCGAGTACCGGCATCGTCTCGGCGTCCGATGCCGCTGTGGTCGATGCTGCGGTGACTGCGGCGAACGCGTTCCTCGACTCGCTCGAAAGCACCCAGCGTGAGAGTGCGGTCTTTTCCTACGACGATCTGAGCGCGAAGGAAGGCAGTTGGTCGAACTTTCCGTCGGGAGCGTTCCAGGGTCGGCAGGGCGTGATGCTCGGAGATCTCGACGCCACTCAGCGGGCGGCGGCTCTGGCCGTGGTCGACAGCGTCCTGTCGGATCAAGGCATGGAACAGATTCGCGAGATCATGACGGCGGATGATTGGCTCGGCGACAACTCCGCCACCACCAGCGGAGGTGGAGGCGGCGGGGGAGTGAGCTTCGGCTCCGACAACTATTACCTCGCCCTCTATGGTGACCCGTCGTCGGACTCGCCCTGGACGGTGCAGTTCGGGGGTCACCACATGGTCGTTCACGTGACCGTCGGTGGTGGTGTGGTGAGTGCGTCCCCGATGTTCACCGGCGTGGAGCCGACGACCTTCACCCTCGACGGCGTCGAGTACTCCCCGATGGTCGAGGAGGCCGATGCCGTGTTCGGTCTGCTCGGTTCGTTGTCGGAACAGCAACGGGCCGCGGCGACGCTGTCCGGCACCTTCGACGATCTCGTGATGGGGCCCGGTGCCGACATCGCTTATCCACCCACCGAAGGCATCCCGTACACCGAGCTCACCCCGCAACAGCAGGAAACCGTACGTACGATCATCGGACTCTGGGTTGAGGACGCCGACCCCACCGTCCCCGGGCCACTGATGGACAAGTATCTGTCCCAGCTCGATTCGACGGTGATCGGATGGTCCGGTTCCACCGACCCGGCGGCGGTGGGATCGTATCTTCGGGTCGACGGCCCGTCGTTCTGGCTCGAGTACCTCAACGCCAAGAGCCAAAGCACGGCTGACGCTCATTACCACACCGTCTACCGCGACAAGGATGTCGACTACGGCACCGGCGCCGCGGCCTAGTCTACGAAATCATCACGCATGAAATCTATTATGTGGACCCGCGCGGTCGCCGCCCTGTGGCTGGCGGCGATCGCGCTCCTCTCACTCCCCGCCGGCGCCCAGGCCCACGAACCCAGCGCGACCCTCGTGACAATCGACGCCACCGACGCCGACCACGTCCTTCTGGACATCGATGTCCCCCTGGACCGGCTCGAGATCGCACAGGGCACCGAACTCACCGACGACGCCGACACTGTCGTCGCCGCGCGCGCCGACGAATTCCGCCGCATGTTCGCCGACGGCATCACGGTCGCGACCCCCGATGGGACCGCATATGCAACGACGATCGGGTCCATCGACATCTCTGACATGGAGGGCGTCGCGAATCTGCATACCGTGGTGACCGCGACCCCGCCCACAAGCGGGGACGTCTCTTCGTTCACAGTCTCCGACAGCATCGTCACCGACCAGATCTATTCGCACAAGGTGTATGTGGCCGACAAGAACGCCGACGGCACTCTCGACCTACTGGGGTTGATCACCCACTATCAGCCTGATCTGACCGTAGCCGCCAACGGCGGGGCGGATTCGGTGTCACTCGGTTCGATGATCACGGTTGGCTTCACACACTTCAGGGAGGGCACCGACCATTTGCTGTTCCTCACCTTGGTCGTGCTCACCGTCTTTGCTCGCCGACTCCGGCCGTTCGACGCCGCCCGCCGGATCGGGGCGTTGACGGTCGCCTTCACCGCCGGCCATTCCCTCAGTTTGCTGTTGTCGACGCTGGGATGGGTGACGCTGCCGAGCCGGCTGGTCGAGACGGGCATCGCGGTCACGATCGTCGCCGCGGCCGTTCATGCCACCAGGCCGTTGGTCGCGCCCCGCCTGGAGTTGCTGATCACTCTGGTTTTCGGTCTCGTTCACGGCTTCGGGTTCGCCGGCACCCTCGGTGATCTGTCGCTCGATGGGGCTCGTATCGTGTTGCCGACGCTGGGGTTCAACATCGGTCTCGAACTCGCGCAACTCGCCGCCTTGGCTCTGTTGGCCGTGCCGATCTGGGCGCTGACCCGGCGAGAAGGCGCCTCGCGGTTACTCACCTGCCTGATCGGTGTTCTCGCATGCGGATGGATCGTCGAACGCGCGACCGGCATGCCCAATCCTGTCGAGCCCGTCGCGACAGCGATCGCAGCCACGCCCGAGCGATGGGCTCTCATCCTGCTCGTCGGCGGCGCCGCGGTCCTGGGCTCCCTGCGACGGGGGCGGCGGGGAGAACGCCAGAAAGTTTGTGACAAAAATATTGCGGTGTCGCGGTTGACTGGCCCCATGCGGCGGTGACCTCGGCAAGAGTGCGCGGGAATGTTGATGGTTGGTCGCCAGATGATGACGCGCATGCGTGTCCGGGCGTGGCCGACGGCTACCACGGACGCCCCTGCCACGCTGCGTTGTATCAGGAGTGTGATCTACTCGGACAGGGATTAGCTAGGAGCATCAGCCCAGATGCACCGCCGTCCCGCATGATCCCGGACGCTGGCACCACCTCGGCCGCGACCGGCGGGCGGCCGCTGATCAGCTCGGAGAGCAACTCGTCGGGGTGAACTATGCCGATCCGTGGGCTCGGCTGCCGCCGTCTCTGAGACGCGGTGCTGCGATGGCTGCGGCGATGAGGCAGGCGATGGCCCCGAGGAGTAGTCCTGCGCGGCCACCCCATTGCTGACATACCCATCCGACGATGGGCCCGCCTACGGCTGTGGATCCGATGAATGCCATGGAGAACAGGGCCATCACCCGTCCGCGTGTGGTCGCTTCGGCGGCGAGTTGCAGCGTGCTGTTGGTCGTGGAGGTGAAGGCGACGCTGCATGCTCCCACGCAGGCCATGACTACCAGCATGACCCACAGATTGGGGGCGAGGGCAGCGGCGAGGAGGAGGGTGCCGAAGGCGGTTGCTGTGAGTACGAGTGGGCGGGTTCCGGTGCGGCCCCAGGCTGCGACGGCGAGTCCGCTCACCACCGATCCCGCGCCCATCGCGGCGGTGATGAAGCCGTATGCGCCCGGTCCGGCATCGAAGGTCTGGTCGGCGATCACGGGCAGGATCACCGGGAACTCGAGGGCGAAGCAGCCGATCAGGGCCATCATGGTCAACGGTACGGACAGCTGAGGGGAGCGTCGGACGTACGCGAGTCCTTCGCGGAGCTGACCGCGGGCCCTGGCGGTCGGTGGTGACGGGTTCAGCTGTGCGACGTCGAGGGCGAGTAGGGAGGCCACGACCGCTACGAAACTTGCAGCGTTGAGGAGGAAACACAGACCGACACCGCCGGCGGCGATGACGAGTCCGGCGGCGGCGGGCCCGATCATCCGGGCCGTGGAGTTGAGCACCGATTGCAGGCTGACGGCGTTGCGAAGGTGATCGGGCTCGACCATCTCGAGCAGGAACGATTGGCGTGTCGGGTTTTCGAAGCACTGGTTCAGGCCGAGGACGAGCGCGAGAACGTAGACGTGCCAGAGGTGGACTGTTCCGGTGACGGTGAGAATTCCCAGGATCAGTGCTTGCACACCCATCAGTGTGTGCAGGGCAATCATCAAGCGCCGCTTGTCGAGTCGATCGGCAACGACGCCTCCATACGGCGCGACGAGGAGCATGGGCGCGGTCTGCAACGCCATCACCACGCCGATCGCGGTGGCGGACTCGGAGAGCTCGAGGACGAGCCACGATTGGGCGATGGTTTGCATCCACTTGCCGGCTTGGGAGATTGCCTGACCGGTGATGTAGCGGCGAAAGTTGTTGCTGCGGAGGGACGCGAAGGTTTGCCCGCGGAGGCCGGAGAGCATGGTCATCGGCCCATCCCGGGGTAGGGTTCCGGTTCGTCGTTGCTCGTGGTGATCACCTCTGCTGAGAAAGTAGCGTGGAAATGCGTGCCGTCCGCCGGATTTCGGCGGACATCGGCAGCGGACGGCACGCACGTGGGGGCACGACCTAGCTCAGCTCGATCACCGTGCCGAGATCGTGCAGATTCTCGTCCGACGAATACTCCTCCGCCTCGAGACTGCCGCACGCAATGCGGGACATCGCCATACCCTCGGCCAGCGCGAAGGCGACCGGCGCAGCTGCGGCGGCGGAGACGAGGGCAACGCAGGAATCGAACACACGGCGTGCGATACCGAGTGTGCTATCGGATCTTTGCCGAATATCCATCCTCCCAGTCCCTATGCGGCCAGGCTGGGATACAGCCGTCGCGCCGTGCCCGCGAAGATTTCCCGGCGCTCGGGCTCGGGCACGCCGGCCAGCACCTCCTGGGCGAGGGCGACGAGTTCGGGCAGCGACTGTTCCGCGGCGGGCAGGTTGGAGCCCCACGCGATCCGGTTCGCTCCGAATGCTGCGAGCACCGGGTCGAGGAAACCTGAGGCCTTTGCGCCGGCGTCGTGGAGGCGTTCGAGGTTGCGGTGGGTCAGCTTGAGGTGCAGGCCAGGATGAATGGCCAGGTCCGCCACCTGTTCGCCGGCGTCGGTGGGCGAGGCCGCGATGTCGGGGTAACCCATGTGGTCGAGTAACACGCGGACCGAGGGGAACCGGCGCAGCAGTTGGTGCACTTGCTCTGTCGCAGGCCCGAGCCGCATCTGCAGGCACACCGTGACTCCGAGTTCGGTGGCCCTGTCCCAGAAGGGATACGTCTCCGGCGCGGCGAACCACTCGCCCTGGGTGGGCACGGTGCTGCCGCTGGTGAACAGCCGCACCCCGGCGAGTCCGCCGTTGCCGGCCACCGCCGCGAGGTTGTCGGCCGCGTCGGGACGCAACGGGTCCACTGTGCCGACCGCGATGAACCGGTCCGGTCGCTGCGCCCGGCTGTCGAGTACATAGGAGTTGTCGTAGCCGTAGGCGGTCGTGGCCTGCACCAGCACGGCCTGACCGATCCCGGCTTCGTCCATGCGCTCGATCATGCCGTCTGCGGTGACCGGCCGGGTGGTGGCCCAGCCGGACTGCGTCCCGCCGATCGGGGCCCGGGGGTAGCGGGTCACGTCGTCGGTGATGATGTGGCAGTGGGTATCGACGATGTCCATGGTCTGGACCTTTCTCGGTTGGTGGGCCGGCTCAGGCGTCCGGGTAGTCGCCCTTGGCGAACAGCAGGGCGGGATCGGTGGAGAAGTCCGGATCGAGCAGGCCCTGGTCCTGTGAGAACTTCACGAGCGCTCGCACGCTGGCGTCGTTGGCGTGCAGGCCGTAGGGGATCGGGTCGGTCCGGATCTGGTTGGCCTGCTTGCCCAGTCGGGGCATCGCGGACCACTGCGGATCGGCCTCGATCTGACTGCGTTTGCTCTCGGCGAACGCGGCGTAGAGTGCGGTGGGCAACCCGGGATCGCGGTCGACGAGGTCGCGGCGGAGTGCGATCACCGAGTGCAGCGGATAGATCCCGGTGCGCAGGTACCAGTCGGTGGCGAGCACCTCGTGGTCGGGAAACAGTGGGTATGGCCCGTCGTCGCCCGCGGGTTGCTCGGCCGTCGCGGACCATCCCGCCCGCGGCGCCCCCGCCCGTCCGGTGCCGGCGTTGCCGCTGAACGCGGCGTCGATCTCGTCGGCGCGCAGCAACTCGCCGAGTGATCGGCCGTCGGTGACGCGCTCGACATTAGCCGGGGCGCGGCCTTCGATGTGGTCGTCGTCGTCCACGACCCACGTGACCGTGTCGATGTCGAGGTCGTACTCGTCGCGCAGGATGCCGCGCATCCACACCCCGGTGGTCACCGTGTAGGCGCGGACGCCGATCCGCTTGCCCTTCAGGTCGGCGGGGAAGCGAATCCCGGATGCCGAACCGCACTGCACGTCGGCGTGGTGGAAACGGCGGTTGAGGAAGACGGGGATCCCGGTGAGCGGAACCCCGGCCTGCAGTGCCATCAGGTAGGAGGTCGGCGCGAGTTCGCACACGTCGAACTCGAGGTCGCGGATCATCCGCCGGTAGGCGCCGATGATCGGGCTGACCTCGACGGGTTCGACTGTGTAGCCGTCCACCGCGACGTCGCCGCCCAGCAGGGCCTGCACGTGCGGGTAGTCCCCGAGTGCGACCGAAAGCGTATTCATGTTCAGCCTTTCGTATTCAGAAGGAGCGAATGGGTCAGCCGCCGAGGCGCGAGGCGGTGACCCCGAGCGCGGCGCAGGTGCGGTCGACGAGTTCGTCGAACTCGACCCGGCGCGGCAGCAGCCCCTGCTCGTATGCGTAGCGGGAAGCGTCGGTGACGGGCCCGCGCAGACCGTCGAACCCGACGGGGCTCAGATCCACCGAACCCGCCGTCGGGCCGGCGGCCGCAGTGGCCGCGACCAATTCGTCGTAGACCGCGAGCACGGCCTTCGGGTCCTCGTTCGCCGCCGCCGCGCTGAACCCGACCACGTGGTTGATGGGAGCGAATCCCTTGCGCGCGGACCATTCGGACGCGACCGCGAGCGCGTGGGGAATGGCGGTGCGGATCCGGTCGTCGGAGGGCAGCTCGTTGCCCATGATCCCGTAGTCGAGCCGGCCTTCGAGGAAGTCGGCCTGCAATGTGGCGCCTTCGGGTGCGCGCGTGACCCATGCCGGGTCGGTGGCGCCGTCGACGTGTCCGCCTTCGTATGTCTGCCAGTTGATGTCGGTCAGGTCGATGCCGTACTGCTCGCTGAGGAATCCGCGCAGCCATACCCCGGTGGTCTGGCTCCACGAGCGCACGCCGATGCTTCTGCCACGCACGTCGTCGACGCTCAGTTCGCCCATGGTCACCAGGGTTTGGTGCTGGTAGCGGCCGAGCATGGTGACCGGCAGGAGCGCCACCGGTTTGTCGTGGGCGGCGGCCTGCAGCAGTGTCACCACGGCCAGCTCGCAGACGTCCGCCGCTGCGTCGTTCACGAAACCGCGTGATGCCTTGTGCACGGGCCGGATGTCGACACGTTCGGGTGTGGCTCCGGCGGCCGCGGCCCCCTCGACGGCCGCGGTCGCGAGGTCGTCCCTGCCCAGTACGATCTTCATTTACGACTCCTCTTGTCGTTGGTCGTCAGCAACGTCCGGCTCACACGTCGTCGCCGTATTGGATGCGCCGGTAGGGCACGCTGAGCACGTCGCGGGTGATGCGGACGTCGATGATGGTCGGCCGCGGGTTGCGGACGTATTCGGCCAGCGCGGCGCGCAATTCGTCGGTTGTGCGGACTGTCGCGCCGCCGCCGCCGAGGGCCTGGCCCACCGTGCCCAATTCGGGGGTGGGGATCACGGCGAGTTCAGGGTCGAGGCCCTTGGCCTTCGCCTTGTGGTACTCGGCGCCGAGGGCTTGGTCGTTCATGACGACGACGAGCACCGGCAGCCCGTAGCGGCAGGCGGTCTCGAACTCCGACAGATGCATCAGGAAACTCGCGTCGCCTTCGACCACGAAGGTCGGCTTGCCGCCGTTGGCGACGACGGTGCCGATGGTCAGCAGCGGGGCCTGACCGATGGCGCCGAACATGCCGTAGTTCGAGGTGATCTCGCGGGAGCGCTGGAAGAGCATCGTGCCGAAGTCCGTCTGGTGCCCGCTGCCGAGCACCAGCCCGATCTCGCCGGGAAGTTCGGCGTCGAGCACCGAGATCGCCTCGCGCGGGTCGAGCAGGCCAGGCTCACTGCGGAACTCGGCCGGATCGATCAGCGGGGCCGTGAGCCGGCTGTGCACCTCGGGGGTGTGGAAGCCTTCCGCCTCGATACCGCGAACCCCCAGCGCGCCTGTCAGGGCGTCGAGGGCGGTGACCGCGTCGGCCTGCATGTAGCAGTCGGCGACCTGACCGTTGCCCATCACCAGATGCGGCGCGGTGTCGATCTGGATGAACTTCGCTTCCGGGAACAGGTATCCGCTCTCGATGGTGTAGTGGTTGAGGCTCGCGCCCACCGAAACCACGCAGTCGGCCTCCTGCAGCAGCTCCATCGCGAGCCTGCTGCCGAACAGTCCCGCGATCCCCACGTGGTACTCGGTTTCGGCGCTCAGCCAGTTCTTGGCCTGCAGCGTGGTGGCGAGTAGAGCGCCGGTGCGACGCTGGAGCGCGAGGACCTGCTCGCCCGCGTCCGCGTTGCGGGCGCCTCGTCCGGCGACGATCACGACTCGTTTGCTCGCCCCGATGATTTCGCACGCCTGCTGGATCCGGTCCGGGTGGGGCAGCAGCTTGGGGGCGCGGAGCAGCTCGGTGGACGGGACGTACGGCATGTCGTCCTCGAACTCCTGCAGCTGCACGTCGAAGGGTGCGCTGATCATCACCGGCCGGGATTGGGTGCGGGCCAGGTAGAAAGCGCGCTGCACCACTTCTGCGGCCGACTCGGCCTTGGTCACCTGGAGGAATTCGCACTCGATCGCGGCGGCGAACCGTTGCTGGTCGAGGTACTGGACGGCGCTGGTGTCACCCAGCGGCGTCTCCCCGCAGAACGCGACCAGCGGGATGCGTGCCCGGCTGGCCACGATCATCGACGTGGCCAGCTGCGCGGTACCGGGGCCGCTGGTCGTCGTCACGACGCCGGGCCGGCCGGATGCGCGGGCGTACCCGTGCGCCATGCTCAGTCCCGCACCCTCGTGGCGCACCTCGTACAGGCGCGTTCCGCGACTGGCCAGCGCGTTCATCCAGTGCATGTTGGCGTCGCCCATCATGCCGAACACATCCGTGGTGCCCTCGGCGGCGAACGCTGCTGCGAGCGCTTCGTAGACCTTCACCGCGCGATCTCCTTCTGCTTGTCGTGGTTGGCGATGCGGCTCGCCAGGCGTGGGAACACCTTCAGCGCATTGCCGCCGTAGATCGCCTGCCGGTCGTCGTCGCTGATGGAGTCGATGGAGTCCAGCAGCGCCTTGGTGTCGTCGAAGCGGTGCCCGGTTTCCGGGTCGACCCCGCGGACGGCGCCGATCATCTCGGAGGCGAAGAGCACGTTCTCGGCGGGGATGATGTCGGTGAGCAGTTCGAGGCCCCGTTTGTGGTAGACGCAGGTGTCGAAGAAAACGTTGTGCAGCAACGATTCCTGCAGGGGTGGCCGGCCCTGGTCCTGCATCATCCCGCGGTAGCGGCCCCAGTGGTAGGGGACCGCGCCGCCGCCGTGCGGCAGGATCAGCCGCAGCGTCGGGAAGTCGGTGAACAGGTCCGACTGGCACAGCTGCATGAAGGCCACGGTGTCGCCGTTGAGGTAGTGCGCGCAGGTGCCCTGGACGGCGGGATTACGCGACATCGCGACGTGGACCATCGCGGGCACATCCAGCTCCACCATCTTCTCGTAGAGCGGGTAGTAGATCCGGTCGGTCAGCGGCGGCGCCTGCCAGTACCCGTCGGACGGGTCCGGGTTGAGCAGGCAGCCGACGAATCCGAGTTCCTCGACGCAGCGCTCGAGTTCTTCGGACGACAGGCGGATGGAGGAGGCCAGCGCGTCACCGGGCGACTGCGGAAGCTGGCACACCGCGGCGAAACGGTCCGGGAACAGGCCGCACACCCGGGCGATGAGGTCGTTGCTGACCTGCGACCAGACCAGGCTGGTCTGCTCGTCGCCGTAGTGGTGGGCCATCTTTCCCGCGCCGGGGGAAAAGAGTGTGAGATCGGTGCCGCGTTCGAGCTGGAGCTTGAGCTGGCCCTGTTCGATCGCGGCCTTGATCTCGTCGTCGCCGATGTGCAACTCGTCGGGGGAAACTCGCGCGCCCGAATCCTCGAACGCCTTGATCTGGCGCTCGCGCCACTGTCCGAGCGCGGGTGGCGCGGTTGTGAAGTGACCGTGACAGTCGATGATCATGAAGGTTTTTCTCCAGGTGAGGTGTTCGGGGTCAGGAGCGACCGGTGAGTTTGCGGCCCAGTTCCAGGCCGGGATAGCTGCGCACCGGCGCGGACATGAGGAAGCGGTAGCCCTCGTCGAGCACCTGCTCGACGTTGCTCGTGGTCACGTGCGGGTGGCCGACCACGACTCCGTGTTCGTGACAGATCTTCACGATCCGGCGCCTGGCCTCGACCATCAATGGGTGGTCCAGCTGGCGGGGCACGCCCAGTTCCTGGCTGAGATCGCCCTCACCGATGAGGATGAGACCGATGCCGGGCACCTCGTCGAGGATCGCCG
Organism: Rhodococcus mengyinensis; assembly: GCF_048381435.1. NCBI lineage: Bacteria > Bacillati > Actinomycetota > Actinomycetes > Mycobacteriales > Nocardiaceae > Rhodococcus > Rhodococcus mengyinensis. Next base: position 37,921 of record NZ_JBLWIT010000091.1, on the reverse strand, counting down.
GGAGGTTCTCGATCCCGAACTGATCCTCGATCTGGATCACGACGAGGATCTCGCCGTCCGGGGCGAGCGGCCACACATCGGCCTTGGCGTAATACTCGTCGTTCGACAGACCCCAGTAACGGGCGGCGGCCGTCGGCGCGTCGCCCCGCACACCCGCCGGCTCGAACCGGTCCGCGCCGGGCAGCCGCGGGTAGCGGCACGCCGCGACCGCGTTGCGCGCCTCCTCGACCCGGCTGATGTGCGGCCACACGATTCCGTACGCTCCGAGGTCGAGCGCCTGCTTCGCGTGCCACTGCCCCTGTTCGGCTCCGTTGACGGGCACGCGGACGAGGGGCGTGGGCGACGGGGCGAGCGTACCGGCTTCGAATATGCGTCGCCGGTTGAGCAGATACTGCAAGCTGTCCCGTAATGTCGTTGCGTCCCAAGGCTTGTGCTCGGCCTCGAACACCAGGCCGTCGTAGTCGGACGTCGCGAAGTCGAGCGCCGCGGCCGGTTCGGGTGAAGCAAACGCCGCGAAGGCGTGCTGCCCCGATTCCAGGGCACCGATCACGCTATTGAGTCTTGCCACTTGCCACTCCGATCTGCTCGCTCTGTCGCTTGTGAATGGTCCTGTGCCACCAGGCGCGTACACGTGCCCACAGGGTGGGCCGGCCGGGCGCCGGCGTGACCACGGTGTCGCCGGCGCACCGGCGTACCAGCTCGTCCGTGAACTCCTGGGTCATCCGGGAAACCACAGCCCCGGCGCCCGCCTCGATCAGCGACGCGAGCTTGCCCGCGAGGCTCACCTCACCGGCCACATGCACTCGGGCTCCGCCGGCCGCGTGGTCTTCGGTGATCCGGAAGGTGGCGTGCGCGGTGAACCGGGTCGCGCCCTGCCCGTCCCGTCCGCGGGCGGACAGTCGTCCCTCCCGTGCGGGTTCATCGAGGTCGAGCGACATCCGGGCACCGAACCGCACCCGGATCGCGCTGAACTTCACGACCAGCGTGCCGTCGAAGGAGCCGTCGTCGTGGAACTGGCCGAGTTCGGCGCCGTTGATGCACGACACCACCTCCGTGGGGTCGGAAATGACCTCCCACACCCGTTCCGGTGGTGCGGGTACGGCGATCTCTTCGTCGATCTTTATCACAACTGTGTCCTCGCTTGGCGATCTGGAACAGCCTCCACAAATCGTTGTGGAGCTTGGGAACTCGCGAGACTCGATCAGCGAGCTGATGTCACGGGCGCCCCGCTGGTGGCGGAGTGCAGGCCGGCCGCCCAGGTGCGTTGGCGTTATCCGAGTCTCTTGGCGACGCGGCCTCAGATTGTTTAACAACTTTCTCTCGCACAGAGTAGCAGCGCGGCGTAGTTGTGGGCAACAACATGTATAAATCTCTAGTTTCGCCGCTGCGCCCGGTGCGGCCAGAGAATCTTGTACAACAATCTGCGTGAACGTGTGGCGCGGCGGACCATGGGAGCGGCGCGCCCGGTGGACGCCGCGGTCGCGGAGTAAGTCGTCGCTGCTTCTCGGATGCTGCATCGGGCAGAATTGTTAGACGATCCACGCCGCAGGGCCTTGTGTTGGGCCCGTCACACGCGTAAATTGGGCGAAACCGTAAGACAATATTGGTGGTCCGCCCGTCGGTTGAGGATCAGCATCAGTGCATCGGCACCGTGCACCCACTCCCTCCCCCGGGCTCGGACGCAACAGAGGAGTCATTTCATGCCCCGAACCTTGTCCATCGCGGCGAAGTCCTACCCGCACACCGCGTTCCTCACCGACCCCGGCTTCACCGTCGCAGGGCGCGCCGTCGAGCTCGCGGCGGCGGATCCGATCTACAAGGCATTCGCCCCCATGGTGCGCGAACTCCGCTACGACGTCAGCGAATTGGCCATCGCCACCTTCCTGCAGGCCCGCGAAGCCGGTGCCCCGATCGCACTCCTGCCGGTGGTACTGAGCGGCGACTTCCACCACCACTCGCTCACCCGCTGGCCCGGTTCGGCCGAAATCGACCCGGCAGATCTGGCAGGCCAGCGGGTCGGCGTCCGGGCGTACAGCCAGACCACCGGGCTGTGGGTCCGCGGCATCCTGCACGAGGAGTTCGGCGTCGACGCCAAGGAGGTCACCTGGGTCACCACCGAAGAGCCGCACGTCGCCGGCTACGTCGAGCCGCCGAACGTCGAACGCACGACCGGCAAGGTGCTGGAGGTGCTCGAGCGCGGCGATGTCGTGGCCGCCGTTCTCGGTCCGCCTGCGCTCGACGGGGCCCAGGGACCCCTGGTGCCGATCATCCCGAATTGGCGGGAGGCCGAGGAGGCGTGGGGCGCCCGGCACCAGACCGTGCCGATCAACCACATGCTCACCGTCCGGAGGGACCTCCTCGAAGCCGAGCCGCAGACGGTTTCAGCGCTCTACCAGGCTTTCGGCGCCGAGATCGAGGCGCGCAAGGCAGCCGATACCGCGCCCGGGCCCCGTGTACGCGCCCTACGGTTCGGGGTGACCGACGAGCTCGTCGCCGGTCTGCAGATCGCGATCGACTACGCCTTGCAGCAGAACGTCATCCGCACGCCGGTGACAGTGTCCGAGCTCCTCGACGATTTCACCCGGCACCTCGGCGATCGTGCATGAGCGCACCCCGCCCGCACGCCCACCCCGCCACCCACCAGCCATGAGGTACTGATGTTCACCGTCGACACACACACCCACATCATCTCGCCCGACACCGATTCCTACCCCGCAGACCCTCTCGGCGGCCACCGCTCCACCTGGTCCCAGGAACGGCCCACCGACATCGACGGTCTCCTGCGGGCGGCTGATGCCGCCGCCGTCGACCATCTCGTCGTCGTCCAGGCCTCCACGGTCTACGGATTCGACAACAGCTACGTCGCCGACCAGCTCACCCGGCACGCCGACCGCATCAGTGGGGTCTGCTCGGTGGACTTCCTCTCCCCGAAGGTGGTCGACGACCTCCACCACTGGATCGACGAGCGGGGCTTCTCGGGAGTCCGCATCCGCGCCGCCGACGGGACGACCGCAGTCCCGACGCCCGGCCGCGGCCTCGACGACGAGCGCATGGCGCCGGTCTGGCAGTTCCTGTCCGACCGCCGGGTGCCGGTCTGCATCCAGATGCACGCCCAGCACGCTCCCATCCTCGCCGGGCTCCTCCAGCAGTACCCGGGACTCACCGCGATCCTCGACCACGCGGGCCGGCCCCAGCTGGACGACGCCGCGCCGTACCCGGGCTCCGCCGGAGTTCCCCAGCTCGAGAAGACCGGCCGGGTCTTCATCAAGCTCACGCCGCCGGCCGTCCTGCGCGCACAGCGCGAGAGCGGATCCGCGGCACCGGTGGTCCGTACGCTGATCGAGAAGTTCGGCGCAGCCAACGTCATGTGGGGTTCGAACTTCCCCGCCTCGGCCGGATCGTTGTCCGAACTTCACGATCTCATCAAGACGCAACTGCCCTCGCTCGACGACACGCAGCTGGAACTGATCGCCGGCGGCACCGCCGGCCGGCTGTACGGGCTCACCCCTGCCGGCGCCGCTACCCCCAGCGCGAAGGAATGTTGATTGCCATGACACGAATCGGGCGCAAGTTCTGTCTGACCGCCTCGGTCATGGCGGTTGCCGTCGCCTTGTCCGCCTGCGGCGGTCCCCCCGCCGTTCCGGACACCAAGAACCTCGATGAGCTGTACCAGGCGGCCAAGGCCGAAGGGGAGGTCGTCTGGTACGCGCCGAAACCGGAGGCGCAGATGAAGCCGGCCATCGAGGCCTTCGAGAAGAAGTACCCCGGGATCGAAGTCAGGTACACGAACAAGAAGGCTCCGGACCTCGTCACCCAGCTCAATGTGGAGCAGGCCGCCGAGCGCGTGACCTTCGATGTCTCCAACGCCGGTGGGCTCACCGTGCTGCCGTCGCAGTCCCTGGCAGCGAAGGTCGACTGGGCGTCCTACGAGGTGCCCGGCGATCAGATCTTCGCCGATGACTTCGTCTACGTCTGGGCCGTCCCGAAAGTCTGGGCATACAACACCGATGCCCTGGCCGCCGGCGATGCGCCCGCGAGCTGGGACGACCTGCTCGATCCCCGGTGGGATGGAGGAAAGCTCAGCGTCGAGGCGCGCGGGTCCTTCATGACCGTGTGGGCTCAGGACCCGGCCCTCGGCACCGACGCCGGTCTCGACTACAGCTCCCGACTGGCCCAGCAGCAGCCCCACTACACCGAGAACACCACGCAGGCCCACACACTCGTCGTCTCCGGCCAGACCCCGGTCGGTACCGATCTGATCAACCTCGTGCTGGACGACCAGGCCAAGGGCGCGCCGGTCGCCGTCGCGCCGGTGGGCCCCACCAACGCCAACAAGTCCTACCTGTTCGTGGCCGAGGGCGCCCCGCATCCGGCCGCAGGTCGCCTGCTGACCGCCTTCCTCGCCTCGGAAGAGGGCCAGTCCGCCCTGGTCGACACATACAACTCGGCCATCCCCACCAACACGGACTGCACGGACGCCGCAACCAACCGTGTCATCGGCGCCCTGTGCGCCGCCGGCGTCGAGTGGTTCGGCGAAACCAACCTCGAGCAGTACGAGCAGTTCTCGGATTACTTCCCCGAGGTCGAAGAGGCCTTGGGCACCGACGTCAACTGACGGCCCCCACCGTCGCACCGCTGCCCGACGGGCAGCAGAAGACTTTATCCCCTCACCTTTGGAGACTTCAGCGATGCAGTCCGGCACCCCGCTCTCCACCGGCGGACGCCCGCCCACCGGCACGCGCCCACCCACCGGCGCACGCCCTCAGCAACCCGGCGTCCGCCCTGAGCCCACCGACGCACACCCGCACCGGCGAGACCGTGTCCTGATCGGCGTCAACATCGCCATCGGCGCGATCATCGCCTATCTCATGCTCTTTCCCCTGGGCATGCTGTTGTTCAGCAGTCTCAAGGACAGCGAGACGAAGCTGCCCTTCCAGGTCCCCGGGTTCACGCTTGCCAACTTCACCGCGATCTTCTCCTCGAAACGCCTGGTCGAAGTCGCGCTCAACTCGTTGATCTTCGTGGTCGGCACCGTGGGCCTGGCTCTCGTGATCAGCGTCAGCCTGGCCTACCTGTTCGAACGCACCGACATCCCCGGACGCCGATTCCTCGCGCCGAGCACGCTGGCCCCCATGGCCGTGCCGGCCACGGTCATGGCGGTGGCCTGGGTGCTGGCGGCCAACCCCACCAACGGCCCGATCGCCATCGTCATCGAGCGGATCTTCGGGTTCACCATCGACATCTACTCGCTGCCGGGCATGATCCTGGTCGCCGGAATCTTCGGCGTCCCAGGCATGTACATCATGCTCGCGCCGACGTTCGCCCGGCTCAACCTCGAGTTCGAGGAGGCGGCGGCCACAGCGGGCGCCGGATGGTGGACACGAACCCGCAAAGTGGTTCTGCCCCTCACGATGCCGGGAATCACCGCGGCCAGCATGCTGCTCGTCGTCATCGCGCTCGAGGAATTCGCGATCCCGGCCATCCTCGGAATGCCGGACCAGATCTACGTGTTCAGCAGCCTCATCCAGGCCTCACTGCAGCCGCCGTCGGGACTCGCCAACTACGGCCAGGCCAGCGCCTACGGCATCATGCTGGTCCTGCTGTCCCTGGTGATGATCGCCGTCTACCGGCGCCAGACCCGCGAGTCGCACCGGTTCCAGGTGGTGGGGGGCAAGGGATACCGGTCCACGCCGGTGCGGCTGGGACGCTGGCGCATCCCGATCTTCACGATCGTCTTTCTCTACGTACTCGTCGCGATCATCGTGCCCATCCTGACCCTGGTCTGGACGAGCCTGACCCCGTACCTCCAGCCGATCAGCCTGGACAATCTGGGTGCGCTCAGCCTCGCCAACTACACCGCAATCTTCACCAACCCGAGCTTGAGCCAAGCGGTCCTCAACACCCTGGTGATCAGCCTGATCACGGCGACGCTGACCGCCGGATTCGCCCTGTGGCTGGCGCTGGCCGCAAGCCGCGGCGGACGCATCGGCAGGATTCTGTTCGATATTTCGTTCCTGGTCTTCGCCATCCCCGCCGTGGTACTGGGAATGGCGGTGCTGTTCCTGTACCTGTACATGCCCTTCCCGATCTACGGGACGATCTGGATCATCATCATCGCGTTCACCACCCGGTACGTCCCGCGCGGGTCACGCATGATTCAGACGGCACTGCTCCAGCTCGACAAAGGACTCGAAGAGGTGGGACGTGTCTCCGGTGCGTCGAAAGGTGTTGTGCTGCGCCGGGTGATCTTCCCCCTCGTCGCCCCCGCGGTGTCGAGCACGTGGCTGTGGGTGTTCGCCCACTCCCTGGGCGAACTCCCCATCGCTCTGCTGCTGTCCAGCTCCGACAACCGCACCGTCGTGGTGCTGCTGTGGGACATGATCGGCGAGAGCGCGAACTATCCCGAGGCCAGTGCCCTCGCAGTTCTCCTGCTCGCCCTCTCCGCCGTCTCCGTCTGGTGGGTCAACCGCCGTGGCGTCCAAAAACACATCTGAGGTGTCGTGAACATGCAGAAACTCGTTGCTACCGACCATTCCGTACAGATCTCCGGTCTGCAGAAACAATTCACCCGTCACGACAGCGGCGAAGTGAACCGCGTCATCGACGATGTCAGCTTCGCCGTGCCGAAGAACAGCTTCTTCACCTTGCTCGGACCCAGCGGCTGTGGAAAAACGACCACGCTGCGCTGCCTCGCCGGACTCGAGACCGCTGACGGCGGCGAGATCTGGATGAACGGGAAGGCCGTATTCTCCGCCGCCGCGGGTCGCGACGTCCCTCCCGACTCCCGGCCGATCGCAATGGTGCCGCAGTCCTACGGGATCTGGCCCCACATGAAGGTGTTCGACAACGCCGCATTCCCGCTCCGATACGGCCGAAAGATCTACCCCCGCCCCGAGACGCAGCGCCGTGTCCTCGCAATGCTCGAACAGGTGGGGCTGTCGGAGTACGCCGACCGATGGTCCACCCAACTCAGCGGCGGCCAGCAGCAGCGGCTCGCGCTGGCCCGCGCGCTGCTGTGCGAGCCGGAGGTCCTGCTGCTCGACGAACCGCTGTCCAACCTGGACGCCAAGCTACGCTCACAACTGCGCGCCGAGCTGCGGTCGTTCCAGCAGAAGTTCGGCGTCACCACCATCTACGTCACGCACGACCAGGGCGAAGCCCTCGCCATGTCCGACACGATCGTCGTCATGAACCGTGGCCGAATCGAGCAGATCGGCTCGCCGAGCGAGATCTACGACTCCCCGGCGACACGGTTCGTGGCCGACTTCGTCGGCAGCGCCAACCTCATCCCCGGAGTGCTCGACCGGCCGGCAGGCCCCCGTGACCGTGTGGTCGACGCCAAAACGACCCTCGGGGTGGTGCGGTGCGAGCGATTCACCACCCCACCCGCACCGCCCACCGCCGGCCAGGAAATGTCCGTGTGCATCCGGCCCGAGAATATCCGCGTCGTCACTGCGTCACGGGAGCCCGAGGGCCCCAACCGGTTTCCGGCGCACATCATGACCGCCGAGTACCTCGGCGATCGCCAGGAGATGGTCGTCGCCGTCGGGGATGTCACACTTCGCGCGCACGCCGATGCGCACTTCGGTGCTCGCCCGGGCGACGACGTGACCGTTGTCCTGGACCCAGCGTGGACCGTTGCCCTGTGGTCGTAGTTGCCGTGGCTCGTAACAGTTCTGTCTGTGTGTTGTCCTGAGTGGATGAGGGCTAGTCGGCCGGTGGGGTGAACTTCAGCAGAAGTGCCCGCCGGGCCGACGACAGATGATGCCGCATCGCCGCCGCTGCGGCCTCCGGATTGTGAGTGACGATCGCGGCGAGGATGGCCTCGTGCTCCCTGACGGAGTCGGTCCGCGGCTTCTCGCGGTCCGCGTCGCGGTATTGCTGCATGACGAGCGGATACAGCAGGCTGTCGACGAACCTGGTGAGCGTGGATTGCCGCGCCGCCTGCTTGACCTGTTCGTGGAATCTGCGGTTGAGGTTCCAGTACTCCTCGCGCCCGCCTGGTACCTGCCAGTCCCACATGCGCTTACAGGTTTCGGTCATCGCGGCGATGTCGGTATCGGTGGCGCGTTCGGCGGCCTTCGCCGCCAGCGCAGACTCCAGCACCGCGCGAGTCTCCAGTATCTCGACCGCCTCGTCCACCGAGAACGAGCGGGTGCGAGCGCTGCGGTTCGCCTCGGCGGTGACATAGCCCTCCTGCGCGAGGCGCGCGAGCACCGAACGGATCGTCCCGCGTGAGACCTGGAGCTGCGTGGTGAGCTCCGATTCGGTGAGGCGTGAGTCCGGTTCGTAGTGACCGGAGAGGATCAATGCGCGCAGATCGTGGTAAGCCTGCGACGTCCGGTTGGCCCCCGAATCGGGGCCGCCGTCGTTGCCCGGGCCCGCGCCCGTAGCTAGCACCATGGTGTGTCACCTCGAGAAGTCGTGGATCTGAGGGGCGACGCGTCACGTACAACCTCCCACGTGATGTTGTATAACAACATCACGCGTTGCGTATCGAGCGCTTGATGTGAACGCGGTCAGGCGGGAGCAAACCTTCCCCTCCTGGGTCAATCCAGTCTGTACTGACGTTCACATTGTTGCACAATTTGATCCCCCCGGCCGACGAGAAACCGATCGTGAAATACGCGTGCTCGCCGGCGCACCGTCGGTGATGCGCCGGCGAGCACGTTCGGCCGGATCAGAACAACCAGGGGACTTCGTCGTGACCGAAGTCGTGGAAGTCGCCGAACCGCCCCGAGTAGAACACCAGGCCGGTGCCCTCCCGGCAGCGCATGTCGGTGACTTCGCCGTAGAAGACGCGGTGGTCCCCGATGTCGTGGGCGCTGTGGACCCTGCATTCGAGCTGGGCCAGAGCATCTTTGATCAGCGGCAGACCCGAGCGGCTGCGATCGCAGGGCAGGTCGTCGAATCGGGCGCCGCCCCGCGTGGCGAAGCGGCGGGCGAGGGCTTCCTGACGGGAGCCGAGGACGGACACGGCGAACGACCCCGCGGCTTCCACGGCCTCGGTGGTGCGGGAGCCGTGGGTGAGCGAGACGAGCAGGATCGCCGGGTCCAGGCTGATCGAGGTCAGGGAGCTGATCGTCATGGCACTGGGGTTGCCGTCGCCGTCGTCGGCGCTGACGACGGCGACACCGGTGGTGAACCGGCCCATGCTTCGTCGCATGTCCGTCGGGGTGGGGGCGTGGAATGCCGGAAGGGTCATCGTGGGCCTACTTACTGTGGTACCGGACTTCGAAGGTGACGACGCCCTCGTCCGTGCTCCAGGGGCCGTGCGGCATGCCGGGCGGCCGGCAGGCGTACATTCCCGCGGTGAACGTCTCGCCGAGGGTCAGGTCGGTGAACGACCCCTCGAGGATGTAGACCTCCTCCCAGAAGTCGTGTTTCTGCACGCCCATCGGTGTCGAGTCGGCGCCGGGTTCGTAGCGCAGGATCCGGGTGGCGACGTTGCCTTCCGGGTCCTTGGCGAGGATGCGTTCGGTGATCTTCGGATCGTCACCCGGACATACCGTCCACTCGACGTCGGTGACCGGGAAGAATTCGAATTCGGGCTTGGCCATGATGGTTTACTCGCTTTCCGCTTTGTAGCCGTCGGTGAACTGCTGCACTGCCGCGACGGCGCTGTCGTAGTCGTAGTTGCGGTACGTGTATGCACCCTTCACCACGAAAGGGGCACCGGCGTAGAACATCTCGTACTGCTGGTGTCGTCCGGCGAATTCGGATCCGATGATGTCCCAGGCCAGCTTGAAGAGCTTGACGCGCTCCTCGGACGGCACACCGGGGGACTGGACGTAGTGCTCGATGTCCCGGGACGTCAGCGGACTGGTGAGATCCTTGACGCTCGACGGGAGTTGCAGCACACCGCCGCCGACGAGGTCGCGCAGGATCGCGATCACCCGCGGGTAGATCTCCGACTGCAGGCCCATCGACCCGTACAGCGCCTGCCTGCCCGGCAGCCACATCCCGGCCGAATCCGGCTCGGCGGTGTACTCGGCGGCCAGCACCGCGGAACGGACGCCGCTGACGAGTGCGGCGAGTTCGCCGAGCTTCTCCTGAACGCTGGGGATCTTGTCCACCCCGTTGACCTGGGTGACCCGACGCGCAACGCCGGCAATGAATTCCAGCTTCGTCGCAAAGCGGATCTGCGCCTGCCAGTTGCCGAGAACGTGGGCGCCGGTCTCGAAGAACTGTCGGCGGACGCCGGTGGTGTCGCGGTCGACGAACACTCGATCCCACGGCACGAGGACGTCGTCGAAGACGAGGAGCGAGTCGGGCTCGTCGTAGCGGCAGGTCAGTGGGTAGTCGAACGAGCTCGTCGCGGCCGGGATGTACGGGCGGCGGACGTACTGCTTGAGGCCGGGGGCGTTGGTCGGGACCACGAACCCGACGGCGAAGTCCTTGTCGTCCGGGCCGAGCGGCTTGATGCACGAGACGAAGATTTCGTCGGCGATCGCCCCGCCGGTAGCGAGCATCTGCGAACCACGGATGACCAGACCCTCCGTGGTTTCCTCGACCACGCCGGCCTGCAGGTACTCGCCCTCCCAGCCCGACGCGGTCGTCGCGCGTGAGACCTGCGGCGGGATGATCGCGTACGAGACGTAGAGGTTCTCGTCGAGCAGGCGCCGGTACAACTCGGACACGTTCGCCCCGAAGTCGTGCCCACCCTCGGCCGCGAACACCTCGGGATGCGCGGCGAACGCGGCAAGGAACGTCCCCACATGATCGGGGCTACGACCGATCCAGCCGTGCGTGTGCTTCGCCCACCGCTCGATCGCCTCCCGCCGCTGCGCGAGCTCCTCCCGCGACCGTGGAATCGAGAACACCCGGTTGGCCGCGTTCCCGGTTTCGGGTGCGACGTACTGCATGCCGTTGGCCTCGTCCGCGGCCAGATCGAACATCTCGGCAATCGTCCGGGTCACGGGAGCGAAAGCCGGATGGGTGGTGACGTCGTCGATCTTCTCCCCGTCGACGAGCACTACGCGCCCGTCGTTCAGGGAGGCCAGATAGTCGGCTCCGGTGCGCATGTCAGTGTCCTTCGGTGGTGTAGGAGTGGGTCAGGGTTCGGCCGTCGGGCAGGGTGAGTTCGAGGTCCCACCGGTGACCGGGGGTGAACTTGCCGTCGAGCAGCGGCAGGGTGCCTGCGAAGCAGAGCAGGTCTTCGCCGGTGTCGCCGATCCGGTCGGCGAAGATCTGCAGAAGGTTGTGCGGTGTACGGAGGTTGGCCAGGGTGCCGTCCTGATACAGGACCCCGTCGACCCACGATCGGGCCCGGCACGCGTCCCAGTCGAACGACGCCCAGTCCGCGATCTCGACGACGGCCGGGCCTACCGGCTTCGGGCACGCCCGCTTCGAATCACCGATGTCGACGGTCTCGAGTTGGCGGTCGGTGTGATCGGAGCCGACACCGAGGTAGTACCGCCCGCGGTGCCTCAGGATCACCGGCTCGACCTCGCCGGAGGTGTGCGCGCCGGTGACGGGGGCCTGCGTCGCGGTCGTGATCGTCGCGATCTCGACGGGGTAGAACATCGGCACCTGTGCCGGCGGTGCGACTCCGATGGCGGCGAGCTCGTCGATGTGATGTTGCACCGCTGCTTCGTCGCGGCCGGTGTACCCGGCGACCAGGGTGCGGCCGTCGCCGAATTGCAGGATCTCGGAGGAATCGAGGGTTTCGAAGGTGAGCACCTCCGTGGTGGCGCCGGTCATGAAAGGACCTTTCTGCGGTTGAGGAAGCTGTAGTCGTCGAGCCGGTCCCTCAGGACCGGGAACTCGGCGCGGGTGCGGTCGACCACGGTGGGGTCGATCTCGGCGATGGTGATGCCCTCGGACGAATCCGCCTCGGCGATCACCGTTCCCCACGGGTCGACGATCCGGCTGTGGCCGCCGAGTTCGACCGAATTGTGGGTGCCGGTGGCGTTGCAGGCGATCACGAAGACCTGGTTGTCGACGGCGCGGGCCGAGGTCAGCAGCCGCCAGTGCTCCTTGCGGGCCTTCGGCCAGGCCGCGGGCACGATGACGAGTTGCGCTCCGGCGGCGACCAATTCGGTCCACAATCCGGGGAACCGCAGGTCGTAGCAGGTGGTGGCCGCGATCGGGCCGAACGGGGTGTCGGTGGTGTGGATCTGCGTCCCCGGCTGCAGGAGCTGCGCTTCGAGGGAGTCGTATCCGAACACGTGAACTTTGCTGTAGTGGTGGTGGATCTGTCCGTCCGGGCCGATCAGGACCGCGGTGTTGCGCAGTCTGCCCTCTTCGCCCTGTTCGACAATGCTGCCGGCGTGGATGTAGCACTGCCGTTCGACGGCGACGGCTGCCAGAACCTGGACGGTACCGCCGTCGAGGGTTTCCGCGGCTGTGGAGTAGTCGTCGAAGTGGTTGTATCCGACGCGCCACAGCTCGGGCAGAACGATCAGGTCGACTCGCTCGTCGAGTCCGGTCAGGAGGTTGCGTACGCGCTCGAGTCGATGCGCGGGGGTCTCGGAATCGGGGCTGGCCAGTTGAGCCAGGGCTATCTTCATGGGTTTCCTTCGTGCCGTTAGATGTTCGGCCGTTTCATTGACTGCAGGGTGGTGTCGAGGTGTTCCCGCACCGCCTGTACCGCGGCGTGGGGATCGCCTGCCGCGATCGCGTCGGCGATGGCGCGGTGCTCGACGAGGACCTGCTTCTTGCGGGTTTCGTCGGCCATCACGATGCGGATACCCATCCGCATCTGACGGTCTCGCAGTGAGCTGTAGAAGTTGTTCATCAGGGGGTTGCCGGCCGCACGGATGATGGCCGTGTGGAATTCGAGGTCGTGCGCGATGAAGTCGACCGGGTCGGTGTCGTTCTCCTGGAGGTCCAGGAGAATGCGGAGCCGGTCCGGCACCAGGCCCGGTTGGGGCGCCACTTCGGTGACCGACCATTCCTCGACCACCCGGCGGGCCTGCATGATGGCTTCGACGTCGCTGTCGGACAACGCCGGGATGAAGGCTCCCTTGTGGGGCACTCGCCGGATGAAACCTTCGGCTTCGAGGCGTAACAGCGCCTCGCGCACGGGGGTTCGGGAAATTCCGGAGGACGCGGCGACCTGCGCCTCGGACAGAAACATCTCCTCGTCGCGGGGCAGGGTGATGATGGTGTTCTTCAGCCACTCGTAGGCCAGCTCCGGTGCCGTTGCCCCGGTGGTCTTCGATGTCGTCATGGCTTGCCCCTTCGAGGAGAGTCAGTTGTGGACGGACGCCGGTGTTTCCGGTGTCCGGGAGATGGCCTCGTCGCCCACGGCCGCGAGATCCACGGACTGCGTTTCCCGCGCGAGGAGTGAGGCGATCAGGGAGATGACTCCCATGGCGGCAAGATAGGCACCGATGGCGTATCCGGTGCCGAACCGGGTGTAGAGCGCGATCGCGATGATCGGGGCCAGCGAGCCGGCCAGGACGGACGCGAGGTTGTAGGCCAGCGACACCCCGGAGTACCGGACCTCGGTGGGAAACAGTTCGGAGAAGAACGCGCCGATCACTGCGCTGTAGGCCGCGAAGATCAGCAACCCCACCGACACCGCGAGGGTGATCGCCGCCGGATTCTTCGTGTCCAGCAGCGCGAAGAACACGAACGCCCACACGATGGTGGCGGCGGACGCGGCGATGTAGATCGGTCGCCGGCCGATCCGGTCGGCGAGCACGGCGAACATCGGGATCGTCACCAGGGCGACGACCATGCCGATCATGACGGCGTTCAACCCGGTGCTGCGCTCGAGTTCGAGGATCTGGGTGATGTAGGTGATGACGAACAGCGAGAAGATGTAGAAGCCGGCGTTCTCGCCGAAGCGGGTGAAGGCCGCGAGGAGGATCTGGCGCCAGTGTCCCCGGACGGCCGCGGCGAGCGGCATGCCCTTCTTCTCGGCGGTCGCGGTGTCCCGGGACTGCTCGAACAGCGGGGTCTCCGCGACGTACAGCCGCAGCACCAGACCGATGATCACCAGCAGGGCCGACAGCCCGAAGGCGATCCGCCAACCCCAGGACAGGAACGCGTCCTCCGACAGCGTGGACCCGAGGACTGCGAGCACCCCGGCCGCCAGCAGGTTGCCCAGCGGCGGACCGAGATTCGGCCAGGCGGACCAGAACGCCCGTCTCTTCGAATCGCCGTGTTCGGAGACCAGCAGGACTGCGCCACCCCATTCGCCACCGAGGGCGAAGCCCTGCACCAGCCGCAGAAGCACCAGGATCAACGGTGCGGCGACGCCGATGGACGCGTACGTGGGCAGGAAGGCGATGAGGAAGGTCGACACTCCCATCAGCATCAGGCTGGCGATCAGGGTGGCCCGCCGGCCTTTGACGTCCCCGTAGTGCCCGAGCACCGCGGCACCGAGGGGACGCGCCACGAAGCCGACCGCGTAGGTGGCGAACGCGAGCATGGTTCCCACCAGGGGATCCTCGGTGGGGAAGAACAGCTTGTTGAACACCAGCGCCGCCGCTGTTCCGTACAGGAAGAAGTCGTACCACTCGACTGCGGTACCGGCGAGGCTCGAACCTGCAATGACGGGCAGGCTGGTGTGGGGTCTGCGATTGATAGATTTGTTGTTGGCGGTTGCCATAGTCGACTCCTAGGTCGAATCGTCGCTACGTGACGAGCTGCACGTCCTTGCGCCTACCTCCAAGTAGGCGACTCGAACGGTCGCGCAGATGGTGCTGCCGGGGCTCGGTGGCTGCTCCAACAGCTGCCGAGCCCGCTTTTTTTCTTGCCTCATCCGACTGTGAAGCCGATCACGAAAAGGCCGTACGCCAGTTGTATACGACCGGTCTACGATTCGCAAGAGGGCGGATGAACTCTCCGTTTCCGCCCCGCGACCGGGCAACTCTTGACGCAGGCCCGAGCACGACCTAGCTTAATCGAATCATATTCGATTAATTTGAGGAGGTGCCGTGGACGCCGAACTGCTCGTCGTTGGAGGCACGGTGCGCACCGGTGATCCCGACCGGCCGGTCACCGACGCGCTTGCCGTGGCCGGCGGCCGCGTGGTCGCGCTGGGGGAGCGGGCTCGTGCCCTGCAGTCGAGCCGCACCGAACTGATCGACCTGCGTGGGGGCGCGTTGTTGCCGTCGTTCGGCGACGGGCACGTCCACCCGCTGATGGGCGGGCTCGGATTGCGCGGTGCCTCGATCCGCGACTGCGGAACCGTCGACGAGGTCCTGCGCGAGGTGCGCCGATGGGCGGACGAGAATCTCGGAGCCGCTTGCGTATTCGGGGACGGTGTCTCTCCGACGCTCGCCGAGGGCGGGCGCTTCGAGGCCCGGTGGCTCGACAGTGTGGTGCCGGACCGGCCGGTGGTCCTGCGCACGATGGACCATCACACCGCGTGGGTCAACAGTGCGGCGCTGCGGTGTGCCGGACTGACTCGGGACACCCCGGACCCGGCAGGCGGGGAGATCGTCCGAACCGCCGACGGTGAGCTGCTCGGCACTCTGCGTGAATGGGGTGCGATCAATCCGGTTCTCGCACTGGTGCCGGAGGTGACCCTCGACGACCGGGTCGATGCGCTGGCGACGGTGTCGAAGATGCTTGCCGCCGCGGGCATCACGTGGGTGCAGGATGCGTGGACCGAACTCGACGACGTCGAGGTCTGGCTGACCGCCGCGGACCGCGGGAGGCTGTCGACCCGTGCCAACCTCGCGTTTCGTGCCACCCCGGAGAGCTGGGAGGCCGACCGGGAGGCCTTCGTCCTGGCGCGGCGGAAGGTCGAGGAACGCGGCGGCGACGCGGTCAGGGCGGGAACGGTCAAGTTCTTCGCCGACGGGGTGATCGAGGCCGGTACGGCGGCGCTTCTCGCGCCCTACACGGACTGTCCGCACTCCCACGGCATCAGCAACTGGACGACGGACGAACTGTCTCGGGCTGCGGCCGAAGTGGACCGGCTCGGGTTCCAGATCCACATCCATGCCATCGGCGACGCCGGGGTGCGCATGGCGCTCGATGCGATCGAGCACGTCGACCGCAGCAACGGTCCGCGTGATCGGCGCGCCACGATCGCACATCTGCAGTTGGTCGACGGTGACGACCTCGACCGGTTCACGTCCCTCGGGGCGGTCGCCAACTTCCAGCCGCTGTGGGCCCAACTCGACGCCCTGATGACGGAATTGACGATTCCGCGGATCGGGGCCGAACGAAGCGCGCAGCAGTATCGCATCGGAACCCTCACCGAACGAGGTGCACGGGTGGCCTTCGGCAGTGACTGGCCCATCACCGCCTACGAGCCGATCAAGGGAATTGCCACCGCGATTCACCGCCAGACCCCGTCCGGCGTACCGACGGAAGGATGGCTGCCGCGCGAACGCGTCGGCCTCGAACGAGCCCTCGCCGCGTATTCGGCCGGCGTCGCCTATCAGGGATTCGAGGAGAACCTGTGGGGCTGCCTCCGGCCGGGAATGCGGGCCGACATGATCCAGCTGCCGGTCGACCCCTACGACCTGTCGTCCACGCAGGCGCTCAGTGAGCTTGCCGTGACCCGAACCTGGTTAGGCGGCACGCAGGTTCACTGAGGTTCGGCGCTACCGCTGCACCGCGCCGCATTCCTGCAGGAGGTTGTGAAAGCCCGCCAGCAGGGCCGCCAGGCCGAGTTCGAACGCCTGCTCGGCCCTCGCCGGGCCGCGGGGTGCGGCGGCAAGGGCCCGCGTCAGGGCGTCGTCGGTCGTCGTCGAATCCGCTTCGATCATGACCTCCGGCGCGGCCGCGTCCAGGGCGGCCCCGAGGAGAAAATTCTCCGCGGCGGTGATGACGGCCATGATGTGGTCGTCCGGGAAGCCGGCGTCGCGCAGTCCGGCCGCCGCCGAGTGGTACACCGAGAGCGAGCCGGGATCGCGCACCGTCTCGGTGGCCAGGAGGCGGATGGCGGTGGGGTGCCTGCTGAACGCTGCCCGATAGGACCGGGCCCATTCCGAGAAGGCCTCGTCCCAGGGCAGGCGCTCGAAGGCCGATCCGTCGATTTCCCGGACGACGCGGTGGCGAACCAGTTCGACGACGGCCGCGCGGCCTTTGGCATGGTGATAGATCGACGACACCTGCACATTCAGGTGCCGGGCCAGATCCGGCATCCTGAAGTCGCCGTCACGATCGACCAGTTCGAGCGCCGCCTCCGCGATGCGTTCGCGGTCCAGGCGTGCGACGCGAGGTCTGCCCATCGGTGCACCCACCTCTCCAATCGAAATTCATTCGATTATGCCCTTGTGGCGCCGGTCACAACGTTCTAGTCTAATCGAAACACATTCGATTAGAACCTCGTCGCGTATCCGCGCCCCCGGGTTTCCCCGCCGCCGCGCCCTTGCCCTGACTGGAGACGTCCCTCATGAAGAAATCCGCACCCGGACCCGCCTCCGGCACGCAGCTGGAAGGCGGCGCCCTCGGCACCTCCGGCATCGTGTTCTTCGTCGTGGCGGCCGCCGCGCCGCTGCTGGTGATGGCGGGGGTGGCTCCCCTGGCCCTGAACGTCGCGGGCATCGGGGCGCCCGGCGGGTACATCCTGGCCGGACTCGCGCTGGGCGTGTTCGCGATCGGCTTCACCGCGATGAGCAAGTACATCCACAACGCGGGGGCGTTCTACTCGTACATCTCGATCGGACTCGGCCCCCGCTGGGGCCTCGCGGCCGCGGTACTCGCCCTCGTCTCCTACAATGCCCTCGAGATCGGGATCTTCGGCGCCCTCGGGTATTTCACCCAGTCCACCATGGCGGATCTGGTCGGACTGAATCTTCCGTGGGGACTGTGGTCGCTGATCGGCGTCGGGCTCGTCTGGTTCCTGGGGTCGCGATCGGTCGCGATCGGTCCATGTCGGCGCCCGGTTCCTGATCCTGCTGCTCTCCGCTGAGACGGGGATCCTCGTCCTGCTCGCGGCCGCCGTCCTTCTCCGGGGCGGCGCCGAGGGGCTCGGCGTCGAGTCGTTCGCTCCCGCCCACGTCTTCAGTCCCGGCCTGGGTGGGGTGCTGACCCTGGCGTTCGCCGCGTTCATCGGGTTCGAAGCGACCGCCCTGTATCGGGAGGAAGCGAAAGATCCCTCCCGGACGATCCCCCGGGCGACCTACCTGGCGGTTGCATTCCTCGGCCTCTTCTACGCCTTCATGGTGTGGATCATCATCCAGGCCTACGGCCCGGATCAGGCGCTCGCGCTCGCAGCCTCCGATCCCGCCGCAATGTACTTCGACGCCATCGAGAACTACGTCGGCGGCTGGGCGAGCACGCTCATGGAACTGCTGATCATCACGAGCATCCTCGCCAGCCTGCTTGCGTTCCACAACGCGATCACCCGCTACGCCTTCGCGCTGTCGCGCGAGCACGTACTGCCGCGGGTCCTCGGCACACTGCACCCGGTCTACAAGTCGCCGTACGTGGCGAGCGCCGTGCAGAGTCTGCTTGCGATGGTCGTGATCGTCGGATTCGCGCTCGCCGGCGCCGACCCCTACCTTCAGCTCCTGCTCTGGGTGAATTCGCCCGGCGTCGTCGGCATCGTCGTACTCCAGGCCATGGCCGCCGCCGCCGTTCTCGCATTCTTCTGGCGGGATCGCCGCGGGCATTCGGTGTGGAGGGTGCGGGTAGCCCCCGCAGCCGCCCTCGCCATGTTGACCTACGCGACGTGGTTGATCGTGGCGAAGATGGACTTGCTCACTGCAGCAGGACCCGCCGTGAACGCGGTCCTCGTCGCCGTGACACCGGTAAGCCTGGCGATCGGGCTGGCGCTCGGTGCGCGGCTCGCGCGACGCCACCCGGATCTCTATGCCCGGCTGGGAACCACCGACGTGGACGCCGAACCCTCGGTCCCACCCGGAGAAGTGAGCACCAGTCCCATCCCGCGCGGCAAGGCCACCTAGAAGTGCCTTCGCAGCAATCCGATCAGTTCGAGGTGGACGTCCGGCGCTACCGCCGGTGGCGCGACCGACGACGAGAAGCCGAACGACACCGCGCCCGACAGCCGAGACCGGGCAAAGAGGTCGACGACATCCTCGACTTCGCCCGAACCTGGGCGCCATTCGGCGGTCCCCCGGAGGGGGAGACCCTCGTCAACTTCGGGATGTGCCCAACTCGATTCACGGAACGACTCTGGGAAGTCATCGGCGAATTCGGCTGCGGGCGAGCCGACGAGACGCAATTGAAACGGGCCTATCCGCAACACGAATAGCGAGGGTGCTGGCCCTTCGGGATCGTGATCGATAATGGTCGCATGCGGTCGCGGAGGAAGATCTTGGACGCCACGCTCGACTTGGTCGCGAGTGACGGTTTCGAGGGGGTCACCATCGCGGCGGCGGCGCAGGGTGCGGGCGTCACGCGGCAGACCGTGTACTCCAACTTCGGGTCGCGCGAAGAACTGGTGTCGCAGGCGATCGCCGGTCTCGCCGTCGAGGTGCTGGGCGGGATCCACTCCCGCTCGAACGCGACCGACACAACGTGCGAGTACGTCGTCGAACTCATCGTCGCGGGCCGGGCCGCGGTGCGCGCGCATCCGGTGCTGGCTACCCTGCTGCAGGCGGAACGGGGAAACCCTGTTTTCGACACGGGCATGATGTCCCGCGCGAAACCCGTAGCGCGCGAACTGCTCGAGCCCCTCGTCGAGCGCGATCCCGGCGTGGAGTCGAGCCTGGACGATATCGTCGAGATCGCACTTCGGCTGGCGCTGTCGGTCGTCCTCTTCGACGACGACGCCGTTCACACCGACGACGACCTTCGCCGGTTTCTCACCCGCTGGCTGTCGCCGGCGATGCCGTCCAGCTCGTAACGGCAGTCACAGTTACTTCTTGACACATCTCGCTCAGAGTGTCTAGTTTGAGCTCGCCTAAGAGAAATGCTCCACGCTGATCTTTCGACATCTCGCCGAGTGAGTCCGTCTGTGATCTGGGGGAAATCTGTGTCTGCACTCAATCGCCGCTCCTTTCTGGCCGGGGCCGCTGCCGCGGGCGTCGCGTTGGCGAGTCCGCGCATCGCGCAGGCCGGGACCGGAGGCCGCCGGACTACCGTGCCGCTCACCCGCGAAGATCACCGGGTCATCGTCGTCGGGTCGGGGTTCGGCGGCGGCGTCGCGGCGCTCCGGCTCGCGGAGGCGGGCGTGCCCGTTCTGGTGCTCGAGCGTGGAATACGCTGGCCCACAGGGCCGGACGCGGACACCTTTCCCCGTGCGACCGCCCCGGACAAGCGCATCCTCTGGTACCGGTCCAGTCCGCAACTGTTCGGTGAGCCGGTGGCGCTGGAGCCGTACACCGGTCTGCTCGAGGCGGTGCCCGGCGACAACATGACCGCACTGTGTGCCGCCGGCGTCGGCGGTGGTTCCCTCGTCTACCAGGGGATGACGTTGCAACCGGCCGAGGCCGTCTTCAACACGCACCTGCCCGAAGCGCTCGACTGGGCCACGATGGACCGGGTTCACTACCCGCGGGTCGCGCGGATGTTGCGGCTCGCCGTCGCCCCCGACGAGTTGATCGACAGCCCGAATTACCAGGCCGCGAGGGTGTTTGCACAGAACGTGCAGCGAGCGGGACTGCCCGTGTCGAAGATCCCGATGCCGATCGACTGGAACTTCGCGCTCGACGAACTCCGCGGCCGCATGAAACCCTCGTACACCAACGGCGACGGCGCCCTCGGGGTCAACAACGGCGGCAAGCACTCGGTCGACGTCACCTACATCGCTGCGGCGGAAGCGACCGGCCGGGTGACGGTGGAAACCCTGCACCAGGTCACCGACGTCGAACGCGCCCCGGACGGTTGCTGGACCGTGTACGTCGACCGGATCGATACGTCCGGCAACGTGCTCGAGAACAAGATCCTCACCACGAATGCCCTGGTGATGGCCGCCGGCAGCCTGGGCACCACCAAGTTGCTGGTGCGCGCGGCGGCGACGGGTCGGATCCCGGATCTGCCGGACGGACTCGGAACCGGTTGGGGAACCAACGCCGACCGAATCTATGTCTGGACGAGCCTCGACGAAGAATTCGGCGCTCCGCAGGGCGGCCCGGTCGTCTACGGCAGTTTGAACTGGGACGACCCCGCCACCGCCGTCACGGTCATCCAGGCGTCGATGCCACCACTGTCCCTCGACGCACGCAGCACCATGCTCGTCGGATACGGCGTCAGCGAAGGCCGTGGGAGTTTCGTGTACGACTCGGCCACCGACGACGCGGTACTGCGCTGGCCGAAGGAAGGCGACGCCGTCATCCAGAACGGCCGCATCGATCCGATGGTGCGGAAGATCGCCGGGCCGGGAAGCCTACTCACGGACACCAACGCGCTGTTCCCCTCCACCTGGCATCCGCTCGGTGGGGCGTCGATGGGCTCAGTGTGCGATCTCGAAGGCCGGGTGCTCGGCCAGCGCGGTCTGTATGTGCTCGACGGTGCTCTGATGCCCGGCAACACCGCGGCCTGCAACCCGTCGATGACCATCGCCGCGGTCGCCGAACGCGCCCTGGACCACCTGGTCGCCCGCGACGTCGGAACGGTGATCTGACCACCGTCGATCCTGAGTGCACCTAGCATTCCGTGACGTTGACAGCCAATCCGCCCAGCGACGTCTCCTTGTACTTCGACAGCATGTCCACGCCGGTCTGGCGCATGGTTTCGATGGCCTGGTCGAGGGTCACTCGGTGCGTCCCGTCGCCGTGCAGCGCGATCTTTGCGGCGTTGACCGCCTTCACGGCGGCGACCGCGTTCCGTTCGATGCACGGAATCTGAACGAGTCCACCGACCGGGTCGCAGGTGAGGCCGAGGTTGTGTTCGATCGCGATCTCGGCGGCGTTCTCGACCTGTGCCGGTGTGCCGCCGAGCATGTCGGTGAGGGCGGCGGCAGCCATGGAACAGGCAGACCCGACCTCGCCTTGGCAGCCCATCTCGGCGCCCGAGATCGACGCCCGGCCCTTGATGAGTGATGCGATGGCGCCGGATGTGAGCAGGAAACGGACGATTGCGTTGTCGCGTTCATCGCCTGTGCCGACCGTGGCGACGAACCGCAGTGCCCAGTTGAGCACGGCCGGTATCACGCCGGCGGCGCCGTTGGTGGGTGCGGTGACGACGCGTCCGCCGCCGGCATTCTCCTCGTTGACGGCCATTGCGGCCGCGTTGAGCCAGTCCATCGACACCGAGTGGTCGGTGCCGATCAGCCGTATCCGCTCGTACAGGCCGGGTGCGCGGCGCTCGACTCCCAGCCCACCGGGCAGGCGGCCGCGGGTGTGGAAGCCGTGACGGATGGACTCGCTCATCACGTTCCAGACTTCGAGCAGATGTCTCCGCACGTGGTCGGGGGAGCGGGTCGCGCACTCGTTCTGCCACATCACGTCACTGATCGCGAGGCGCTCGCGAACGCAGATGTCGAGTAGTTCGCCTGCCGTGGCGAACGGCCAGGGGACCGAGGGAGTTTGGACGAGGGGTGCGCCGTCGCGCTCGACGAATCCTCCGCCGACCGAGTAGTACGTCGCCGTGTGGCCGGGTTGTGCCGTGTCGCCGTGCGGGATGTCCGAGTGGGCCGTGAATCGCAGGGTGTTCGGATGTCGTTTGCCGGCGTCGTGCAGGTGTAGCGCGATATCGGAAGTGGTGAAGCGTAATTCGCAGTCCGGGCTCAACCGCAGTGGAGAGCCGGCCTCGATCTCGGCGACCCGCGACCGTGCGTATGTGGGGTCGATGGTGTCGGGTGCATTCCCCTCGAGGCCGAGGAGCACCGCCCCGAGGGTCCCGTGCCCACGGCCGGTCGCGGCGAGCGAGCCGTACAGGTCGACTTCGAGTCGGGAGACCGTGCCGAGGCCGGAGTTCTTCACCTCGTCGACGAACATCGAGCCTGCCTTCATCGGGCCGACGGTGTGCGAGCTCGACGGACCGATTCCGACCGAGAACAGATCGAAGACGCTGGTCACCACACCTCTACTCCGCGAGATGGGCGGCGGCCCGGGCGTCGTCGTCGTGGTCGACCATCGTGGCGCCCGCGGGACGTTCGGCGGCGCGGCGCAGCAGGTGTTCGCGCGTGCCCGGATCCGACGCGACGTCGACGATCGTCCACGCGAGTGCGGTCGCCCCCGTGATGGCGCAGTCGTCGCCCGCGTCGGAACCGGCCGCTCGTTCGAACTCCACGGTGTGCGGCGGACCTGCTGCACCATCGAGCTTGATCATCGGGTGAATGCTGGGAACGACCCGGGAGACGTTGCCCATGTCCGTCGAACCGCCCGACCCGTCGTGCCTGTCCGCCACGGGAAGTCCGGACAGTTCGATGTTCGCGTCCCACGCCTGCGCGAGGAGCGGATCTTGGCGGATGCTGAGGTATCGGGGTTCGGTGCGCCCGTGCTCCCAGGAGCAGCCCGTTGCGATGGCGGCGCCTTCGAGGCAGGCCAGCACCCGCTGTTTGGCGTCGATCATCTCCTCCAGGTTCTGCGACCGGACTTCGATGTCGAGGCGCGCGTACCCGGGGACGATGTTCGTCACCGTGCCGGCTTCGGACGTGATCGATGCGACGCGGATCCCGTCACGCAACTGCTGGCGCAGTAGACCGATGGCGACCTGTGCGAGAGTCGCGGCGGCGCCGGCATTGACGGCCTCGTGCGGTGCTGCTGCGGCATGGGCGGCCCGGCCGGTGAACTCCACGACGAAACGGTCGACACACTGCATGACGATCTGCGACGTGCGCACCTGGGTGTCGCTGTTCGACGGATGGACCATCGCCGACATCACGGCCGATTCGAATGCTCCCGCGCGCATCAACGCGATCTTCCCGCCACCGTGCTCCTCGGCGGGGGTACCCAGGACCACGAGTTGCACGCCGAGATCGTCTGCAATCGGCCTCAGGGCGAGGGCCGCGCCCACGGAGATGGCGGCGATGATGTTGTGGCCGCAGGCATGTCCGATCCCCGGCAGCGCGTCGTACTCCGCGCACAATACGACGCGGAAGTCGCCGCTGCCGTACACCGCCTCGAACGAGGTCTCGACGTCGTACGCGCCCGTGGTGACGTCGAATCCTGCCGACTCGAGCTCCGTGGAGATGCGTTCGCACGCGTAGTGTTCGGCGAAGGCGAGCTCGGGTTGTGCGTGAATGTCGCGGCTGAGCGTGATGATTCGCCCACGCTCCTCGGTGATGGTGTGCGCGGCCGTTTTCTTCAGGAGCCGGTTCGTTTCGGATGCGGTGGTGATGTCGTCGACTCGCGTCATCGGTGATCGACCTTCCAGTCGTCGGGGGTGTACTGCTGTGTCATCGCGTTCGCGAAGGGGGTTCGGCGTGCGAGTCACCGCCAGAATCCGAGCGCGAACTCGGCGATGAGGGTCGACAGCACGAAGGAGGCGAAGATCGCGGCGAATCCGACGGGAACGATCTTCCACCCGATCATCCGGAGCGCGGGGAGGTTCTTTCCCACAGCCAATCCGGCGAATCCCAGCACCACCGCGCACATCGACATGAAATCGATCGATTCGGTGTTGTGGACGATCCACGCCGATCCGGGAAACCAGGGACCCGATACGGACACGCCGAGCACGCTGGCCCAGATGACCGCGGTGATCTTGCCGCGGGTCAGATGCGACAGTGCGGTCGCGACCAGCATGAGTCCGACGATGAGGGTGAAACCGATCGGAATGCTGGTGGTCAGCTCGCCGGCGGCGATCGTTGCGGCGGCGACGCAGATCGCGGCGACGATCGGGACGCTCAGGTAGAGCGGAACGGTGACCTTCACGTCGTCGTCGCCGAAGGGTGCAGCGTGCGTCTCGGCGGGGTCGGTCGCGTCGACGTCCGGTGAGGATTCGGTGCGCTCGCCCGATACGGCGACGGGGCGGGACGCAGAACGGGTGAGCAACCGGTAGAGGCGATCTGCCAGCGGAAGGGCGATCCAGACACCGACGTAGACGCCGAGGATCATGGTGATGAGATTCGAGGTGGCCGCCAGCGCCAGGACCTGTTCGCCCACCTCCGGGTGAGCCGCGGAGATGGCCGCGGCACCGGCCGCCATCATCGATCCCGAACCGACGCCGGCGCCCATCGCCAGCGCCAGCGGGTCGAAGATGCCCAACGACGAGGTCAACGAGGCGATCAACGCAACGATGACGGCGCCGAACATCGTCCCGAAGACGTACATCGACAGCACACCGCGATATTCGTCCGATTTCACCCCGAACCGATCGCCCACGATGGCGAAGGATGCTTCCCGATCGATCGAGAACGTGGCTCCGACCGTCGCGCGCCCCATCCGCAGCGCCACCGCGAGGGGAAGGGCGATGGCGACGGTCCCGACGAGGTGGCCTACCTCCTGCAACAGCAGAGCGGGGCCGGCGTCGAACAGCACGTCGATGTTGGGACCGAGCGTGAGGCTCAACCGGGCGACCAGGAGTGAGACACCCACCGCCATGAGTGACTCGGCGACGGCCCACATCCGCGGCGTGAGAGGCCACCGCCGCTGCGCCGAGACGAACCCGCCGGCGAGGAGCGCCCACACCATCGGGTACACGGCGATCGCGGCCGGGCCGAGGTTGATCTTCCAGACGCCGACGGCCTGGAACGCCGACACGATCACGAGTGCGAGGACGGCCGGTAGCCACACTTCCCGTCGAAGCGGACCCGATGCTGTCCGACGGACCGCGGGCGCAGGAATGACCTTCATGATTGTTGCCCCTACGAGGTGTAGTGCCGATATAGGCACGCAGGATTCATGCATACGAGCTGCGGGAATGATGGCGCATGAGGGTCAGCGCACCATCCGAGTCGCCGGATACCGGCACAGAACGGAAAGTTTGTGCAGAATGCAGGATCTACGCGCCTAATATTGCAGGAGTAATGCCCTTCCGGGGCGGACGACCGGCAGGACCCGGCAGCGGGAGGATTCGCAGGACATGATCGACGCGAGAGACACGATCCTGTCGGAGGAGGACCGGCGTCTGATCCATGCGCTCCAAATCGCGCCGCGGGCCCCGTGGACCGCGCTGGCGCCCGTCCTCGGAGTGGACGCCGTCACGATCGCCCGTCGGTGGTCCCGGCTGCAGTCCGAGGGGCTGGCCTGGGTCACCGCATACCCGGCCACCGCGGAACGCGTGCTTGCCCTCATCGAGCTGAAATGCCCGCCCGGCCGCACCCGCGCGGTGGCGGACGAGATCGGGCGCGACCGCGAAGCCATCACCATCGACCTGACGACCGGCGGCCGCGACCTGCTCGTCACCACCGCATTCGAGGACCACGAGCAGCTGAGCGACTATCTCCTCGAACGCATGGGATCGCTCGACGGCATCTCGGACATGACCACACACGTGCTCACCGGCATCCACACCGACGCCCGCAGCTGGAGACTCCGTGCGCTGGACTCCACGGAAGCTGCCGCCGTGCAACAACTCGCCGGCAGCGCCCCGGCGCCTCGGCGACTGCGGGCTCATCCGAGGGACGAAGCCGAGATCCTCCGCGAACTCGCCACCGACGGCCGCCTGCCCGCGACCGAGATCGCGTCGCGACTGTCGCTGAGCGTCGACAGCACGCGTGCATCGATGAACAGCCTGCTCGCCTCGGGTCGCGCCGTGATTCGCACGGAAGTCGCACGGCGGCACTCCGGGCGGCCGGCATACGCCTGGTACTTCCTGAAGTCGCCGGCGCGATCGATGGATCAGGTACTCGACCGGCTGGCGACTCTCAGCGACGTCCGGCTCCTCGCCCCCACCATCGGTCCGTACAGCATCATCATGGCGATGTGGCTCCGAAATCTCGACGAGGTCCGCAAGCTGGAAACGGTCATCGAACAGCACTGCCCCGACGTGATCATCGAAGACAGATCGCTCGTGCTGCGCACACCCAAACATCTCGGTAGGCGACTGACCGCCACAGGCCAGACTTCGCACGGGTAATCAGCTGTCGGCACACGTCCGGACGTCATCCACCGATCGCCCAATGTCACAGCGGTCCAATCCGACTGACCCGCTGTGACATCGGGCGCCGCGTGCGTGCGCCGCGGAGTGTCCGGACTACGGTCTTCCTATGGACGACGGTCGACTCGACGGACTCGTTGCGCGCGCCCGGGCGCTCGCCGAGCCGGGCACGCGCCGGATTCTCGGTATCGCCGGACCGCCCGGCTCGGGCAAGAGCACCGTTGCCGCGGCAGTGCTCGCGGCGCTGGGACCGTCCGCGGTGGTGGTGCCGATGGATGGATTCCACCTGGCGGGTGCGGAACTGGTCCGCCTCGGCCGGGCCGGCCGCAAGGGCGCACCCGACACGTTCGACGCCGCCGGCTACGTGGCGCTGCTGCGCCGGCTGCGTGAACCCGGCGGCGAGACGGTGTACGCCCCGGAGTTCCACCGCGACGTCGAGGAGTCCTTCGCCGGGTCGATCGCCGTCCCGCCGGACGTGCCGCTGGTGATCACCGAGGGCAACTACCTGCTCCTCGACGAGCAGCCGTGGGCGAGGGTGCGCGACCTGCTCGACGAGGCATGGTTCCTCGCGCCGGACGACGAGGAGCGCGTCACCCGGCTCGTCGAGCGGCACATCCGGTTCGGCAAGTCGCCCGACGATGCGCGAGAGTGGGTGCGGCGCAGCGACGAACGCAACACCGCGTTGGTCGCGCCCGGCCGCGCCCGCGCCGACGTCGTCGTGCTCGGTGACCCGGTGTGACCGGGTTCAGGCCGGGTACTCGATCGGTTCCATCCGGCCGCTGGTGAGTGAGCGCGTCGCGGCTTCGGCGATCGCCTGCGCCTTCAGCGCCTCCGCCAGGGTCGGGCCGATGGCGGCACCGTTTTCCAGCGCGTCGACGAAGTGGTCGAGCGCGGTGCGGTAGCTGCCTCTGATCCGTTCGAACCATCCCGCGTGCAAGCCGTCGTCGATCACGCGGCCGGCGCTGTAACGGGAAACGGATCCGGCGCGCTGCCGTCGCGCCTCGACCATGCCGGTCGAACCGAGCACCTCGATGCGTTCGTCGTAGCCGTAGCCGATCCGCCGGGTGCAGTCGATCTGGACGAGCGCGCCGCCGGGCAGACGCAGGATGACTGCCGACGTGTCGACGTCGCCGTACTCGGCGAGGCGGGGTTCGGCGAGCGTGGAACCGGTCGCGAAGACGGACTCGGGGTCGAGCCCGGAGATCCACCGGGCCAGGTCGAAGAAGTGGACGGTCTGGTCACGCATCTGCCCACCCGAGACCGCGACGTACTCGAGCGGCGGCATCGCCGGACCGCGGCTGGTCATCTGGATCAGCTCGACCGAACCGATCTCACCGGACGTGACCACCCGCTGCAGTTCGGCGTAGTCGCGGTCGAAGCGGCGGTTGAAATCGACCATCGCCGGCAGCGATCGGGTCTCGGCGAAGCGCACGATGTCGACGGCGCGCGCGAGATCGAGGTCGATCGGTTTCTCGCACAGGGCCGGGATCCCCGCCGTCGCCGAGGTGCGAAGGTGCTCGGCGTGGGTGTCGGTGGACGACGCGATGAAGACGGCGTCGATTGCCGTGGGGTCGAAGACCTCCGCGAGATCGGTCGTCGCACGGCTGCCGTGCCGCTTGGCGAGGTCCGTCGCGCGAGCGAGGTCGATGTCGAAGACGAAAGCCAGGTCGACGTCGGGGTGCGCGGCGAGGTTCGCGCCGTGCACACCGCCGATGAATCCGGCTCCGATGAGGGCGAAACGCTGCATGTCAGATACCGACCTTGTCGTGTGCGAAAGCGGGAACCACCCAGGCGGAGTCGGCGGCATGCGAGGCGGCCGTCGCCTCGACGAACTGCACGCCGATCAGCCCGTCGCGTCCGGTGGGGAAGGACAGATCGCGGACGGTGGTGGGGGTGTCGTCGCGGCGGGCGCGGAGTTCGTCCGCGAGATCACGGTAGAAGTTCGCGAACGCCTCGAGGAAGCCTTCGGGGTGTCCCAGGCCGGGACGGGTGAGCCGGCCGGCGTCCTCGGACAGCGTGCGCATCCCCTGCGCGAGGATCGTCGTGCCACCGTCGAGGTCGCGCACCGTCAGGTGCTGGGGGTCCTCGTGCCGCCATTCGATGCTCGCGGTGTCGCCGAACACCCGGATGCGCAGGCCGTGCTCGTTGCCGGTGGCGGCCATGCTCGCCCACAGTGTCGCGGGTGCCCCGTTGGAGAGGGTGAGGCGAACGGTGGCGTTGTCGAACACCCGCCGCCCGGGAACGAGGGTGTCCAGTTCGGCCGACACCCTGGTGGCTTCGAGTCCGGTGATGTACCGCAGGAGGTGGAAGGCGTGGGTGCCGAGATCGCCGACGACGCTGGGGAATCCCGCGACGCCGGGATCGGTGCGCCAGCGTGCCTGCCGGTGCTCGCCGAGTTCGACGGGTGCCGCGGCCCAACCGGACGCGTGCTCGACCGCGGCGAATCGGATCCGGCCGAGGTCGCCGTCGCGCACCATCCGGGCCGCCTGCCGGATCATCGCGTACGCCGAATAGCAGTGCGGGACGGCGAGAATCGCGCCGGAGGACTCGGCGATCGCGACGAGTTCCGCAGCCGATGCCGAGTCGCGCGTGAGGGGCTTTTCGCACACCACCGAGATGCCCGCCTCCAGGAACGTGCGCGCGATGTCGAAGTGGCTGTCGTTCGGCGTGGTCACGGCGACCACGTCGACGCCGTCCTCGCGTGCGGATTCCCGTTCCGCCATCTCCCGGTAGTCGCGATAGGTGCGATCTGCCGGAACACCGAGGCTCTCGGCGATCCGCACCGACGATGCGCCGTCTCGCCCGAAGACCCCCGCCTGCAGGTCGTACCGGTCGTCGAGGCGCATCGCGTAACGGTGGGTCTTGCCGATGTCGGCGCCCTGCCCGCCGCCGACCATGCCCGCGACCAGGCGCAGGCTCTCTTGCTTGCTCAACTCGGCTCCTACTGAGGGGTTTTGACCGCGAGGACGGGGATCGGGGACTGCAGGATGAGGCGCTGGCTCACGCTGCCGAGCAGCGCCTTGCCGACCGCGCTGCGGCGTTTGACGCCGATCACGAGGCGTTCGATGTCGGGTCGTTCGTCGAGCAGGTCGAGCACGGCGGTCGCGGGATCGCGGTCTCCACGGCCGATCCGGTCGAGGACGGTCACGCCGTCGTCGGCGAGAGTGTGCACCTCTTCGGGTTCGGTGAGGGAGAGGTTCACCACCAGGAGGTCGGCACCCAGCATCGCGGCTTCCTTCTTGCCGGCCAGGAGAGCGTGCGATCCTTCGGAGGAGTCGGTTACGGCTACGAGCACTGTCATGGGATCAACCTTTCAGGGGACACGGTGCGGCGACTGTCACGAGTAGTCGCGCCGGAACTGGTCTTCGAGTTCCTCGAGGGAGCGGCCACGGGTTTCCGGAACCTGGGTTTTGATGAAGACGAGTGCCAACACGCCGAGGCCGGCGAAGATGAAGAACGTCGCACCGATTCCCAGTGCGGCCACGACGGGCGGGAAGAGCAGCGCGACAACCGCATTGGCGATCCACAGCGCGAAGATGCAGACACCGATGGCGAAGCTGCGGATCTTCAGCGGGAAGATCTCCGACAGCATCAGCCACACCAGGGGGCCGATCGTGGCCTGCATCGAGAAGACGAACAGCACCACGAACGTCAGGATCAGGTATGCCTTGAGCGTGCCGTCGGGCAGCAGGAACGCGGACAGGCCGACGAGCACGTGGAACGTGGTGGTGAGGGTGAAGCCGCCGATGAGCATCTTCCGACGGTCGATCCGGTTGATCAGGGCGACGCCGGTGAGGACGCCGAGCACGCTGAACAGACCGTTGAGGGTGTTCGCGACGATGGCGGCGTTGGAGGAGAATCCGGCGTCGCCGAGCAGCTGGGTGCCGTAGTACATCACCGAGTTGATGCCGGTGGCCTGCTGGAACACTCCGAGGCCGACGCCGATGAAGATGAGGCGGCGGATCCACTTCACCGACAGGTCGGCGGCCCCGCCGGTCTGTGAGAGCTTCTCTTCCTCTGCGAGTGCCCGAACTTCCTCCAACTCGGCACGTGCCCGCTCCGGGGACCGAACCTGGAGAAGCACGGCGAGCGCTTCGTCGTGCCGGTCCTGCGACATCAGCCAGCGCGGGCTCTCCGGCATCCGCAGCATTCCGGCGAACAGGAAGATGGCCGGAATGACGGCGACCAGAAGCATGAAGCGCCAGACGTTCTCGTGCTCGCCCCAGATGTTGAAGATGATGGCGTTGATCACGAATGCGGCGAACTGTCCGACGACGATCATGACCTCGTTGCGGGAGACCACGCTGCCGCGTCGTTCGGTGGGGGAGATCTCGGAGAGGTAGACGGGCACGGTCGCGGATGCGCCGCCGACGGCGAGGCCGAGGATGAAGCGGAACAGTGCGAGCACCTCCCACGTCGGGGACAGCACGCAGCCGATCGTCCCGATCATGAAGATGATCGCGAGCACCAGGATGTTGTGCCGGCGTCCGAACCGGTCGGACATCCGTCCGCCGATGAGAGCGCCGATCGCGGCACCGAAGATCAGGATGCTCACCACCAGGCCCTCGGTGAACGAGGTGAGCTGGAGGTCTTCCTTCAGCGGTGCGAGTGCGCCGTTGATGACTCCGGTGTCGTATCCGAAGAGCAGGCCGCCGAAGGTGGCGACGACGGCGATGATGCCGAGTCTGTGCGAGTGCCGCCCAGGGGCGTCGGCAGGCAGGGACGGGGCGGTAGTTCGGGTGAGATCGCTGGCCATGAACATCTCCTCGACGTATTCCATGTACAGAACACGTAATGTGTTTATGTCCGAACAAAGCTAACCCATTGTGACTCGGGGCACAACGGCAAGCCAATCATCGGGCGGTTCCCGCGGCCCGATCGGTCGCTACCTACCCACGAGTAATAGAACGCATGATCTGTTATCGTTCGCGGTATGCCCAGGCCACGAGTCCACGACCTCGACGCCGCGCTCGATGCCGCCGAACGGCTGGCCGTCGATGGCGGACCCAGTGCGGTGACCCTGCGTGCGGTCGCCGCGGCCACGGAGATGTCCAACGGCGCCATCTACCACGCATTCGGCTCGCGGGGAGGGCTGGTCGGGCGCGCCTGGTTGCGGGCGGCGCACCGATTTCTCGACCTGCAACAGGAATCGGTCGAGGAGGCTCTGGGGCACGGTCCCGTGGACGCCGTCGTCGCGGCCGCCGACACCCCGGCCGTCTTCGCCGAGCGATTCCCGCAGTCGTCGCGGCTCCTTCTCACCGTGCGCCGCGACGAACTGCTCGGCTCCGAGGTCCCCGAGGACGTCGCCGCCGAATTGTCGCGCCTCGACTCCGTCCTCGTCGAACTGTTCGTCCGATTGGCGCTGGCGTTGTGGGGGCGCAAGGACGGTCGCGCGGTCGAAGTGATCGAAGCGTGCGTCGTCGGGCTCCCCACCGGACTCCTGCTGCACGCCCGGCGAAAACCGGACGATGCCATGCGCTTGCGCCTGGAGGCGGCGGTCCGCGCCGTCCTCACTCTCGACCCCCCGCCCCCGGGGAAACGTCACGACAGCAACACGAAAGGTTCCCGATGACCGCCACCTTGACCTACCAGGACACGATCGCCGTCCTCGACCTCGGCGACGACGAGAATCGTTTCTCCCCCGAGTGGCTCGACACCGTCGACCGGCTCCTCGACGACGCCCACGACCACGGCGCGCAGGCCCTGGTCACCACGGCCACCGGGAAGTTCTACTCCAACGGCCTCGACCTGGACTGGCTGATGGCCAACGGTGACCGCGCAGACTGGTACGTCGGGCGCGTGCAGGCCCTGTTCAGCCGGATTCTGACGCTCCCGTTGCCGACGGTGGCCGCGGTCAATGGGCACGCGTTCGGCGCCGGTGCCATGCTCGGAATCGCACACGACTACCGGGTGATGCGGTCCGACCGTGGGTACTACTGCTTTCCCGAGGTCGACATCCACATTCCGTTCACCCCGGGGATGGCCGCGCTGATCCAGGCCAAGCTGACACCGCAGACCGCGATCACCGCCATGACCACCGGCCGCCGCTACGGCGGCCCCGACGCGCAGACGAGTGGGCTGGTCGACGGGACCGCCCCCGAAGGGGCGGTCCTCGGCGCCGCTGTCGACCTGATCGCGCCGCTCGCGGGGAAGGACACCGGCACGCTCGGTGCCATCAAGTCCACCATGTTCGCGCCGGCCGTCGCCGCGCTCGCATCGGGCCGATCATGACCCGGTGGTGACGCGAAACCTACTGTGCGTGAATGGTGATCACTCGCCCGGGACGTGGAGAAGCAGGGCGTCGCCCTGTCCGCCGCCGCCGCAGAGAGCAGCGGCGCCGGTTCCACCACCGCGTCGCTTCAGCTCGAGCGCGAGGTGCAGCACGACCCGTGCCCCCGACATGCCGAGCGGATGCCCGATGGCGATGGCGCCGCCGTTCACATTGACCTTCGACGGGTCGACTCCGAGTTGCCGGGTCGACACGATGCCGACGGCGGCGAAGGCCTCGTTGATCTCGACGAGATCGAGCGCCGAGGGGTCGAGTCCCTCACGGGTGCACGCCTTGTCGATGGCATTGGCGGGCTGCTGCTGGAGCGTCGAATCCGGTCCGGCGACGACGCCGTGGGCGCCGATCTCGGCGAGCCATTCGAGTCCCAGCTCCTCGGCCTTGGCCTTGCTCATCACCACGACGGCGGCCGCGCCGTCGGAGATCTGCGACGCGGAACCCGCGGTGACGGTGCCGTTCTTGCTGAAGGCGGGCCGCAGCTTCGACAGCGACTCGGCCGTGGTGTCGGCGCGGACGCCCTCGTCCTCGGTGACGACGAGCGGCTCGCCCCGGCGCTGCGGGATGGTGACGGGTACGACCTCGTCGTCGAAGAGTCCGTTCTTCCACGCGGCGGCGGCGCGCTGATGTGAGGCGGCGGCGAAGGCGTCCTGCTCTTCGCGACCGATCTTGTCGGTGTTCGCGTTCCGGTCCTCGGTGAGCGCACCCATCGCCTGCTCGGTGAAGATGTCGTACAGGCCGTCATAGGCGAGGTGGTCGACGAGGGTGGTGTCGCCGTACTTGAAACCGCTCCGCGAGTTCGGGAGAAGGTGCGGCGCCTGGGACATCGACTCCTGCCCACCGGCGACGACGACATCGAATTCGCCGGCGCGGATCAGCTGGTCGGCGAGCGCGATGGCGTCGAGACCCGACAGGCACACCTTGTTGACGGTCAAGGCAGGCACCGACATCGGGATGCCCGCGTTGACCGCGGCCTGCCGGGCCGGGATCTGACCGGCACCGGCAGTGAGGACCTGCCCCATGATCACGTACTCCACCAGTTCCGGTGCCACCCCGGCCTTGTCGAGGGCGCCCTTGATGGCGATGCCACCGAGATCGGATCCGGAGAGTGACGCGAGCGAACCCGTCAGCCGGCCGACGGGGGTCCGGGCTCCGGCGACGATGACGGACCTGGCGGAAGAAGTCATGGGATTGTCCTTGGTGTCGTGACGAATGTTGCTCAGACGAGTGCGGATTCGCGGATCTCGAGGGGGGTTCCGGTGGCGGCGACGACCTCGTCGACGGTGACGCCGGGAGCGACCTCACGGAGAGCGAGGGTGCCGTCGCCGACCACGTCGATGACGGCGAGGTTGGTGATGATGCGGTTGACGACGCCCTGGCCGGTCAGCGGCAGGGTGCAGGCGTCGATGATCTTGGGGTTGCCGTCCCGGTCGGTGTGTTCCATGAGGACGATGACGCGGCTCGCGCCGTGCACGAGGTCCATCGCGCCACCCATGCCCTTGACCATCTTTCCGGGGACCATCCAGTTGGCGAGGTCGCCGGTGCGGGAGACCTGCATGCCGCCGAGGACGGCGGTGTCGATGTGGCCGCCGCGGATCATGCCGAACGACAGCGCGGAGTCGAAGAATGCGGCACCGGCATTGACGGTGACCGTTTCCTTGCCGGCGTTGATCAGGTCGGGGTCGACGTTCTCGTCGGTGGGGTAGGGGCCGGTGCCGAGGATCCCGTTCTCCGAATGCAGGGTCACGGTGACGTCGGTGCCGAGGTATCCGGGAATGAGCGTCGGCAGTCCGATGCCGAGGTTGACGTATTCGCCGTCGACCATCTCCGCGGCCGCGCGAGCGGCCATCTGCTCACGTGTCCATCCGTTGGTGCCGGTCATCGAGTGGCTCCTTCCGTGCTGCTGACTGTCCGCTTCTCGATCCGCTTGTTCTGGGGGCCGGTCTCGACGATGCGTTGAACGAAGACTCCGGGCAGATGCACCTGGGCGGGATCGATGGTGCCTGCGGGGACGAGTTCCTCGACCTGCGCGATGGTCACCTTCCCGGCCATCGCCGCGAGGGGGTTGAAGTTCAGGGCCGACTTGTCGAATACCAGGTTGCCGACGGTGTCGCCCCGCAGTGCGTGGACCAGGGCGAAGTCGGCGGTGATGCCGAGTTCGAGAACGTAGCGCTTGTCGCCGAACACGCGGGTCTCCTTCGGGGGCGACGCGAGCGCGACGGAACCGTCGGCGGCGTACCGCCACGGCAGTCCGCCGTCGGCGACGGGGCTTCCCACACCGGCGGGGGTGAAGAACGCGGGGATGCCCGCTCCGCCCGCCCGAAGGCGTTCGGCCAGCGTGCCCTGCGGGGTCAGTTCCACCTCGAGCTCACCGGAGAGGTACTGACGGGCGAATTCCTTGTTCTCGCCGACGTACGACGCGGTGACACGCCGAATCTGGCGGGCGCCCAGCAGAATTCCGAGTCCGTGGTCGTCCACACCGCAGTTGTTGGAGAAGACCTCGAGATTCCCGACACCGGAGTCGGCGAGCGCGCGGATCAGCGAGTCGGGGATTCCGCACAGGCCGAACCCGCCCACGGCGATCGACGCGCCGTCGGACACGTCCGCGACTGCTTCTTCCGGGGTGTCGAACACTCTCGATCCCATGTGCATCCTTTCTCCTGGCCGCCGTACCGGCGATACCGTCTTCCGCATCACATCGTCCACCTGGTGAACATCTCCGTGCGACGAGCTTTGCTCCACTAAAAGGGGTCGCTTCATGCATTTCAAGGGTTTCGGAGAGAGTGCTCGCGGTTTGAACGTAGTGCCGGAGAGCGTTCACTGAGTGAACGTATACTGCGGTCATGGACGACGCGCAGCGGCCGCAGGTCATTCGGCGGGTGGGCGCCCTCTTCCGGGCCATCGCCGCCCTCGAATCGTCGGGATCCTCGACGTCCGCCCTGGCACGGGAGACGGGTCTCGCCCGCCCCACCGTGCACCGTCTCCTCGTTTCGCTGGCCGAGGAGGGGCTGGTGGACCGCGACCAGAAGTCGGGGAAATGGTCGCTGGGACCCGAGCTGTACCTGCTCGGCTCGCTCGCGGCCAGCCGGTACGACATCACGGACCGATCCCGCGACGTCCTGCGCGATCTGGCCCGCGAGACCGGCGAGAGTGTCTTCCTGTCCGCCCGCCGCGGCGACGAAACGGTCTGCATCGCGAGCGAGGAGGGCAGCTTCCCGCTGCGCTCCCACGTGCTGTACGTCGGCATCCGCCTACCGCTCGGGGTGGCGTCGGCGGGTCTGGTCATCCTGTCCCACCTGCCGGACCGCGACATCGACGACTACCTGTCGCGCGCCGACGTCACCGGCGAGTGGGGAACGCAGCACAGGCGGGACGAGATCGCCGAGCGCATCGCGGAGACACGACTGAACGGGTACGCCGTCAACCCCGGGCTGCTCGTCGAGGGCAGCTGGGGGATGGGCGCCGCCGTCTTCGACGCCCAGGGATCACCGGCCTGGGCGCTGAGCATCACCGGTGTGGAGAGCCGGTTCCGTGAGGAGCGTCGCCGAGAATTGGGAGAACTCCTCCTCCGCCAGGCGCACCGGCTCACCCAACTGCTCGCCGACAGGCCGCGGAGCCGGGGGTGAGCACGATTCGGTCCGGCGCCTACGCGGCTTTCCGTCGCCGCTGAGGTCGCCCGTGGCGGGTGTCGATACTCCACAGGTGGGTGCAGTCGGGGCACTGCAGATGGACGTGGGTGCCCTGATTGCTCAGCAGGTACTGCCAATGCCGGTCGCAGTTGCGGCCGGACCCGCAGTCGCCGCAGTCCGAGCCGTGGTCGCAGCCCGGGCAGGGCAACCAGGCGCGACGGGAGAAGTCCGCGGTCGGATCAATCGGTAACACGGCCCACCGTCCGATCCGGGAGCACACCCGCCTGGACCAGCTCGTCGTAGATGCGCTGCTGCTCGGGGTCGAGACCGGAGTACAGCATGTCGTACGCCCGCTCCTCCTCCGCGAGCACGGCGACGGGATCCCAGTCCTCGCCG
This sequence comes from Rhodococcus mengyinensis, assembly GCF_048381435.1. NCBI lineage: Bacteria > Bacillati > Actinomycetota > Actinomycetes > Mycobacteriales > Nocardiaceae > Rhodococcus > Rhodococcus mengyinensis. The sequence goes on along the minus strand of NZ_JBLWIT010000091.1, from coordinate 805 downwards.
ATCGCCTCGAGAACAGCGGTGCGCCGCCGCGCCTCGTCCAGCGTGAGGTCGAGCGCGAACGAGAGTTCGGAGTCGCTACCCATGTGGTCACCTTCGTTTCGCAGTCGCCGTTATCGAAGGGGCCAGGGTCACTCGAGCCCGCGCAAGATCACAATGACCTGGATCACGTCGATCGAAAGTGTTGCGTCGTATTAACGACGAAACGCCCCGCCATCCGGGTGGATGACGGGGCGCGTGATGCGGGTGGGGTCAGGCCTGCAGGCCGGCCTCGATCTCGAGGGTGATGGTGATCTTGTCTCCGACGACGGCTCCGCCGCCTTCGAGGGGCATGTCGATGGTGATGCCGAAGTCCTTGCGGTTGAGGACGGTGGTGGCTTCGAAGCCGGCGACCGGGCCGTTGCCCATGCCGGGGTTGACGCCGTTGAACTCGAGGGCGAGCTCGACGGGGCGGGTGACGCCGTGGAGGGTGAATTCGCCTTCGACCACGTAGTCGTCGCCCTTGGCGCGGACCGCGGTGGAGGTGAAGGTGGCGGTGGGGTACTGCTCGGCGTCGAAGAAGTCGGCGGACTTGATGTGGGCGTCGCGGTCGGTGTTCTTGGTGTCGATGGACGCGACCTGGATTTCGGCGGTGACGGCGGCGGTGCCGTCCTCGGCGACGGTGATCGCGCCGGTGAAGTCGTTGAAGGTGCCGCGGACCTTGCTGACCATGAGGTGGCGGACGGAGAAGCCGACGGTGGAGTGGACGGTGTCGATGGCCCAGGTTCCGGCGGTGAGGTTGGGCAGGGTGGCGGTGGCGGTGGTCATG
>NZ_JBLWIT010000090.1:0-51106 GCF_048381435.1 Rhodococcus mengyinensis | reverse complement strand
CGCTCGACTTGCATGTGTTAAGCACGCCGCCAGCGTTCGTCCTGAGCCAGGATCAAACTCTCCGTTGAAGACTCTAGATTTCGAAACCCCAAAAGGTCTCTAATCAGTCATAGACATCGAGTCAAATCACTAGCAATCAAAAACTCAAACTAGCATTTTCAAACACTGACCCCCTCCGACGGAAGAAGGAGAAGAGCCAGCAAATACCCACACCACAACTCACAACCAAACCCGAAGGGCCAGTTGATCATCCGTGATGCGGAGTACCAAAAACATTTGGCACTGACATTCATCGACACACTGTTGAGTTCTCAAAGAACACGCACACACCATCACTTCTGGCACACTCGCCAGCCGCTCCGGGGCAACTTTTCCAGCTTATCTCATCGGACTGACCGGCGCAAACCGGCACCCGCTGAAGACATTCCGGGGTTGAAGCACAACCATACACGATGGTGAACTTCGGATTGGTCAGGCACTTCGTACAACCTCGTTGCATCACCAGGTGGTGAATGTCGGTGTCCGTGTCGCTCTGACTTGGAATAAGTTACGCGCACCGCACGCGATATTCCAAATCGCCTGGTCGCGGGGATTTGCACGCTGAACTCCGCCGGATCTGCCATTCGTGCCGGCGTGCACCGTCAGACCAGAAGCGTGCACGCTGAGCCGGTTTAGCAGGTCCGAAAGGTCGACGGTGGGACCGTCGCTCCCACTACCACTCACTCTTCATCGGGGAGTCCTCATCGAGAAGTACGGCATACCGGCAGTCACCACTCTCGGCGGCACCGAGATCCCCTACAAGGACCGGGGTGCCGGCCGCCCGTAGTCCTGAGCCACGGGTGGCCGCTCAATGCGGACAGCTGGGAAGCGCAGGACCGACCTCGCGGCGCTACTCGAGCACCTCGACCTTCACGACACCACGCTGGTCGGTCTCTCGACCGGCGGTGGTGAGGTGAGTAGATACGCCGGACGGCACGGGACCGGCCGGGTCGCCCAGATCGTGCTCGCCTCGGCGGTGCCGCCGTTCATGCTGCAGACCGCCGACAACCCCGACGGCATCCCGGTCGAAGCCTTCGATTCTTCGGCGCAACCGACCTGACAGTCACCCGTCCCAGGGTGTACGCGACTCGTTCTGGTCGCAGGCAAATCAGGGGGGTCACCACAACGCCTACGAAGGCATCGCCGCGTTCTCGGCGACGGACTTCCGAGCTGACCTCGACAAGGTCGACGTCCCCACCCTCGTCATTCACGTGACGACGACCAGACAGTGCCGTTCGATGTCGGCGGCAAGAAAGTCATCCGCGCGGATCGACGGCGCCGTGCTCGCGGTCTACCTACACCTCGTGGCATCCCCTCACCCGAGACAAAAGGATCACAGTCATGAAAGGTCACACCGCAGCACCCGACACCCTCGACCTCGTCCACGGGCTGTGGATGACCCCACACGGCTGGAATGGCGCCTGACTGACCCGGAGTTCGATCTGCTCCACGAACCTGTCGAACGCCGAACGCCGATCGGTGGGCTGCTGACGTGCGGCCTTCGCGTTGCGCACCATCTTCGGAGTCCAGTTCGCCGCACCAATTCTCAGACGGTCCTCAGGAAAGTCACAATTCGGGCCCCTATCGTTTCCCCGGCAAACCAACCGACATGGGAGGACTCGTCATGAATGTTTCACGAGCACGTCTGCAATTCGGTATCGCCGCCGTCGGCGCGATCTCCGCCGCCCTCGTGATCCCGGGCATCGCCTCCGCGGATCCGGCCGACTCCGACTCTTCCCGCCTCGTGAACTCCACGTGCAGCTTCGCGCAGATCGATGCGGCGATGCACGACGTGACTCCGCAGCTCGCCGCACGCCTCGACCAGGCACCCGAGCGCAAGGCTCAGCTGGCGGACTTCTTCTCTAAGTCCCCGGCCGACCGCCAGGCCGTCCTCGACGCCCACCCGCAGCTGAAGAGCCGACTGGACACCGTGCCTACCGAGGGCCCGGCCGTCGAGTGGCGCGCGAAAGCGCTGGCGATCGCCGAGACCTGCGGTAACTACTGACGCACGCTAGCCGGGGCGGACGGTGCGCAGGACCGTCTGCCCCGTGTCCAGCCTGCGGATGTTGTCGGTGATGTCGCCGACCCGGCCGACGAACGTGTGGTCGGTGACGCCGGACGAGTGCGGGGTCATCAGGACGTTCGGCAGGTCGCGGAACGGCAGCGCGCTCGGGGCGCCGTGACCGCCGGCGTCGGGGTAGGAGTACCAGACGTCGATCGCCGCGGCCGCGATCCGGTGCGACGCCAGCGCGTCGTACAGCGGTTGTTCCTGGATGAGGGGGCCGCGCCCGACGTTGATCAGGATGCCGTCGGGGCCGAGCGCGTCGAGTTCCGCGTCGCCGATCATGTCGCGGGTGTGATCGTTCAGGGGCGCGGACACCACCACGACGTCGGACTCCGTCAGGAGCCGCAGCAGCGACGTGTTGCCCCCTGCCCAGGCCAGGCCTTCCTCGGCGGCGTCGAGATTGCCCCGCCCGGTCACGGCGCAGCCCTCGGACCCGAACGCGCGCAGCACGTTCCACGACCGCCGGCCGATGTGACCGAAGCCGACGAATCCGACCCGCGCGCCCCGCATCGACCGGGACTGCCCGATCGCGTCGTCGTACACCGAGGTGGCCCACACGTCGCCGCGGAGGGCGCGATCGTGCCGGAGGAATCCGCGTCGCAGCATCAGCGCCGCCGACACGATGTACTCGGCGATCGAGTCCTCGTGGTGGAAGGTGTTGGCCACCAGGGTGTCCGCGGGCAGCGCGGCGAACGCCACGTTGTCGGTGCCCGCGCCGGCGACGTGCAGCAGGCGCAACTTCGGCGCAGCGGCAGCCATCGCGGCGGTGAACCGGCCGCCCACTTAGACGTCGGCGTCGGCGAGGTCGGCGACGATGGCCGACTCGTCGAATGCCCGATGCCACGACACCGTCGCACCGGACGGCAGCCCCGTCTCGAACAGTTCGCGATGCGGCAGCAGGTTCCGGTCGCCGACGACGACCTTCATCAGGCGCGCACCAACGCCGGGCGCTTGCTGTCGAACGTCCAGCCGGGCACCAGGAACTGCATGCCGATCGAGTCGTCGCGCGCGCCGAGCCCCTTCTGCCGGTACAGCTCGTGGGCGGCCTCGACGCGGTCCATGTCGAGTTCGACACCGAGGCCGGGGGTCGACGGCACGGTGAGGTAGCCGTCTTCGATCTCGAACGGGTCCTTCGTGATCCGCTGACCGTCCTGCCAGATCCAGTGCGTATCGATGGCGGTGATGTCGCCCGGAGCCGCGGCCGCGACGTGGGTGAACATCGCGAGCGACACGTCGAAGTGGTTGTTGGAATGCGAACCCCACGTGAGGCCCCACGCGTCGCAGAGCTGGGCGACGCGGACGGATCCGTTCATGGTCCAGAAGTGCGGGTCGGCGAGCGGGATGTCGACGGCGCCGGAGCGGATGGTGTGCCCCATCTCGCGCCAGTCGGTGGCGATCATGTTGGTGGCGGTCGGCAGTCCGGTGGCGCGCTTGAATTCGCTCATCACCTCTCGACCGGAGAAGCTGCCCTCGGGGCCGACCGGGTCCTCGGCATACGCGAGAACGTCTTTCAGCCCGCGGCACGTCTCGATCGCCTCCGACAGCAGCCAACCGCCGTTGGGGTCGAGGGTGATCCGGGCGTCGGGGAATCGCTCGGCCAGCGCCGTGACGGCCGCCGCCTCCTCGCGGGGTGCCAGGACGCCGCCCTTGAGCTTGAAGTCGGCGAAGCCGTATCGCGCCTGAGCCGCCTCGGCCAGTCGCACGACCGCGTCCGGTGTCAGCGCCTCCTCGTGCCGCAGGCGCAGCCAGTCGTCGGACTCCGCCGCACCCGACTGGTACTCGAGGTCAGTCTTGTTGCGGTCGCCGACGAAGAAGAGGTAGCCGAGCGCCTGCACCTTCTCGCGCTGCTGACCCTCGCCGAGCAGGGCCGCGACGGGAACACCGAGGTGCTGCCCGAGAACGTCGAGGAGTGCCGACTCGACGGCGGTGACGGCGTGGATCGCGACACGAAGGTCGAACGTCTGGTTGCCGCGGCCCGCCGCGTCCCGGTCGGCGAACGTGCGTCGCAGATCGGCGAGAACGCCGTTGTACTCGCCGATGCTGCGCCCCGTCACGATCGCGCGGGCGTCTTCGAGGGTACGGCGGATCGGTTCACCGCCGGGCACCTCGCCGACACCGGTGTTGCCGTCGGAATCGGTGAGGATCACCAGGTTCCGGGTGAAGTACGGGGCATGCGCGCCGGACAGGTTCAGGAGCATGCTGTCGTGTCCCGCGATCGGGACCACTCGCATGTCGGTGACAACCGGGGTGGTGCTCGTTGTACTCATCTCCGAAAACCTTCCTTCACAGCGCAGCGCCGCCCGTGAGGCGCCTCACAACCAAAACTCTAAGTGGCCCGATCGATACATGTCCAAGACTTGTTGAGCATCGAACGATGCAGACACTGCATCAGAGAAGTTGTTGTCCGATCAGCATCAACGCACCCACACAGGACACCGTGATCGACGCCCGGCGCAGGCGCGCCGCGTCCAGGTGGCGATTCACGAACCGCGAGGCCACGTAGCCGAGCACCGTCGCCGGGATCAGCAGCAGGAACATCACCGCCGACTCGCGGTGCACCGACCCCGTCGCGGCGAGAACGGCCACCGACAGTGTGGAGCCCACCAGGAAGAACGCGCTCATGTTGCCACGCAGCTGCGCCCCCTTCGACCCCTGCATCACCAGTGCCATCGGCGGTCCGCCGATCGACGTGGCCGTGCCGAGCAGACCCGACGCGGCGCCTGCGACGGCGAGGTTCCGGCGTCGCGGCGGCGGTGCCCAGCCCAGCGTCGCGAAGACGACCCCGGCCAGCACCACGGCCGCGAGCAGCAGCGACAGCCCCCGTTCCGGGAGCACCACCAGCAGCAACGCGCCCGCGATCGTGCCCGGCACCCGGCCGGCCAGCGCCCACCCGGTGCCCGACAGATCGAGGGCGTCGCGTTCCCGCCACACCACCATCACCGTGACGACCGTCGCCGTCATGATCAGCGTCCCGGGCAGCAGGCCCGGATCGACGAGCGCGACGACGGGTGCCGCGAGCATGCCCATCCCGAATCCGATCGACGCCTGCATGCACGAGGCGAGAAAGACGGCGAACGCGATGATCGCGAACTCTGCCCCGCTCACCCGACCGCGACGGGGACGCCGAGTTCGATCGGACGCCGGGGATGGTGGCATTCGGCGACGTGGCCGCTCTCCCGCTCGTCGACCGCGGCGGGCGGCACTGTGCTCGCGCAGATGTCGGTCGCGTGGGCGCAGCGGGTGCGGAACCGGCAGCCCGACGGCGGGTTCAGCGGCGACGGCACTTCACCGTCGAGGATGATCCGCTTGCCCCGGGATTCGGCGTCCAGCTTCGGTGCCGCCGACATCAGGGCCTCGGTGTACGGGTGGGCGGGACGGTCGAAGACGGCGTCCGTCGCACCCGTCTCCACGATCCGCCCGAGGTACATCACGGCGACGCGGTCGGCGACGTGCCGCACCACCGACAGGTCGTGCGAGATGAACACGTAAGAGATGCCGAGCTGCTTCTGCAGGTCGTTCAGCAGGTTGAGCACCTGCGCCTGCACCGACAGGTCGAGCGCCGACACGGGTTCGTCGCAGATGACGACGCTCGGGTTCAACGCCAGGGCGCGGGCGATCCCGAGTCGCTGACGCTGACCGCCGGAGAACTCCTGCGGGTAGCGGTGCTCGTCGCTCGGCCGCAGGCCCACCAGGTGCAGCAGTTCCCGCACGCGCGCCGCCCGGTCGCGGCTCGTCTTGTACATCGTCTTGTGGGTGCGCCACGGCTCGGCGATGATGTCGGCCGCCGACATCCGGGAGTTCAGCGACGCGTACGGGTCCTGGAACACCATCTGCACGCGGCGGCGCAGCGCGAGCAGGTCCTTGCCCTTCAGCGAGAACGGGTCGACGCCGTCCCACGTCACCGAACCGGAGTCCGGGCGCTCGAGCATCATCAGCGTGCGGGCGAGAGTGGACTTGCCACAGCCCGATTCGCCGACGAGCCCGAGCGTTTCGCCGCGGGCGAGGTCGAGGTCGATGCCGTCGAGCGCGCGCAACTGATTCTTGCCCGCCGCGTTGGCAGGCACCTTGAACGTCTTGGTGAGGCCCCGCACCTTCAGAATCGACTCAGACATGAGAGATCTCCTCGGGGAAGTGGCACGCCGAGCGGCGACCAGATGTGGCGACGTCGGCGAGCGGTGGGCGGGTGGTGCGGCACAGGTCGCGGGCCAGTGGGCAGCGCGCCTGATAGACGCAGCCGGACGGAATGGAGTGCAGGTCGGGCGGGGTGCCGCCGATGGATTTCAGGTCCTCCCCGCGGACCGCGTGCACGGGGACCGAATCGAGCAGCCCCTTGGTGTACGGGTGTTGCGGCGACGAGAACACCTCGGCGACCGGACCGGTCTCGACGACGTTGCCCGCGTACATGATCGCGACGCGGTCGGCCTCCTCCGCGACCAAGGCGAGGTCGTGGGTGATGAGGATGACAGCCATGTCGTGCTCGGTGCGCAGGTCCCGCAGCAGCGACATGATCTGCGCCTGCACCGTGACGTCGAGCGCCGTTGTCGGTTCGTCGGCGAGCAGGACCGTCGGGCTCAGTGCGACGGCCATCGCGATCAGCAGGCGCTGCCGCATGCCGCCGGAGAACTGGTGCGGGTAGGAGTCGACGCGCGATTCGGGCTCGGGAATCCCGACCCTCTCCATCAGCGAGACCGCTTCCCGTCGCGCCTCTTTCGAGGACAGCCCGCGATGGATGCGGAACGGTTCGGCCAACTGCTTGCCGACCGTGTACACCGGGTTGAGCGCGGTCAGCGCGTCCTGGAACACGATGGCGAGTTCGGTGGCGGCGAGGGTGCGGCGGGTCCTGGCCTTCGCCGTCACCAGGTCGACGTCGCCGAGACGGACCGAGCCGTCGGTGATGTCGGCGATCGGTTCGAGCAGGCCGACGAGCGCCTGCGCGGTCATCGACTTGCCGCACCCCGACTCACCGAGCAGCGCGAGGGTCTCCCCGCGCCGCGCGGTGAACGACACGTGGTCGACGGCCCGGACCGAGCCCGAGGGGGTGCGCAGGTCGACGGTCAGATCCGCGACCTCGAGGGCGACGCGGTCGGTGTCTGCGACGTCGGGCGATTCGACAGCCGGTGCGGGTGCACTCATGAGACGACCTTTCGGGTGGGGAACAGCCGGGAGCGACGCGACCGCGGGACGGTCAGACGCCAGCGCTGGGCGGGGTCGGTGGCGATCCGCGCCCATGCCGCGAGCACGGTCGCCGACACGGTGGTGATCACGATGGCGAGGCCGGGGAAGAACGACAGCCACCACGCCGTCTGCAGGTACGTCCGGCCCTGGGACACCATCAGGCCCCAGCTGATGTCCGGCGGCTGGATGCCGATGCCCAGGAAGCTCAGCGACGACTCGGCCAGCATCACGTAGCAGAAGTCGAGGGTGGCGACGGTGAGCAGCGTCGGCAGCAGGATGGGGAACACGTGCCTGCGGATGACGGCCCCGCTGCGGGCGCCGAACGTGCGGGCGGCGTCCACGAACAACCGGCTCTGCAGTTCCGCCGACTCCGCGCGGGCGGTGCGGAGGTAGATCGGGATGCGGGTGATGGCCAGGACCAGGACGATGTTCGCGGCGCTGGGCGAGAACACGTAGAGGACGACGACGGCCATCAGCAGCGACGGGAAGCTCATGATGACGTCGGCGACACGCATCGCCGTCGTCTCCCGCCAGCCGCGGTGGTAGCCCGCCCACATGCCGACGAGGGACCCGATGATGCAGGACAGCGCGACCGCGGGCAGCGCCACCAGGAGGGTGGTGCGGCACGCGACGATCAGCCGGGCCAGCATGCTGCGTCCGAGCGGGTCGGTGCCGAGGATGTTCATCCACCCGTTCGCCACGTGGAACGGTGCGAGGTTGGACTGGTCGAGGTTCTGATCCGTCGCGGCGTCGCCGACGAGCCACGGGCCGAACACGGCGACGAGGAACACGAACACCAGGATCGCCGCCGCGACCGTGGCCATCCGGTCCCGCAGGAGCAGTCGCCACAACGGCGCCTTGCTCCGGGACGGTTTCGGTGCCGGACCGGTTTCTCCGACGGGGGCAGCGACGGCAGGCGTCTCGTCGGGGCCCGGGTAGAGGTCGCCGGCCCCGTCCAGGCGGGGTGCGTTGTCTATGGACATCTCGGCGGCCTCCTAGACCTTGGACTTCTCACGGACACGCGCGTCGAGAAGTGCGTAGCCCGCGTCGATCAGGATGTTGAGGACGAAGATGCTGACCGCGGTCAGCAGCACCGCCGCCTGCAGTACTGCGAAATCGCGCTGCAGGATCGCGTCGATCATCAGCTTGCCGATGCCGGGCCATCCGAAGATCGCCTCGACGACGACGGCGCCGTTGACCAGTCCGACGGTGAGGTCGCCGGCCACCGTCAGCGCCGGAGCCGCGGCGTTGCGGAGCGCGTGATGGGTGACGACGCGCAGATCGCCCGCGCCCTTGCTCCGGGCAAGTCGTACGTATGGTGCGGACAGCGCCGACACCATCGCACCGCGGACCACCTGGGTGAGCACGCCGAGCGGCCGGATCAGCAGGGTGGCGATCGGCAGGATCCACGACAGCGCGCTTCCGGTACCCGACGTGGGCAGCACCCCCAGCACCACCGCGAAGATCCACACACCGGTGATGGCGAACCAGAAGTCGGGGATGCTGGCCGCGGTCATCGACAGCAGGCTCGAGATCCGGTCGGCGAGCGAATTCGGCCGGTACGCCGCCCAGCAGCCGATCACGATGGCGCCGATGATCGCGAGCAGCATCGTGAAGAACGCCAGCTGCAGCGTGGCCGGGAACGCCCGCAACGCCATGGTCGCGGCGGATTCACCGGTGCGCAGCGATTCGCCGAAGTCGAGGTGGGCAACCCCGGACAGGTAGTCGACCATCTGGCTCAGGACCGGCTTGTCGAGGCCGTTCTCGGCCGCGAACTCGGCGCGCTGATCCGGTGTCGCGGAGACCGGGAGGTACAGGTTGGTCGGGTCGCCGGTGAGGCGGGCGAGCAGGAACACACCGAAGAGGACGACGAGGAGGGGTACGAGGCTGGTGTAGACGCGTCGGCGCAGGAAGGCGAACATGACTCACCGCCTTCGGATCGGGTTCGGTTGGGACATCTCAGTTCCTCCGGGGGGCTGGGAAGAGGGGTTAGCCGTTCGCGGATGTGTCCGCGTGGGTCATCTCGCTCAGGCGCATCTCGTCGCCGGTCGCGGAGTTGGGCGCGTACTGCACCGTCGGGGACTTGGCGAGCACCGCGTTCATGTGGGCGATGTACGCGAACTGCCGGATCTCCTTCGGCTCGTTGGCCAGTACCGAGGCGAACGCGTCCTGCCGGGCGTCGCCGACGAGTTGCTCGGCGGCGTCGATCTGCGCGTCGTATCCGGGCGAGCCGAAGTAGCTCTGGTATCCGTCGCTGCGCATGTACTGGTCGACGGTGAACTGCGCGTCACCCGCCTGGTTGCCGTGCTGGATCATCAGCAGAATCGGTCCGGTGCCCTGCGGGAACGGCCGGATCTGGTACTGCATCTGCCCGGCCGTGTCCATCATCTCGATCTTCACGTTCAGGCCGGCCTTGCTCAGCGAGTTCTGGATGACCTCGATGGTCTCGTTGATCTTCGGGAACTGGCCCGTGCGCCCGATCAGGCGGATCTGGTTGTCGACGGGAACGCCGTCGGCCTTCGCCTCCGCCACCAGTTGCGCGGCGCGATCGGAGTCGTACGGGGTCGGCTGCAGGTCGGGGTCGAACCCGACGATGCTGCTGCCGACGAGTTGCCCGGCCGGCTCGCCGAGACCCTGGAACAGTGCCTTGACGATCCCCGCCCGGTTGACGGAGAGGTCGATGGCCTCGCGGACGCGGTAATCGTCGAGCGGCGGTTCGGTGGCCATCATGCGCAGCGCCGTCGTCTCGTTGTTGGGGTAGGCGACACCGAGGTCGCCCGCGCCGTCCTCCGGACCGAGGTACGTGGCGAGTTCGGCCTCGTCGTTGGTGACCATCGCGGCCCGGACGCTGCCCTCGGTCCGCCACTGGTAGATCGCCCGCGTGTACTCGGGCGCCGGGCCCCAGTACGTGTCGTTGCGGACCAGCGCGAGCCGCTGGCCGTGATCCCAGTAGTCGATCTTGTAGGGGCCGGTGCCGATCGGATCGCGCACCTTGTCCTGGGCGTCGGTGGTGGAGGGCACCATCTCCACGAACGAGATCCGCAGCGGAAGGATCGGGTCGGCGACGGGAGTCTGCACCGTCACGGTCGACGGGTCGATCGCGTTCACCTCGAGTTCGTCGTCGCCGAAGACGTACCCGTCGACGTCGCAGCCGATGGTGGAGTTGACGGTGCGATCGATCGAGAAGGCCGCGTCCTCGGCATCGAAGACGCTGCCGTCGCTGAACGTGACGCCCGGACGGATCCGGAACGTCCAGACCGTGTCCGACGTCTGCTCCCACGAGTCGGCGAGCTTCGGTTCGAGATCGCCGGTATCGGCGTTGCGTTCCACCAGCGGCTCGGTGATGTTGGAGCGGACGACGACTCCGGTAGAGGTGAGTGACGCGTCGCAGGGTTCGAGCGTGGGCGGCTCCTGGGGGAGCACGATCCGCAACGTGTCGGGGCTGGCGGCGTCGCTGTGGCTCGAATTGGCCACCGAGCAACCTGTGACCAGAGCCGGCACCGTCAGTGCGGCGGTGGCCACGACGACGGCGCGGTAACGGGTTCCCTGCTGCAGCGAACGTGCAGGGCTCATGGTGTCCTCCGTAGGGATGTGTCGCGTACTCGACGCGAGTGAAGAGGCCCGCCTGTGACGGTAGACACACGCTATGAGCGGCCCGGAGGAGCGTCAACAGGGGGAAACGGCCCGAAACAGCTCGTGAGGGTCGTCACACGCACAATTGATGGAGACTGCGATCACGCCGGCAGGCCCCTGACCGGCACATACAGGGGGTTTCGGCATCTGCGCACGTCAACGCGCCGCCAACCAATGCCGTTTGAGTATCGATCCATGTTATTTACGTGTTGGACAGGTATTCCGGGCGCCGCTTAACGTACGGGTAACCGGTGACGCGGAGAGTCGCGTCACCACTCGTCAGGAGGCACGATGGTGACCGCTGAGTCGTCCGTGAAAGAAGCTGCTGTACAGACTGTTTCGGGAGGACGCGTCCTGAAGGTCGGGCCGCTGAAGCCGTCCCTCACCGCGACGCTCGCCGAGAAGTACGACGCACTCGACCTCCCGCTGGACGACGACCGCACCAGCTTCCTCGCCGAACACGGCGAGTCCGTCACCGCGGTCGTGACGTCCGGCCGCACCGGAGTCGACGCCGCGCTGATGACGGACCTGCCGAACCTCGGCGCCATCGTGCACTTCGGAGTCGGTTACGACACAACCGATGTCGTGCTCGCCGAGGAGCTCGGAATCGGCGTGAGCAACACCCCCGACGTCCTCACCGACTGCGTCGCCGACACCGCCGTCGGATTGCTGATCGACACGCTCCGCGGCTTCTCCGCCGCCGACCGCTTCGTGCGCGACGGCCGCTGGCCCGCCGAGGGCAACTTCCCCCTCACCCGGAAGGTGAGCGGCACGCGGGTCGGCATCGTCGGGCTGGGACGTATCGGCTCCGCCATCGCCACCCGCCTCACCGGCTTCGGTTGCACGATCTCCTACCACAATCGGCGCGAGGTTCCCGGCTCCCCGTTCTCGTACGTCGGCTCGGCCGCCGCACTCGCCGCCGGGGTGGATGTGCTGATCGTCGCCGCAGCGGGCGGAAAGGGTACCGAAAAGCTCGTGGACCGACAGGTTCTCGAAGCCCTCGGACCCGACGGCTACCTGATCAACGTGGCACGCGGAAGCGTCGTCGACGAAGACGCGCTCGTCGAACTGCTCACCGAACGCAAACTCGCCGGTGCCGGACTGGACGTGTTCGCCAGGGAACCGCACGTTCCCGAAGCGCTCCTCGCGCTCGACACCGTCGTTCTCCTCCCCCACGTCGCGAGCGGCACGACCGAGACCCGGGCCGCGATGGAGGCTCTCACCCTGCAGAACCTCGACGAATACCTCGCCCAGGGCACCCTGACCACCCCCGTACTCGAGCCGAGGTCACGATGAGCGTTATTCTCAGCTACGTCCCGACAGTCGAAGGTCGTGGCGCCCTGGCCTTCGGATTCGCCGAAGCCCGCATGCGCGCAACCGATCTCGTGGTGATCGCGGACGGCGACAGCGCCTCGAATCCCGGCTTCGGGGCCGAACTGCACTCCGCGAGGGAGGAAGCGGACGCAGCCGGCGTCGACTACCGCATCGCGCGGAACGAACCCGACCGCTCCCACGCCGACAACCTCATCGACGCGTCCTACGACTCCGCCGCCGAACTCCTCGTCCTCGGCATGCGGCGACGCTCCCCCGTCGGCAAACTCCTCATGGGCAGCGTTGCCCAGCGTGTGCTCCTCGAAGCGCAGTGCCCCGTCGTCGGAGTCAAGCCGCCCGTCGCAGCAGAGGTCTGAGCGGCACGGACGAGGTTGATTCCCCGGCCCATCCATAACGCTCACGGCGCCGAATACCAGCCGTGGGACAGCCATGATCGATGGGCCTCAGCGCGCTGACGGCGCGGAACTGGGCGGTCGCCTCCTGACCTTGGTCGGCGACCGCGACTTCCAGGCGCTCGCACCCGAGATCTCCCAGATCGCGTGCGACCACGGCAGCGACCGGTCGGCGTTCACGGCGGTCGTGGCGTGGATCGTCACGACCATCGCCGACCTCATCGCGGATCCGGCCTCGAGCGTCACCGACGCCGTCGACAGCTTCATCAGCGTCGTACCCGTCGTGCACGACACCGCCGAGCTGAACGAGGAATTGCCCGCGCCCGCCGAGTGGCTGTTCACCGCCGTCGTGAGACACCTGCAGAGCGGGCATCGGGAGGGATCCGATCCCCCGCCGCCCGTGCCTGCCGACACCGCACTCATTCGCATGCAGGCCCTCGTCGAAGCCTTGCTGTGGCTCGACGCCCTGCTCGAATGCGACCACAGCCTGTAGGCGAGCACAATTCCCTGACTCGGGGACGGTGCCCTCACAGTGACGGCCGTCTCTAGTCGGAATAGCCCGGCCCGTAGGCCCGTTCCCCCAGTGGATCCCGATCCTGCGCGGCGGCACCGAGAACGGCGCTGCCGAACACGCCTACGGAAAGACCGATATCTGTGAATCTCTTCTCCCCCTTGACACTCGGCGAACTGGAACTGCCCAATCGGGTCGTGATGGCACCCCTGACCCGCGTCCGCTCCGGGCGTGACGGTGTGCCCGGACCGCTGGTGGTCGAGCACTACCGTCAGCGGGCCTCTCTCGGTCTGATCGTCGGCGAAGGCACGTACCCCAGCCACGCCGGCCAGGGCTTCCCCGGCCAGCCCGGGCTGGTGACACCCGAGCAGGTTGCGGGCTGGAAGAACGTCGCCGACGCCGTGCATGAGGCGGGTGGACGGATCGTCGCCCAGGTCATGCACGCCGGCCGCGTCACGCACGAGGGAACCACCGGCGGTCACGAGGTGGTGGGCCCGAGCGCCGTCGCCATCGACGGTGAGACCCGCACCTATGAGGGGAAGGCTCCGTACCCGGTGCCCCGCGCGCTGCGTACCGAGGAACTCCCCGCCGTCATCGAGGATTTCGTCCAGGCGTCGCGGAACGCGGTGGCAGCCGGGATGGACGGCGTCGAAATCCACGCCGCCAACGGCTACCTGCTGCACGAATTCCTCTCCCCGGCATCCAACCTGCGTGAGGACGCGTACGGCGGCTCCCCCGCGAACCGGGCACGCTTCGTCGTCGAGGTGGTCGAGGCCGTCGCAGACGCCATCGGCGCCGGGCGGGTGGGTATCCGCATCTCACCCGAACACAACATCCAGGACGCCCTGGAACTGGACGCCGACGACGTTCGGGCCACCTACGGCGCGCTGGTCGACGCCATTGCTCCGTTGAAGCCCGCCTACCTGAGCATTCTGCACAAGGACCCGTCCGGGCCCCTTGCCCAGGACCTGCGGACGCGCTTCGGCGGCCCGGTGCTGATCAACAGTGGTTTCGGGGCGGTCACCACCCGCGACGAAGCGCTGGCCATCCTCGACGACGGCCACGCCGATGCCGTCGTCGTCGGGCGTCCCGCGATCGCCAACCCGGATCTCGTGCGGCGCTGGCAGGAAGACCTGCCGCTCAACACGCCGGACCCCGAGACCTTCTACTCGGAGGGCGCGAAGGGCTACACCGACTACCCGGTGTTGCAGCACTGAGCCCACCCGCATGCCGACACGTTGTGGCCCATGACGCCAGGTCATGGGCCACAGCGCTATCCGACGGACGCCCCCGTGTCGCGTATCCGGGCCCGGCACCGTACGGTTAGTCGTAGTTGAGTACACAGCTACCGAGTTCACGGACCGCCCGGCGCGTCCGTGCTCCAATCGGGCGTACCAACTGTGCACGCTGTGCCAGGACGCCCACCTCGAAGGTGGCCGACAGTGAGAGCACCATTCCGCACGACGCTCTCGCAGCCGAAGCTCCCGACGAACAGCTTGACTTCTATCTTCTCGTGACCTGTCGGAGGAACTGCATTTTCGGACCACTGAACTCCGGGCCTGCTCTGCCGCGGCGACGCTCACAGAAGTTGAAAGGTGATCGTTCATGCCACTCACCGTGGAGCACACCACTCGTTACGCCGATGCCCTCATGACGCTGGCCCTGGCCGCCCACCGCCCGGCCACCGTCGTCAACACCGGCAGCGGATACGCCGTCCGGGTCGATTTCGAGCGCGGCATTTACCTGCTCGCCACCAACGCACCGGGGGATCTCAGTTCCGATCCGGACGCGCAGAACCCGTGGGTGGTGACTTTCTTTCAGAAGCAGCCGGCCGCCGAGGACACCCGGCTCGTGACGGTGACCGGGGAATGGCTCGTCGACGCGTTCGACCAGGCCCTCGCCATGATGCCGATTTCGGGGATCGCCGACGACCCGGACGCACAACCCGCCGAGCTGCGCCTCGCCGGCACGGAGGTCCACGACCTCGCTCACTGACACCGTGTGACGGGGCTCCATCCGCCCGTCACCGCCCGGCAGCAGACCGTCTACCCCCACCGGGTAGGCGGTCTGCGAGTCTTCCCAGCCGCTCGACCGCGGGCAGCGCCTGCGCGATCTTCTCCGCGTCGCGGGCAATGATCTCGGCGCTCTGGTCGATGCCCTTCGCGCTCACGGCGAGCCCCTCCGCGGTCTCCGCGATCTGCTTGGCGGCGTCCAGCAGTTCGGACAGGTCGTCGAGTGCGGGCCCCAGACGGTCGATCAGCACCCCGATCTGGCGTATGCGGAGCATCACCGTCGTGACGGCGCGTTCCCACTCGCGGATCTCGCTCGAGACGTTCTGCAGGATGTTGATGGGAGGCTCCTTGTCGGTGCTCGGCGGCCGGGCCTGGCGACGCGCACCCAACCTATCTGTTACTCACAGTTCCCCATACTCGGCCTAGCCGTTCAGATCGTGGCCGGTGGCCGCGCGCGCGTAGGAGTGGAGGCTGGCGATCGCCTCGGCGCGGCGCAGCGCATCGATCTGGTGGTTTTGGTCCTGGTCGGCGCTGGAGATTCGCGGGTTACCGGGATGGGGGTCATCTTTCTATGAGCACACTGGCGCGGACCGGCTGGCGATGATTTCGGCGGCGATGGAGATGGCGGTCTCGGCTGGCCCCCGGTTGCCGATGTCGAGGCCGATCGGGCTGGATAGCGTGGCAAGACTTTCTGGGCGGAGGCCGGCTGCGGCCAGGTCCCGCCGTCGGTTGGTGTCGGCGGTGAGTGACCCCATGGCCCCGACGTAGGCGAGGGGCTGTGTCCATTTGGCCTCGTCGAGGCATTCGAGGAGGACGGGAATGTCGATCTTGGGGTCGTGGGTGAGAACGACAATGACTGTGCGGGAATCGAATCGGCCTTTGTTGCGCTCACTTGTGATCCAGTCCGACGGCCACTCGCACACGACCTCTTCGACATCGGGAAATCGCTGCGGTGTCGTGAACACGGGGCGGGCATCGCAGATGGTGACCCGGTAGCCCATTCGGGTACCGACTAGCCCGGTCTCCATTGCGAAGTCGGTCGAACCCACGATCACCATCCGGGGCCGGGACGGGAAGCGACGAATCAGCGTTCCGGAGGAGGTCAGGCCGGTGGGGGCGTCGAGTTCGTTTGCGATGCGGTGGGTACCTGCTTCCGGTCCGGTGAGGATCGTCTCGAGGATGACGGTTTCGTCGCGCAGCGTCCGTTCCATGAGGTCGGCGAGTTGCGGCATGGTCTCGCGGTCTACTCGTTCCACGAGCACGATCAGTGATCCGCCGCAGGTCAGTCCGGGTTCGAGGATGTCGCCGGTGGGGCCGTAGTGCTCGATTCGGGGGTGCCCGGTGGCGAGGACGTCGAGGGCGGTTTCGTAGAGGGCGCCTTCGACGCAGCCGCCCGAGATGCTGCCGACCACGGTTCCGTCCTGGTGGACTGCGAGCATCGCGCCGGGGTCTCGTGGGGATGACCCGTGGGTGGCTATGACGGTGGCGACCGCGATAGCGCGGTGTGCTTCCCATTCAGTGTGGATGTCGCGAAGGACGGTGTTCACGAGTGCCTCGCAATTCTGTTCGCGTCACGGTTCCGGCGACCGGGGCTGGGGAGCCGTCGCGGTGGTGGCGAGGATCGTACAATAGTTTTGCGCAAAGATAAGTCCTGAAATTGTCGGTGAGTCGGTCGCCGGTAGGCGAGACTGATTCGCGGCACCGTGCCCGTATCGAATCTGGAGTGTGAAGTGGCCGAATCGGATCGGGCGGATGGGGTCGGTGAGATCATCCGGCAGTGGGCTCGGACGCGTCCCGAGCTGGACGTGTCGGCTTTGGAGATTTTCGGACGGCTGCATCGGAGTTTTCTGCTGTACCGGGCTCAGATCAATGAGCTGTTCGAACGGTTCGGGACGAACGAGGCGGGGTTCGACGTTCTCGCCTGCCTTCGGCGTGCGGAACCAACGTTCCGGCGCACTGCCGGGGAGCTGGCGAAACAGACCTTGGTGACAACGGGTGGCCTGACAATGCGGGTGAACCGGCTCGAGGAGGCCGGCCTGGTGCTACGTGAGCGCGATGACATCGACTCCCGCGTGGTGTATGTGACGCTCACCGGGGCGGGCCGCAAACTTGTCGACGCTGTTTCGGATGCACACTTCGCGGAACTGGCCCGGATGCAGGGGGGACTCGGGGGTGGTCAGCGCGAGCAGCTCGCCGATCTTCTGTCCGTTCTGGAGGGGTCTTTACAGGCTGCTGCATCCGAGAACACCGCAAAGTCGGTCGGTGCAGCGCCTGCGTAGGGGGTCGAAACCACATGAGCGCTCCGGGGTGTGCTCGCCGGAAGACCTGCCGTGATCCTCCCAACCAGGACTGTGACCTGCAACTCTTCGGGGAGGGGTGTGCTCCAGGTGCCGCAATCCTCGAAATGACCGGGCCGGACAACTTTGGCCGCGCTATTGACCTCGGGGAGCCAGGAACGTAGAACTATCTTATAGCAAAGATACTTTGCGCTGAGTCTTCTTGGACCGTCATCCGTTGTCCTTTCGAATGGAACGAGGCACATGAACAAGAGCGGCCTTGCCACGGTGGCTGCGGAGGGCGGCGGCACAGTGACTGCCCTACCCTTGCGCGGCGATGCGACCCCCGAGCAGAATCCAGCTGACGGCAGGAACGCCTCGCGCGGCACCTTGGCCACCGTGCTGCGCCACACCGACCCGGCCGACTCCTGCGACAGTGTTGGTGACGAAGATCCGATCGTCGTTCGCGAGCATCTTCAGGGCCGGAATCGGCGTAAGTTCGTCTACACCGGATTCTGTTCGGTAGCCGTCCGCGCCGCACTCGACGTCGTCTCCGCGGCCGTGGAACGGCGCGCCCTACAAGGGGTGAATCACCACATGCATACCGGCTATGGCAGACCGCGCCGCACACTCGTGCGGGGAGCCCGCTGATGCGCCCCCAGGCCCTGGGGGCCGGGTTGGTGGCGCAGACCCAACTCGCGATGGCCCCTTTCCGGCTCCATCGCCCCACCACCATCGAAGACGCCCTCGCGATCGTGTCCGAACATCCGGATGCCGTCATCGCCGCGGGCTGCTCGGATCTGGTCGCCCAGATCCGTGAGGGGTGCGCCCCAAACACGTTGGTGTCGCTGCAGAAGGTCGATGCGCTCCGCGCCATCAGACACGAGGCCGGCGTACTTCATATCGGCCCGATGGTGACCCACCACATGGGCGCGACGGACGAGATCGTCGGCACCGCGATCCCGGACCTCGCGGCGGCATGGGCGTCGATCGCCACGGTTCGGATCCGCTACACCGCGACCGTCGGCGGAAACCTGATGGCGCGGCGGTACCGCTACGAGATGCCGCTGCTTCTCGGGGCGCTCGGCGCGGACCTGGTCTTCGACGCCGGCGCGCTCTCCCGCCCGGTCGCGTCGTTGTGGGCGGACAGCGGAACCGATCAGCGAGGTCTGTTGACCGACATCACCGTACGAACGGACGACCTCGTCTGGTTCGGATATGAGCGTTCGATGCGTCCGACGGCGACAGTAGCCCTCGCGGTGCGCCGCAACCCCGACGGCACCCTGCAGGTGCGCGCGCAATCGGGCTCCGAGTACCGCCACGGATTCGCTCTGACGGCCGACACCGGCGCCCGCGAACTCGATCCGCTCGAGGTGAGCGCGCAGCTTGCCCAGCAGCTACCGGACGATTGTGCCGATTACACCGGCTCGGCGGAGTACCGCCGGCACCTGGTGCGTGTGTTGACGCGCCGCCTGCTCACCGCGGCGTGTGCGCAGCTGAAGGGAACGACAACGAGATGACCGAGTACCCCGATCGCGAGACCGACCGATCCGCTGCCCCCGACGGTGAACTCGACACCTGCATCGAGTTCGCTCTGAACGGCGTCAAGCAGACCGTGCGCGTCGCCGCCAACGCCATCCTGCTCGACGTCCTGCGCAACAACCACGGCTGCAACGGCGTTCGCGGTTCCTGCGAGCGCGGGGTCTGTGGAGCGTGCACCGTGCTCGTGGACGATCTGCCCGTCGCCTCCTGTTCGACCTTCGCGTTCAGCATCGACGGCGCCTCGGTCGAGACAGTGGAAGGGTTGGCCGCGCCCGACGGCGCGCTGTCCCCGCAGCAACGTGCATTCTCCGAGTGCGGGGGTTTCCAGTGCGGCTTCTGCACGTCCGGGATGTTGATGCTCACCACCGGGCTGCTGCGTCAGGACCCACAACCCGATCGCGGCACCATCCGCGAATGGATCAGTTCCAACACCTGTCGCTGTACCGGATACGAGATGATCCTCGAATCGGTCGAGCGCGCTGCCGAACTGACCGGTGAGACGAACGGGGAATCCGCGTGACGACGACAGCCGAGTCCTTCACTCACGACGTCCACCCCGACGCCGCGAGCACCGGATACACCGTGTATTCGCTGCCGACCGCCTCTCCGGACAAGCGGGTCACCGGGCGCGATCTGCCGCGCGCGGACGCCGCGGTCAAGGTGACCGGCAAAGCGGTCTACAACACCGACATCGTGCGACCGGGCATGTTGCACGCGAAGGTGCTGCGTAGTCCGCACGCGCACGCTCGTATCGTGTCCATCGACGCGAGCGCCGCCGAGGCACTGAACGGCGTCACCGCGGTACTGACGCGCAACGAAACCGACGGCCTGGCGTGTTACGGCACCATGGTCAAGGACCAGCCGGTCGTCGCGACCGACACCGTCCGCTATGTCGGCGACATCGTCGCCGCCGTCGCTGCGGTAGATGAGCGCACGGCCCTGGCTGCACTGGACCTCATTCAGGTCGAATACGAGATCCTGCCGGCGGTATTCGACGTCGACGAGGCCCTCGATCCGTCGTCGCCGACAATCCATCCGCTCGAGCCGCGCGGCGGGTTGCCCCCGTACCGGAACGGCGCGTCGGCGTCGCTGCGCAGCGACCACAATGTCAGCTACGAATTCCGTTACAGCACTGGATCACCGGACGTGTGGGAGGAGTGCGACCACATCTTCGAGGACACCTTCCTTTTCTCCCGGATGAACCACATGCATCTCGAACCGTTCGTCACGGTCGCGGAGGCAACCGACGAACAGATCGAGGTCTGGACGGCGACACAGAGCCCGTTCAACCTCCGCCAGGAACTCGGGCACGTATTCAACCTCCCCGAAAACCGGATCCGGGTGCACGTCGCCCTGCTCGGCGGCGCGTTCGGCGCGAAGAACGGCCCGAAGGCCGACCCGGTCGCCATCCGCCTGTCCCAGCTCAGCGGCGGCCGGCCGGTGCGGTTCTGCATGAGCACGGAAGAGGGCTTCCTCACCGTGTCGCAGCACGCGGCGAAGCTGATCGTCAAGGCCGGCGTCAAGGCGGACGGCACCTTTGTCGCCCGCAAATCGACGGTGCTCCTCGACAGCGGGGCCTACGCCGAACACAGTCCGGCGGTGGCGGAGAAGGCCGGCTACCGGATGCCGGGCGCGTACCGCTGGCAGCACATCGACACCGTCTGCAAGGCGGTTACCACGAACACTGTGCCCGCCGGCGCCATGCGCGGATTCGGGGCCACCCAGACCACGTGGGCCGGCGAACGTCAGATCGACCTCATCGCGCAGCGACTCGGCATCGATCCCTACGCACTGCGGCTGAAAAACCTCAAAAAGCTCGGCGAAGAATTCGTCCCCGGGGATGCGGGGATCGACTCCGACCTCGCCGAAGGAATGCGTCTGGTCGCGGACGCTATCGGCTACCACTCCAGGGATCGCAGCGGAAACCGCGGCATGGGGGTATGCGTCGGGCTCAAGGACAGTGGCGGCGGCAACAAGCCCGCGATGGCGCGGGTCAAGGTGACCGCCAACGGCGACGTCTTCCTCAATTGCGCGCTCACCGAAATGGGCCAGGGCGGGCACTCCGCGATGTCCCAGATCGTCGCCGACGTCCTGCGCACCAGCCGCGACCGCGTCGTGTACACGCGCATCGACACCGACCACACCCCCTTCGATCAGGGCACCAACGCCTCGTCCGGCGTGGTGGTGATGGGACAGGCCGTCCGGAACGCGGCGGAGAACCTGCGTAGACAAGTGCTCGAGTGGGCCGGTGAACAGTTCGCCATCGACCCGGCCACCTCAGTGCTCGACGACTGGACGGTGCGCACCCCCACAGGCGAGGTATATCCGCTTTTCGAGCGGATCATGGAGTTCTTCGGCCACACCGGGTTCGAGTTCTCGGCCGACGGCTATTACAAGGTGCGCAATGATGCCGATGCGCCATTGGCCGCCCGGTGTGTCTTCTACGAGATCGGGTGGGCGGCAGCCGAGGTCGAAGTCGACCCGGAGACCGGTAGGGTTACGGTCCTTCAGCTCGCGGTCAGTGGAGACGCGGGCAAGGTGATCAACAAGATCGGCTGCCGCGGTCAGGATGAAGGCGCCGCCATACTTGGACTCGCGCAGGCCCTGTTCGAGGAAATGCGCTACGAGAACGGTGAACTTCTCAACGCCGAGGCCCTGCTGTACCGCGTCCCACTCGCGGAGGACCTCCCCGAGCGGTTCGTCTCGATCACCCAGGAGCAGGGACACGGCGCCGGCCCCTTCGGCGCCAAAGGCATGGGGGAGGGCGGCATGCTCCCCATCGCCCCGGCAATTGCCCAGGCCATCGCCGACGCGGTCGGTGCCCAGCTTACCGAGTTGCCGATGACACCAGAACGCGTCTTTCGTGCACTCTCAACCGGCGGCGTACCCGGTCTCCCGCCGTTGTCGCACGCCTGAATTCAACCGGACCTCAGACCACCGGTCGTCGGCACACACGCCGACGACCGGAACGTCGACAGGAGCAGGACCCGACGGCGGCATCCTCACGCGCAACGTCGCTGTTCCTGCGTCGCAGCGACACTTCGGCGCCGCACCCACACCCCCGCCCGCCGCCAACACCGGAACAAGTACACCGTGCCACGGCTCGTACCGGGCCGGCACATCCCGCCACGTCGTACCCGCCCGAATCCGCCACCGGATCCCGTCGATGAGCTGCCGTTTCGTCCACTTCGGCGAACGGCCCGCCTTCCTACCCAGAGGCAGCAGCGGCACCAACCGCGCCCATTGCACGTCGGTAACGTCCGCCCGCCCCGGCACCGCGACGCTGGGCGGCACCGACACACCCACTTGATCGAAAACTCACAGCCGAACCACCTTTGAAACACGACCTAAACCTCGGGGTACAGCCAAGGCCGATCGTCGCGGCCCTCGACATAGGTCCCGACGGGCGGACCGTCGAACAGCCCCAGCAGCAACTCACGCGCCGCCCGAGTGGCACCGGCGAGCTCAATCCGGGGTGAAAAACAGGTCCACCCCGATGACGAACCACGCCGCCGGCGCGGCGATCGGCGCAACGCCAGCACAAACGGAACGGCGAATTGACGGGCAGCACGCCACGGAACCGTCACCAACCCGAACACCACAACCAACACCGCCGGCGCCGCCCAACTCAACTTCCGGAAGCGGATCGATGACCGGTCACCCCCAAGAGCTCCGGGTGTCGGCTGGTTACGGGTTGTTCGGTTCCCGCTAGAAGATGGCCCGTGGGATCAATCCGGTGGTTCGTCCATCCTGATCAAGGACGTGTCCTGCCCTCTTGAATGTGTGGAGGCTGATGAACCGGTCCGAAATGGTGATGGACGGAAGTTCTCGCGTGAGTGCAGCCGCGAATGGCGCGATCTCGCTGATCGTCTGAAACCACATCGTGGCGACGATTGTCGAGGTTCCGGTAGTGGCGTTTGCAATTCGGCATTTTGGAATCCGGCTCAATAGGTTGCCGACCGTGTTCAACTCGCTCGGTGCGGTCGTGATCATGAAAGTCGTCTCAACGACTGGTCCGACAAGTGTGTTCGCTCCCTCGCAGCGCAGGGCCACGTGGCCCCCGTCGATCAGCCTTTCGACGCGGCGCCGCGCGGTCGGTCCGGTCACATCGCATTGCTCGCCGAGTGTGGTCCATGCTTGACGCCCATCTTTCGCCAGAGCTCCGAGCAGAGAACGATCGAGATCGTCCAGGAATGGAATCGTTTTCCTGCGTGTGGGCGCTGCCTGGGGCAATTGGAGAAGATTGGCCTGTTCCAGGTCTAACGCCTGGACGCGCCACCGCGCGCCTTCTGTGTAGTTGGTAAGCACGACCGTCGTTGCCACCGACCTGATTCCTTCGATCACCTCGATGCGGTCGGTGAGCAGACGGGTGAGGTCGGCAATGCTGGAGACGAACACGATCACATGGAAGTCCGACGTCCCGGATGTGCTCGATACCGTGTCGACTGCTGGTTCGGCAATCAGGGCTTCTGCAACGTCATGCTTGCTCTGGGGTCTGCAGGTGATCGCAAGCCATGCGGCACATCCGAATTGCAGGAAGGTCGGGCCCGGAGCCACCGCGATCCATGCCGAGCCGCTCTCGGACAACAGCTTCCATCTTCGGGCGAGTGTCTTCGGCGAGTACTGAAGTGCCTCCGCCAAGTCCGCCCAGTCAGCGCGGGGGTTGAGCTGCAGCGCGCCGATAATTGCAAGGTCCAGTTCTGCTGCAGCCTGAGAGGTCATATTGGACATTATGGCCGTAAAAATTATGGAAATCGGCCAAAACCCAGTTCTCGTGAGGTGCGCCACTCAGAGTGGTTGAGCGCGAGTTGCGCAACCGGGACTCCCGGCCCACGAAGTCGAGGTCGATGCATGTGGACACAATCAGTCAGGGGTGAGGAAGGTGCCGTCCAACGGGCGGGTAGACAGCGGGCGGGCGTCGTGGCGCACGTAGTCGGGGCTGGCACCGGTCCCGTGCTCCTGCTGCGCGGAATCGGTGGTAGCGCCGACAGTTTCGCACCACAATTCGGTGAGCTCAACAGTTCCCTGAGGCTGCTCGCGTGGGACGCCCCGGGATCCGGGCGCAGCGGGGATCCCGGACGTCGGTTCGACCTGGACGACTACGCTGACGCCGCGGCCGAGGTGATCAGGGACCGCTGCGGCCAGGTAGGCCAGGTAGGCCAGATGCGTCCTGGTGGTCCACCCATCTCGGGAGCGCCGCAACGCGTGGTCGGCGGGCTCGATCTCGACCTCGCCGGGCGGCACGGACTGCGCCTCGGGAGCCCAGCGCACGCCCGCCGCATGCTGGTGAGCCTGCGCGATGGTCGAATCCACGCTGACGTCCCACACGATCGCACCCCGCGCGGCTCGGGTGAGTGCCGGCAACCCCGCCAGGATCCGCATCTCTGCGGACATTTCTGTTCGTGGTGTGCCAGCTTGCCGCTGACCATGTTTCGCACATTAATCCGACGTGGATTTCTCTTGCTTTCCGCCCACGAGTGGAAATCGTTAACTGTGCACACGGTCTATTTCTTCGTGCCGGCCATGCGTGGCTGATTCCACCGAGGTGCGTAGCGGCGTTTCGGGCCGGGGAATCCATTTTCCGCTCTATTTCATTCGTCACTCAGTGTCTGAATCTTGCGGTCTCGCGGTTCGGCATAACAGCAGGTTGAGGGCTCAAACTTTAAGAAATGAGAGCTTGCGCACAACTAGCCTCAGCATTAAGATATTGACCACTTAAGTAATTTGGTGGTTTCGATCTGTGCACGTTATTCAGAAACAGAGGCGCCCTAAAACGCTCTGATTCGCCACGGGTTCACGCGCCGCGTGACCCATGTTCGTCAAATAGCCGGGAGGCACAATATGGGTGGTGCAATCGCACGACCAGCGGGCGCAGGCTCGCCGAAGAAGGTCGCACTGGCGAGCCTGATCGGCACAACCATCGAGTGGTACGACTTCTTCATCTACAGCACCGCAGCCGTGCTCGTGTTCAACCATCACTTCTTCCCCAGCTTCGACCCGGCCATCGGAACCCTGCTGGCCTTCTCGACCTTCGCCGCCGGCTTCGTCGCCCGTCCGATCGGAGCCATCGTCTTCGGTCACTTCGGGGACAGGGTTGGCCGAAAATCGATGATGGTCGTCACCATCTTGATCATGGGCGTCGCCACCGTACTGATCGGCCTGTTGCCGACATATGCCACCATCGGCGCCTTCGCTCCGGTGCTGCTGGTGCTGCTGCGACTGACGCAAGGCTTCGCGCTCGGCGGCGAATGGGGTGGCGCTGCGCTCATGGCGACGGAGCATTCCCCCGATAGCCGACGTGGTTTCTTCGGCAGCTGGCCGCAGGCGGGGGTGGCGGTCGGACTGATCCTGGCGATGACCGTGTACCTACCCCTCGATGCAATGGCCGATGATCACTTCATGGCCTGGGGGTGGCGTGTTCCGTTCCTCCTCAGTGCGGTACTGGTGATCACCGGACTGATCATCCGGGTACAGGTCGCCGAGAGTCCGGAGTTCGACCGGGTCAAGGATGTGCACGCCGTCGTGCGCCTGCCGATCATCGAAGTTCTTCGCACACATCCGAAGCAGGTGCTCCTGGTCGCCGGCGCCAGCCTGTCGCCGGGCATCTTCTTCTACCTCCTGACCGTGTACAACTTCGTCTACACGCAAGAGGCAGGCGGCCTGAGCCAAAGTTCCATGCTGATTCTGGTGATCGTCACCTCCGCGGTCGGATTCGTGGTCACCCCGATCGCAGGTGCGCTCTCCGACAGATTCGGCCGGCAACGGCTCTTCCTGCTCGGCCTTGCCCTCATCGGTTCTCTCGCCTTCCCCCTCTACTGGGCGCTCGACTCGGGCTCGTACGGCTTCATCGCTGTCTGCTACGTCGCCGCGACCATCGCCGTATACATCCCGTGGGCGCTGCAGCCGGCATACTTCTCCGAGGCGTTCGACGCACGAGTCCGCTACAGCGGGCTGTCGCTGGCCACCACCCTCGGCAACCTCTTGGGCAGCGCCATCGCGCCGCTCATCGCCGGAACACTACTCAGCGCAACCCATGCGTCCATCTCCATTTCCCTGTATGTCTTCGTCACCGCAGCACTGTCGTTCGTCTGCGTACTGGTGCTCGGACGGACGAACCGGAAAAAAGATACGCAAGCCGACAGCGGAATCGGCACCGATAACGTGAGCGGGCTCCGCACTCCCACCTACTCGGAGTGATGCCCCTCATGGACGTCGCCTCTCGGGCACGGAAGCACTCACAATGACAGCGAACTCTGATCGGTCCCACAACTCCTGAAAGAACAACCTCTCGGAGAAGGGGTGCTCACCGTCCTGTGCTCTAGGGGTTCAGGCTCCGCCCGCCGCGGCACAGAATTCGCCCCCATCTAGTAACAGATAACACGCTGACGGAAGGAAACCCTATGAGCAGCAATGAATCACGATACGAAACATTCACCCTGGAACGCGCAACACCAACCATCGGGGCGTTCATCCACGGCCTGGATCTTCGTGACGAGATCACACCGCAGTGCCAGACCGAACTGCGCACAGCCTTCCTGGAACACGAAGTCCTGTTTCTTCGCGATCAGCACCTCGAGCCAGAAGATCAGCTCCGATTCGCGAAGGTGTTCGGAGACCCCCAGGAAGTAAGTGCATTCTTTCCCTCCCTTCCGGGAAACCCGTTCATCGAGGTGCTCGAATCTCGCGGTCGCGCAGCCGGAACCGACGTCTGGCACTCCGATCTGACCTGGCAGGCGACTCCAAATTCCGCGACCTGCCTCCACGCCCAGGACATCCCGCCCTGCGGTGGTGACACACTGTGGTCGAGCATGACTGCCGCGTATGACGCGCTACCGGAGACGATGAAGAACCTCATCGACGGGCTCGAGGCCGTGCACGATTGGGAAAAGGAACTGACCGGCGTCGTCCGCCAAGGAGATGACGGGGAAGCACGGTACGAGGAAACACGCCGAAAGTATCCTCCGATGACCCATCCCGTCGTGCGCAAGCATCCAGAAACCGGTCGCAGACTTGTCTACGTCAACGAGTTGTTCACCTCACGCATCTCGGGGGTTCCTCCGCAGCTGAGTGACTCGCTACGAAACATGCTCACGGGCCTCGCCAAGACCCCGGAATATCAGGTCCGATTCCGTTGGGAACCGAACTCCCTCGTGATCTGGGACAACCGGTCGACGCAACACTACGCGGTCGGCGACTATCACCCGCACTACAGGCGCATGCACCGCGTCACCCTCAGAGGCGACCGCCCGGCCTGACACCCGGTGGCCTGCTGGGCGACCAGATTACCGGTCGCCCAGCAGCACTCATCCCTTCCTCGCTTTGGCGCGGATAGATAGATCCGCAACTGCAGAATATCTACCGGGGCAGGGGATCGAGGAAATCCCCGTCTCCGTCTTCATTCATTTCGTGTGTCATGGTTGCCGGTCCTGCTCGACGACCCACGCTGCGATCTGCGCGCGGGAGGTGAAACCGAGTTTGGTGAGTAGGTGCTCCACGTGACCTTGCGCAGTGCGGGGCGATATCACCAGTCGGGCGGCGATCGCCCTGTTGGTCAGGCCTTCGGCGGCGATCAGTTCGGCGACCTGCCGTTCACGTTTGGTCAGTTTCACTGAGGTATCCGACGTGGCGTCCGGGAGCCGTTCGCCGAGGGCATAGGCGATGGCGGCGTCAAAGCCCAAGCGCCGACCCTCTCGGCGCGCCGCCTCCATGGAGCTCTTGCCGAGCGCTCCATAGGCATTCTGTTCGGACTCCTCGCGGGAGACGAGTAATTGGGGGAACCCCACCGTGGGGCTGCCCACGGTGCGTCCGAGTTCGTCGGCGGCCGCCATCAGGATGACCGCGCGTCGCGCGTCATGCGCTTCGGCGGCGATCGAGCCCAGTGTCTCGAGGCACGCGATGGCGGTGCGCGGGGTATTCACCCGCCTGGTCAACTGCAATGACTGTTCGAGTAGCCGAACTGCCCGATCGGTATCACCGTGGCGCCACACCGCGTCACCCATGGCCCAGAGCGCGAACGACTGGTACATCGATTCACCGTGCGCCTGTGTGATCGCGACGATCTGTTCGTAACAGTCACTCGCCCGCTGGGATTCGCCGAGTTGTTCGTAGGCCATCCCCAGCCGGTGCAGCACCCCGACGTGTGAAACGTCATCCTGTGTGCCGAAAACGGTGCCGGCGCTTTCCAGTCGCGCGCAGGCGCGAGTGGGATCACCCCTGAAAAGGGCGAGAAGGCCGTCCGCGTACTCGATGTATGCGTGGCTCACCGCGTCGGTTGTCTGTTCGGCCAGCCTGCGGCCCTCCTCCACCAATGCGGCCCCCGCGGAGAGGTCGCCCTGCAATTCGGCCAGGACGCTGCCGGCGTACACCGCTTTGATTCGCTCCAGGGTCGGCTCCGCTGGAAAGTGTGCAAGGACGCGGCCCAGCCAGAATCGCCCCTCGCTGAGCAAGCTCCGGGAGAGCCAGAAGGGGAGCAAGCTCGCGGCGATGCGAAGTCCGATGTTGGGGCTGTCGGACACGCAGAACTCCATCGCCTCCCGCAGATTCGCTTGTTCTCGCTCGAATCGTGCGATCCAGTCCAGTTGCCGGGAGCTGATCCACTCGGCTTCAGCCTCGGCGGTCAGTTGCTCATACCAGTCGCGGTGCCGTCGACGCAGTTCGACATACTCCTCGGTGGCCTGGAGCTTCTCATGCCCGTACTCTCGCAGGGTCTCGAGCAGCCGAAAGCACACGGCCGAGCCGGATTCCACCCGGATCACGATCGATTTGTCCACCAGGGAGGTCACGGCGTCAAGCGGATCCGACGATGCCAGGCCATTCCCGCAGACCTGTTCCACCGCATCGAGTTCGAAGCTACCGGCGAACACGGACAACCGAGACCACAACTGTTGCTCCTGCGGGGTGCACAGATCGTAGCTCCAATCGATACACAGCCGAAGGGTCTGCTGACGAGAGGGTGCGCCTCGGCTGCCGCGGGTCAGCAGCGTGTAACGGTCGGTCAGCCGCGCAAGGATCTGCTCGGGCGACATCGCCCGCAACCGTGTCGCCGCCAGTTCGATCGGCAGCGGCAATCCGTCCAGGCGATGGCAGATCCCGGCGACCGCGACACCGTTGTCCTCGGTGAGCTCGAATCCGGGCACAGCTGCGGCTGCGCGATCGGCGAACAAGGTCACCGCATCGTAGCTGGGCAGCCCCTGCAGGGAGGGCCGTCCGTCGGGGTCGGGGACAGTGAGCGGGGGCACCCGGAGCAGTGATTCCCCGCCGATACCGAGTGGCTCGCGGCTGGTGGCGAGGATTCGCAATCCCGGACACGTCCGCAGCAGCGTCTCGGCCAACCCCGCGGCCCCGCCGAGGACGTGCTCGCAGTTGTCGAAGACCAGCAACAGCTCGCGCGGCACCAGAAACTCCACCAGCACCTCGATCAACGGCCTGGCCGAGTGATCACCCAATCCGAGAGATGCGGCGACCATGTCGACGAGCAACGACTCGTCACGCAGCTCGCCCAGCTCCACGAGCCACACTCCGTCGGCGTAATCGCGGTGCGTGATGGTCGCGACCCGCAACGCCAGACGCGTCTTCCCCACACCACCGATCCCGGTGAGCGACACCAAACGAGAATCCGACAACAGGTTCTTGAGTTCTGTCACCTCGTTCCGTCGGCCGACGAAACTGGTGAGTTCCAGGCAAATATTCGTCTTGACGTCCCCGACGGTGCGCGCCATCGTCAGGCGCTGCACGACAGAGTTCGGCAGTTTCCGCGGCGAGGACCCCGTAACGCCCTGCACGGCCATTCCGTCGACCGCAAATCCCCGGTGGAGCTGGATCTCGCGGAGTTCGTCGCCGAGCTGGACGGCGGACGGGCGGTCGTCCGGATTCGTCGACATCGCCCGCTCGATCACTTCCGCCACGTCGGCGGAGATTCCCTGCTCACGTAAATTCGGCACCGGATGTGTTGTGATCCTCAGGAACTGGGCAACCAGCTGTTCACCGCTGCGCCGTTCAAACGCGGCGTGGCCGGTGAGCGCGCAGAACAGCGTCGCCCCGAGACCGTAGATATCCGAACTGGAGGTCGGCGGATCGCCCGCGATCACTTCGGGCGCGGTGAATGCCGGCGAGCCGGTCACGGTGCCGGTGGTCGTCTCGAATCCTCCGGAGATGTGCGCGATACCGAAGTCGGTCAGCGCGGGTTCGCCGTAGTCGGTGAGCAGGATGTTCGCCGGTTTCACGTCGCGGTGCAGGATGCCGAGCCGGTGCGCCGTCTCCACCGCGCCAGCCAGCTTTACTCCGAGCCGCAGCGCGTCGCCCAATGGCAGGGGACCGTGGTCTCGGATCCGCACCTGCAAGGAGTCCTGCGGGTGATAGGGCATGACGATGTAGGGGCGGCCGGTGGCGGTGGCACCGGCTTGCAGGACAGGGACGATGTTCGGGTGGCCGGTCAACCTGCCCATCGCCTGCTGTTCCCGGAAGAATCGTGCCCGGTTCTCCGCTTCCATGTCGGCGGTGAGGACCTTCACCGCGACCGTTCGGTCCAGCTCAGTCTGGACACACCGGTAGACAACGCCGAAGCCACCGCGGCCGATTTCCTGGGCGTCTTCGAGCCCGGCGGCTGCTAGCTCCGCTGTGACTGAAGCATCCACCGCGCGCTGTGTCCGGTACGGATCGGCATCAACCATCGGCTACGCCGATTCACCCGATACGAGACACCCTTGACGATGCAGCACGGCGCTCACCTCACGAAAACGTCCTACCAGGATATCGCTGCAACGCTCGAGCCGGGACGCCACCGCCCTCTCCGAAATCCACTGGCAGTCGTTAGGCCGGAGAAGAGACGTTCTGCAGGATCTTGATGGGAGGCTCCTTGTCGGTGCTCGGCGGCCGGGCCTGGCGACGCGCACCCAACCTATCCGTTACTCACAGTTCCCCACACTCGGCCTAGCCGCTCAGATCGTGGCCGGTGGCCGCGCGCGCGTAGGAGTGGAGGCTGGCGATCACCTCGCCACGGCTGCGACGTCCGGCCAGCACCTCCATCTGGTAGCCGTCCTCCATGGCCACGAAGTTCGCTGCGAGCAGGCGCGGCGGGTCGGTGAGCGTGAAGTGACCCTGAGTCTGACCGATGACGAGAATGCCGTAGTAGACGGCGATTTGGCGCTCGGTCAGCGAACTGTCCAGGGCCGCCGCCTTGGCGTCGCGCAGCGATCTCGGCCAGCATTCGAACAGCAGTCGGACCAGTTCGTCGTCCGGTCCGCTCGCGACGCCGTGGTCGATGCAGGCCCGGAGGCGGTCGCGCGCGTCGGGGAACTGGTCGGCGACGCGCTCACGCTCCTGACTGAACCGCTCGATGGCCCGCTGATACGTCTCGTAGATCAACGCGTCCAGGTCGCCGTAGTAGAGCACCGCCGCAGGGGTGACCCCGGCCTGCTCCGCGATGTCACGCAGACGCACCCCCTCCAGTCCGCGCGCGAGCACCGCCCGCTGGACGGCCTCACCGAGTTCGGCCCGGCGGGCCCCCTGATCCTTCTTCCGTGCCACGCCCTCGCTCCATCCTTACCGGTTTCTATATGGAGATTTAGACAATACCTGCCCAGCTATTGACAGGTAGATCACACTGTTCTTAAATTTCTATTTAAAGAATCCAACCCGATCTCAGGAGTCACCGTGTCGACCAATCCCACCGACGCCGAGACGAGTCTCGACCCACCACCAGCACCCACCGGAAAGGGACTGCGGGGCGGCTCCGTGGGTCTGCTCGCCGCAGTCGCGCTCGGCCTGTCCTCGGTCGCGCCGGCGTACAGCATCGCGGTCACGCTCGGTTTCGTGACGATGGTCGTCGGAAACCTCGCCCCCGCCGCCCTGCTCCTCGGTTTCGTGCCGATCCTTCTGACCGCGTTCGCTTTTCGCGAGCTGAACCGGGAGATGCCGGACTGCGGCACCACGTTCGTCTGGACCACCCGCGCGTTCGGTCCGCACACGGGATGGCTCTCCGGCGGCTGGGTGGTGCAGATCGCGACCCTCATCGCGATGACGGCACTCGCCCGAGTCGGAGCCGGGTACCTCCTGACCCTGCTCGGCCTGGATTCGCTGGCGTCCGACAACGTCGCGGTGATCGTCACCGCGGTCCTGATCGTCGCCGCGGTCACCACCATCGCCTACCGCGGGCTGCAACTGGCCGCGTCCGTGCAGTACGTGCTGCTGGGGCTGCAACTGGTCGCCCTGTTCGGGTTCGGAGCGGCCGCGTTCGCCCGCACCGGCGCCTCCGCACCGAGCCTGTCCTGGCTGAACCCGTTCGCGTTCGGCGGCTTCGGCCCCTTCGCGGAGGCGGTGCTGCTGTGCCTGTTCATCTACTGGGGATGGGACGCGCTGATCACCGTCAACGAGGAAACCCGTGACAGCGACCGCATCCCCGGTCAGGCCGCCGTGATCTCCACCCTCGTCCTGCTCGGCACGTACCTCTTCACCGGATTCGCCGCGATCAGCTTCGCCGGCATCGGCACCGACGGGCTGGGCCTGGGCAATCCCGACAACGCGGGGGACGTACTCGCCACGCTCGGGCCGCCGGTACTCGGCGCGGGCCTGTCGAAGGTGGTCGAACTCGCCATCTGCGTGTCGGCGATCTCGGCGCTGCTCACGTGTGTCATCGGCAGCTCACGCGCCACCCTCTCCATGGGCGCCCACGGCGCACTGCCCCGCACCTTCACCCGAATCCACCCCACCTACCGCACGCCCGCGTTCGCCACCGTGTTCTTCGGTGCGACCGCCGCGGTCCTGCTGACCGTCCTCACGCTCGTCTCCGGCAACTTCCTCGGCGACGCGATCCTTTCGATCGGACTGCTCATCGCGTTCTACTACGGCGTCACCGGTCTCGCCTGTGTCTGGTACTTCCGCCACCGCC
This sequence comes from Rhodococcus mengyinensis, assembly GCF_048381435.1. NCBI lineage: Bacteria > Bacillati > Actinomycetota > Actinomycetes > Mycobacteriales > Nocardiaceae > Rhodococcus > Rhodococcus mengyinensis. Next base: position 18,244 of record NZ_JBLWIT010000090.1, on the reverse strand, counting down.
TGACCGACTCGCCGCGCGACCTGTTCCTCCGGGGAATCCTGCCCGCACTGGGCGGGACGATCATGCTCGCCGCCTTCGCGCGCAGCGCCCACGACATGCTCGACCCGGGCTACGGGGCGACCTCGTTCCACGGCATCGGCGGGGTGTTCCTGCTCGGTGTGGGCTCGATCGCCGTCGGCGCCGTGGTGATGCTGCTCGTCCGCACCCGTTTCCGCCGCTTCTTCCGAGACGGCCGCACCGCCGTCACCGAACTGACCGTCACAGAGGACTGAACCCATGCGCACACTGACCATCGCCGCCATCCAGACCGCCCCGGTCCCGTTCGACGTGGAGGCCACCTGGCAGCGGTTCGCCGACCAGGTCCGCGCCGTGCGCGACACCTTCCCGCACGTCGAACTCGTCGTGGTCCCCGAACTCGTGCTGGCCGCGGAGGCGCCTCTCCTGCAGGCCCGCGCCGACTGGATGGACCAGGTGGCGCTGCCACTCGCCGGTCCCCACATCGACCGGATCTGCGCACTCGCCGAGGAAACCGGCCTGTGGCTGGTGCCCGGAAGCCTCTACGAGCGCGGCGACGACGACAGGATCTACAACACCGCCATCGCCGTGTCGCCGCTCGGCGAGGTGGTGGCCCGCTACCGCAAGGTCTTCCCCTGGCAGCCGTACGAGCAGACCGCACCCGGAAGCGAGTTCGTCGTCTTCGACATCCCCGGCACCGGCCGGATCGGCCTGGCGATCTGCTACGACGGCTCCTTCCCGGAGACCGCACGCCAACTGGCCTGGCTCGGGGCGGAAGTGATCATCCAACCCACCCTCACCACCACCCGTGACCGCGAGATGGAACTCGTCTGCTCCCGCGCCAACGCGTGGACCAACCAGGTCTACGTCGTCAACGTGAACGGCGCCGACCCGGCCGGGGTCGGCGCCAGCGTCGTCGTCGACCCCGAGGGCATCATCCGCCAGCAGGCCGGGTCGGGAGAAGAAGTCCTCGTCGACACCCTCGACCTCGACGCCGTGACCCGGGTCCGCACGTACGGCACGTTCGGCCTCAACCGCCCCTGGGACCAGATCGCCCGGCACGGCGACGGGATCCGACTCCCGATGTACGGCGGCGCGGGCATCCAGACACCGCCGTGGCACGAAACCGCCGTGCAGGTCCCCGCGACCGCGCCCAGCTGACTCGCCCCTCCCGGGAGGGGCGGTCGCGGGAGCCCGCCCTTTCCGGGACCGGTCCTGGATAATTGCGAGGGTGAGGCCCCTCGCTGCGTCGTCCGTCGACACGGTCCTGCAGGACTATCAGCCGCGCATCCTGCGCCGCTACCTGTGGATCACGACTGCGCTGCACCTCGCGGGGTTCGTCCTCCCGCCCATGGTCGGGTTGTCGATTCGGCCGGAGACCGTCGCCGCTCGCACGGCCGGCGTTCTTCTCGGAGTGTTCGCACTCGTCGTGCTGCACCGGGGCGGGCGCAGGCCGAGCCGACGCGCCTACCAGGTCTGCACGACGGCGGCACTGCTCGCCACACCGATCGTCATGTCCGGTCTCGTTCTCGCCGTGGCCCAACTCCTCTGCGCGATCGCGGCGATGTTCCTGGCGATGTATTTCGTCGTGTTCTACCCGAAACGGCAGTCGAGGCTCCTCGTCGGATGCCTCACCGCGTTGATGGTGGTCGGAGTCGTCGTCGCACCCACCGCGTTGACGCTGGTGCCGGTCGAGGTGGACACGGTGACCGTGAAGGCCGCCGTTCTCGTCGTGGCCGTCACCTGCGTGGTCGGCGCGGCCGAAATGTTCGGATCCCTCACCCGGACCCTGATCGAATCGGCCAGCACCGACGGACTGACGGCCCTGCTCAACCGCGCCGGTTTCGAGCTCGCGTTCCGGCACGCCCTCGAAGGCGCGGGCACCGGACAGGTCTCCGTGACGTTGGTCCTCATCGACGTCGACCAGTTCAAGTCCACCAACGATCACTACGGCCACGCCGCGGGCGACGCGGTTCTCGTCGACCTCGCCAACTACCTCGCCGAGCACCTGCCCCGCGGCGCCCTTCTCGCCCGGGTCGGCGGCGACGAGTTCGTCACCTGCGCGGTCGGCGAGCACCACGCCGAGCTGCCCGGCGTGATGGCGCAACTCGCCCGGGAAAGCCCGACCCCATTCAGCTTCGGCTGCGCGTCGTGCACCGGCGAGGCCGACCCACTCACCGCGCTCTACCGGCACGCCGACCGCGAGCTGTACACGGCGAAGCAGCGACAGCACCCACCCGAACCGCCCGCCGACGAACCCACACTGCGGACGGGGTGAAACACCTGGGCAGACGCCGCACCCTGCGTCATTCGGCGATTCGCGCGGTCACCGGACGCCGGTCCGCCGCCTTCACGTGCGTGACCACCCACACCGCTGCGACGACGAGTGCGCAGCCGGCGAACTGCCCGATGCTGGGACGCTCGTGCACGATCGCGATGGAGAACAGCATCGCCAGCACCGGCTGGAGCAGCAGCAACGTGGCGCCCACCTCGGCGGCGAGCCGCGGCAGGGCGAATCCGATGAGAACCCAGCCGAGCACCTGACTGCTCAGCGACAGCGTCGCCAGCCATCCCAGCGCGGGCCATCCCGGCGTGAGGTCCACCGTTCCCCACAGCGATCCCACTGCGGTCCCGACGACTCCCGCGGCGATCGTCGACACGAACACCTGCGACGACGCCCGGTGTGCAGACCCGGCGCGGCCGATGACGAAGATGTAGATCCCGTAGGCCACGCCCGCCGCCAGCGACAGCAGAGTTCCGAGGAACAGCTGATCGCCGTCGCCGCTGCCGCCGAGGATTCCGCCGGCGAGAGCCACACCGGCGAACAGGAAGGGAACCGCCACGACGAACCGGACCGGCACCCGCGCACGGAAGAAGACCCACGCGAGCAGTGGCACGACGACGACTTGCACGTTGACGACGACGGTGGAGATTCCGGCGCCGATCAGGTGGATCGATCGCGCCCACAGCGCGAAGTCGACGCCGAGCATCATGCCGCCGAGCACCTGGGCACCGATCACCCGACGCGGAATCCCGCCGTACCGCCGAAACTCCTGCAGCGCAAGAAGACCGAGGATGGGCAGCGCCAGCACACACCGGAAGAACGTCGACGTGGCCGGCTCCACCCCGGACAGCTTGATGAGACTGCCGGTCAGCGAAGTCGCCACCGCACCCGCGAGCACCAGCAGTCGCGGATCCACGGACGCGACGCTGAAGGAGGGGCTGACGAGGGCACGGGGACGCAAACGGAGGGCGGTAGTCACACCGAGAATTCTCCGAGGCCCCAACCATTACAACAAGTGAATAGTCGTGTCATGAAAGCAGTAGTATTACTACTATGTTGAGCGTCGATCGCCTTCGCGCGCTGTGCGCTGTCGCCGAACACGGATCGATCGGCGCCGCAGCCCGCGCCCTGCACGTGACGCCGTCCGGGGTGTCGCAGCAACTCGGCAAGTTCGAACGGGAGGTCGGCGTCCGGCTCCTGGTGCCCGCGGGCCGCGGCGTCCAGCTCACCGATGCGGGCCGGCTCCTGGCCCGTCGCGGGCAGGAAGTGATATCGCTTCTGGCGCAGGCCGAATCCGAAGTCGTCTCCCTCGACCGCGACGTGGTGGGAGAACTGCGAATCGGGTCTTTCTCCTCCGCAGGCAGAGTCGTCGTGCCGACTGCCGTGGCGACGCTGCGCAGGCGTCACCCGCAGCTCGCGGTCAGCTTCTTCGCCGGCGAGACCGAGGACCTCATACCCGCGATCGTGCGCCGGGAACTCGACCTCGCCGTCGTCGACAGCTGGGTCACGATGCCACTGCACCTGCCCGAGGACGCAGTGCACACCCTGGTGCACCGCGACTCCGCCGACGTCGCACTGTCCCGGGACCATCCGCTGGCGTCCCGCGATCACGTCGATCTCGACGAGATCGCGGACATGCCGTGGACCACGTGGAAGAAGGGCGCGGTGTACCACACCTGGCTGGTGCAGACGTTGCGCAACCGCGGCGTCGAACCGGATATCAGGTACGAAGTGCCCGAATTCGCGGCGCAACTCGAATTCGTCGCGCACGGTCTCGCCGCCGCACTCGTGCCGCGTCTGGCCCGCGTCTGGGTGCCGGACAACGTGGCGATCGTCCCCGTGCGTCCCACACTCGAACGCGAGATCTACGCACTCCGCCGCGCCGACAACGACCGCCCGACGGTCAGGGCCGGGATCGAGGCACTGACCGAAGCCTTCGCCGGAATCGGCGCGTGACAGCTCCCCCGTCGCCCGACCTTTCGCGACAGGTCTGACGCGGCCACACCGGCCGCGCACGAACACCTGCCAGAAGGCCCTACACGTGCAGGCGTTTCGGTTGCACAATGGTGGTGGGCAACCACCCGGAGGTGCGCGATGAGCGAAACGTGTGCAGCGCCGACACGGCTGTGGCGTCTGGGTCCATGGAGCCGCAACCCGCTCATGCGGGGGTGCGACCGGCTCCGCTCCGCGATGGTCCTCATCGGGGTGTTCTTCGTGCTCATGATGATTCCACTGGCCGCGGCCTACGGAACCGAGACGTACTCACGGCTCGACCAGCAGACGCAGGCCGAACTCGCCACCCAGCACCCGACACCCGCCAGGCTCGTCGAGGATTCCCGCACCGGGACCACGGGAGAACCCCTGCCGGCCGCACCCCAGTATCAAGCCCACGCACGGGTGCAGTGGTCGGCGAACGGGCAGACACACACCGCCGACGTTCCCACCGAATCGGCCGCGAAGGCCGGCCAGACCGTCACCGTCTGGCTCGACCCGAACGGCGATCTCGTCCCGGCGCCGGAGACCGGTTCGCAGAACGCCGCCACGGCGGTGAGCGTCGCGTGCGGGATCTGGGTGACCGCGACCGGCGGGTACTGCCTCCTCTTCCTCGTCGTCCACTGGGTCGCGTCCCGCCGCCAGCAGGCTCAGCTGACCCGCGAATGGAACGAACTCGACCGACCACCCGGGTGGCACGTCAGCTGACGGACGACGGAACCGAGCCGCGACGGCTACCGGCCGGGTGCCCCGTTCGGCGGCTGCCCGCCACCCTCACCGGGACCGCTCGGCGCGGACTGCGTGTTCGCCGACTTCTCGGCGACACCGATCGTGATCGAGATCGTCATACCGGTGGCGGGTTGTCCCGACACGGTGGCCAACTCGGCATCCCAGCCGTCCCCGAACACGTTGTCCGAGTCCAGGGAGACCTTCGACAGGTTGCCGACACTGTTCGCGTAGCCGCTGTCGTAGGCGAAGACGGTGGTGCACGCGTCCTGCGGCACTGCGATCTGCGACGTCAACCGGGCGTCCTCGCCCGCCACCGCAGATTCCAGTGAGTCGAACACCTCGAAGTGAATGTGCGGCCAGCGTCCCGAGTAGCAGGCCGGGAAGATCGACGTGAACGACACCGTGCCGGCGGAGTCCGCCACCTGAACGCCGCGCAGGTAGTTCTGCTCGGTGATGCCCTGACCGTAGAGCGAGTACTCGCCGTCCCGGTCGCAGTGCCACAGGTAGACGGCCATTCCCGCGCCGGCCGCGCAGTCCTTCGTCAGATCCTGCAGGTTCAGTTCGATGGTCGTCGCGACACCCTCCGCCGTCCCGGAGTACGCGCCGAAGCTGCTGCGAATGTCCTGCCGGACGATCCCCGACTCGACCAGCACGTTCGGGCCGTTGGACCCGTCGCCGGGATACGGTCCGGCCGTTTCCTGCGGCGCCGCCGCCACGCACGTGCCGTCGCTCACCGTCTCCGCCGCGGTCGCGGCCGCCCCTGTCGACGACGAGGACGACGTCGCCGTCGATCCCGCCGACGAGCACGCCGCGAGCGCGGTCGCCCCCGCCGCGCCGAACACGAACAGTGCGCGGCGACGCGACAACATCGATTTCAGGTCGTGGCTGAGGCCGCGATCGTGCTCGTGCACTTCGTCGGCGTGGTGACGCGGGCTGTTCGTCATGAGGACCTCTCCATGGGCTGTTCCGGTTACATCCCATACAAGCGGTCGCCGGTGCGGGCACCCTCGAGCTTCGCTGTGGAGTCGCTGTGAACGCCTGTCGCCCAGCAGCGGTCGCGTGGGGCCGCCTCGCGAGACGCGTCGGTCAGAGAGATTCGGCGCCGGCCGTGCCGGAGAATGATTCGTTCTCGAGGTCACGCACGAGGGGGATGCCGAGGGCAGCGAGCAGCATCCGGCAGTCGTCGGCATCGATCGAGTGGTGGGCGACGGTCCGCTGCGCCTTACGGACGGACTCTTCGTCGAGCTCGCGCTCGCTTTCGAATATAGAAGCATCCCGGTCGGACATGGCTCCCACCTTTCCTCGGCATCACCTGAATAGCCCGGAGTGAGGCCACCGAAACCGACACGGGACAGCGCGACCGGGTGTCGTCCGAAGCGGATTCGGATCCGTCCGAGGTGAGGTACGAGGCCTGTCGAACCGGCCTGCGGGAGGATCAGCGACTGTAGGTCGCGAACAGCCTGCGGATGCTCTCGTCCCAGTACTGCTGGCGGCGGCGTTCGACCGCGCGGGAGAACATCGCCCACACCGCACCCAGGAGCAGCGCGCTCGCGGCGAGGGTGATGAGCACTGCCGCGACCGCGGCGCTGACGACGTCGGAGGTCGTGATCCGCGGGCCGGCCCAGCTTCCGTCGTCGCCGACGGCGATGGTCTTCGACGTGCCCGCCGGAGTCCCCGAGGGGACCTCGATGCTGTCGGTGCGGGACTCGGAGCCCCAGGCCCACGTCGCCTTCACCATCGGGGTGGTCCGGACCGAGCCGCGGGGCGACAGGGTGATCGGGGCGTCGGCGTTGGTGACGGCCTCGACGAGGGTCGTGGTGGCGCGTTGTTGCGCGGCCCGCGCACTCTCCTGGTGGTACTCCCAGGTGCCGATCACGGCGGCGAGCACGATCGCGAGACCCGCGAGGGTGACGATGACGGATTTCAGGGTGGCCGCGAAACGATCGACCGGTCGCGCGAACGGGTTGGACGGTCGACCCGACACCGAGTACACCACGGTTGCCTTCGAGCGCCCCAACACAATCCACCTCATTGTTTCGTCCACGTTAAATGTCAGCTTCACCAGTGTCGCCACTGATCAGGCAACAGGGAAACCGAAATGGACAAACTTGACGAGTCTCACACTCCGCGGGCAGACCGGAGTCGGCCCCGCTCAGCGCTGTGCGGGGCCGAGCGGCACTCAGGTTTCGAGGTGCGGATCGGACTGTTCGCTGGACACCGTCCGGCTGCTCAGGTGCCCGCCGCCCCACTTCGAGTCGGTCCCGGCGTGGAGTGCTAGCAGGTCGTGTCCGAAGTCGTTGTCGAAGTCCCGCAGCACGGTGTGCAGGTGGTTCCCGCCGCCGACGGCGTTGACCGCCTCGATGAGGTACCGGTCGGTGTGGACGCGGAAGTAGTGCGGTGCGCCGCGCTTCTGCGCACCGGCCCACGCGAAGAAAACCCGGTCGATGCCGCCCTCCCGCAGCGCCTGCCGGTGCCGGTCGCCGGCTTCCTCGGGCAGTCGCTCGAGATAGCAGTCCACGATCCCCAGCAGTGCGTGCTGCTGGTCACCGGACAACTTCGCCCCGCTGATCCCGGACGGCCGATCGCGGACGAACTTCAGGGCGACCCGGTCGGCGTCGGTGATGGTGTACCCGGGCATGCCGAGGTCGTAGTGGTCCGGGTATTCGTAGGCCCCGATCCGCGGCACCTGCCGGGTCACGAAGTCGGCCGGCGCGACGTCGTGGATGACGGCGAGGCCGCGCTGCTCGTCGTCCAGGGAGGCCAGCAGGTCGAAGGCCAGGCCCTCGTCGTCGGCGAGGGGTTTGAGCACCCCGTCGTACTCGGTGGGCTGCGCGCCCAACGCGACCGGGGTGGCGGAGATCCACCGCTCGTCGACGATCGTCAGGTTGAGGCAGACGTGGTGACCGAGGAAACGCAGCGTCCAGGTGTCCTCGAAGCCCGGGCGGCCGAAGAACGTCAGGAAGTACGAATCCGAGGTGCGCCACGTCTGCAGTGCCGGTCCGAGGAAGTCCTGCTCGTAGTCCCGGAGGACGTGCTCGAGTTGCGGGATCGAGAGCACCTTCGTGAAGGTGCGCAACGGCACCGCGATCCGGATCAGATCCCACACCAGCACCTTCTGGTGACGGTCCAGCTGGTGCAGCGGGATGCCGGTGCGGTCCGGTTTGGGGATGATGTCCCAGTTCAACCGCCGCGGGTCGTCGAAGTCGTCGATGATCGCGGTCGCCCGTTGCCGGGGGTCGAACGTATCGATCAAACCCATGGCGGTCACGAGCAGCTTGGTCGCCGTCCGAGGCGCCTCATGGAGAGCAGACACGTGAATCTTCCTTCTCGAGTGTGGAGGTGGAGCGTCCGGCGAGGGGAGGTGTTCTCACCATCCCGCCGCGATGTCGATCGCCTTCTCGGCGCTCGCGAGGTCGCCGCCCCGCCACGCCACGTGCTGGTCGGGTCGGACGAGGACGAAGGGGGCGCCGAGGAGACTGCCCAGAGATCCCCCGGTGTCGGACAATCGCAGCACCGTCAGAGGGACACCGAGTTCCGCGGCCTTCGCCGTCAGCGGTTCGAGTTCGGCGGTGTGCCGCGAGGATCCCACGTCGTCCAGCACGACGAGGGTGTACTCCGGGCCGAGAACGTCGTAGAGCGAACGGCCGGCTCCCAACCACGCGTGCGGCAGTAGCGCTCCGGGGCACGCGGTGGGCACGTACTCCACGGGATCTTCCGCCGGCGGCGTCGAACCGTCGGGCACGATGACGGGCGAGTCGGTGTAGGCGTAGCCGAGAACGAGTCCGAGCGAGTGGAATTCGCTCTTCTTCACGGTGAGCGCCTCAGCGGTGCGACGTCGCGCCTCATCTGCCGCGGGGCCGTCCTGACCGATCTCGACGGTGGAGAAGTGATGCGCGAGAGCCTTTTCCTGCGCTCCGGCTTCGGCGATGGTGCGGGCGGCGACGGGCCGGCGTTCGGCTTCGTAACTGTCGAGCAGCTGCGGCCCGGCCCAGCCGCGCAGCGTCGCCGCGATCTTCCACGCGACGTTGACGGCGTCACCGATGCACGTGTTGTACCCGTGCCCGCCCCACGGCGGATTGAGATGCGCGGCGTCGCCGACGACGAACACCCGGCCCTTGCGGTAGCTGTCGGACAGCAACATTCGTGCCACCCACGGGTCGGTGGCGATGATCTCGACCGGGACCGGCTCTCCGATGAGGCGGTGCACGAGCGCGGTGGCGTCGACCTCCTCGTCCCGGACGTCGACGCCCTGCACGATCGCCCACCAGGTGTCCGACAGGTCGAGCCGGCCCACGATGCCCGCTGCCCCGGGCGCCATCACCCAGTGGTGGACGGCACCGTCGAACGGCACCCGCTCGGCCAGGCCCGGCGCACGGAACAGGATGCTGAGATTGGGGCGCTCGCCGGACGTACCCTCGAACCGGGCGCCGATGGACTCGCGCACGATGCTCGCGCCGCCGTCGCACCCGAGGACGTAGTCCGCCACGACCGTTCGGGTCTGCCCCGGACCCTCCACCGTGGCACGGACGGTGCCGTCGGGGAGTTCCTCGAGCGACGTGACCCGCGCCCCGAGCTGCAGGGTGGCGAATTCGCTGCGCTGCACCGCCTCCCGAAGCACGGTCTCCACAACAGGTTGTGGTGCCTGCTGGCCGCGTTCGGGCGCCAGCGTCGGGGTGGCGACGTCGAGCTGGAAGCCGTTCTCGAACCGGGTGATCTCGTGGCCCAGCAGAGTCGAGCAGAACACGATGTCCTGCGCCCACTCGACGGGAAGGGGCGACGCGGCACGCACCTCGTCGGCCAGTCCCCACCGCCGCAGGTGCGTCATGGTGCGGGCGTTGGTGGTCTTGGCGCGCGGGCGTTCGGCGTCGACGTCGACCCTCGGTTCGACGACCAGGCTTGCCACCCTGTGGTGGGCCAGCTCGAGCGCGGCCGCGAGCCCGGACGGCCCGCCGCCCGCGATCAGTACCGGTGTCCGGTCGACACCGGACGCGACGTCGGTCATGCGCCCTTCCTTCCGCTGGCATCGACGATCGGGGTCCGCAGGACGCCGAGCTTGTCGATCTCCACCTCGACGATATCGCCGGGCCCGAGCAGCCACGGTGGGTTGCGCACGTAGCCGACGCCCTCCGGGGTGCCGGTGGCGATGATGTCGCCGGGGTGCAGGGTGAACGTCTCGCTGATGAGGGCGATGATCTCGCCGACCGAGAAGATCAGGTCCCGGGTGTTGCCGTCCTGCACGACCGTTCCGTTGACGCGGGTCTGCACCCGCAGACCGTCGGACAGATCCCCGACCTCACCGGCGGGAACCAGCGGGCCGAGGGGGCCGGACCGGTCGCCGTTCTTGCCGAGCGTCCATTGCGCGGTCAGTTTCTGCGCCTTGCGGGCGGTGAGGTCGTTGAAGCAGGCGTAGCCGAGCACCCCGGCCTGGCCGGTGGCCGCGTCGACGCTTTCGAGCCGGGTGCCGATGAACGCGGCCACCTCACCCTCCCAGTCGAGGCCCGCCTCGTTGGCCGGTACCGGTGTCGGGGCTCCGTCGACGCTCAGCGACGGGGTCCACCGCCCGAACAGCGTGGGGTAGGGCGGCGGGGTGAAGCCGCCCTCGGCGGCGTGGGCCTTGTAGTTGAGGCCGACGCAGATGACGCGGGCGGAGTCGGGCACCGGCGGCACCACGCTGACGAGCGTGACGTCGATCTCGGGCGATTCGAGGTGTTCCGCTCGTGCCACCCACCCGGCGGCGTCGCTCCAGAATTCCTCGAGTGTGGCGAGCGGTCGAACGAAGCCGTCACGGAGGACACCCACGGTCACGGCGTCCTGATCCTTCTTGCGATAGCCGACAATCTTCATCTATTTCATCCTTTTCGTCCGCCACCGTTCGGTGGCGAGTTCTAGCGGGAAACTTCGGTACTTCGCGCGGTGGCCGCTTCGAGGTGGTTGTCCGCGTCGGCGGGGGTGGTGGTGCGGGGGCGTCGCGGGAGGGTGGCCATCACGACGCCGCCGATCAGCGCGGGCACGGCGAATGCCAGTGAGCTGACGATGACGGCACCGCCACCGGCGACGAAGAACGCGCCGTAGGTGGGGCCCGCGATCGCGCCCGCCCGGCCGATTCCGAGCGCCCATCCGAGCCCGGTTGCCCTGAATCGGGCCGGGTAGAACGTCGCGATGTGATCGTTGAGCATGTTCTGGGTGCCGAGGCCGCCGAATCCGGCCAACGCCACCAGCAGCATCAGGACGGCGGTCGGCGGGTGCGTGCCCAGCAGCGCGAGAGAGACCGCGGCAGTGGAGAACCCGGCCAGGACCAGCGGCTTCGGACCGAACCGTTCGGCCAGCACGGAGGCGAGCAGCGTTCCGACGATGGCGCCGGCGCTGTAGACGAGCAGGAACGTCACCGCCGAACCGATCGGGTAACCGGCATTGCGCATGATCTGCGGCAGCCAGGTGGTCACCCCGAACATGGTGAGCATGCTGCAGATCGCGACGAACCAGATACCGACCGTGGCCCGCCCCATCCCGTCACCGAAGAGTTTGGCGACCGGCGACTTCGACGCCCGGTCCTCGGAGGATCGTTCGGCGACGAACGCCCGCGACTCCGGCAGAAACGCGAACGCCAACGGCAGCAACGTGATCAGCGGAACCGCACCGAGTGCGTAGACCGGACGGAACCCGAACTCCTCGAGCAGCAGCAGGGACGCCGTCGATGCGAGGACGCCGCCGAACGCCGGTCCGGTGAGCACCATGCCGAGGATCCGGGACCGGTAGGCCGGGGACGCGAACTCCGCCGCCATCGCGATGGCGGTGGGCATCAACCCGCCGATTCCCAGGCCGGCGACCAGCCGGGTGGCGGCGAAGATCTCGAAGGTGGGGGCGATAGCGGTGACCAGGGTTGCCGTCGAGAAGAGCGTCAGGCACGCGAGGAACAGGCGGCGGCGGCCCAGGATGTCGGTGAGCGTGCCGGCGGTCAGCGAGCCGATGAGGACTCCGACCAGGGCGGCGCTGCCCACGGTGCCTGCCGCCCCGGCGGTGATGAACCAGGGGGCGTGGCCGATCAGGGCGGGCAGGGTGGCGCCGTAGACGAACAGGTCGTATCCGTCGCTGAGGAGGGCAGCCCAGCAGAGGACGGGCACGAGCACTCTGCCGCGGCCGCCGGGCGAGGACGTGGAGAAATTCATGCGGAACACTCCTGGTCAGTGGGGGGAGGATCAACTCCTCCAATAAACGGTTATAACCGTTATGTGTGATGGTAGCCACAGACCACTGCCCACTGTCAAGCACGGGAACCGAGAAAGGGCTGCGAGAAGCGATTGCTCAGTGAGCGTGCGCCTGAGCGGCCGCGCGGGCTCGGGCCGGGTCGCCGGACTCGATGGCATCGACCAGCGCGCGGTGCACGTCGATCCGTCGCGCGAAGTACTCGCTGTTGGTGGCGCTTCGTTCACGGCTCGCGCGCGTCGCGTGCTGCTCCACGTAGGTTTCGAGGCTCAGATAGGTTTCGCGCAACACCTGGTTGGGGCCGATCGCCACGATCCGGCGATGCAGATCCCACACGGCACGGATGAACGCCTCGGGGTCGCCGGCCGAATCCTCGAGAACGGTCATCACCTGCCGCAGGTCGGCGACGTCGGCATCGGTCCGGTGACGGGCGGCCAGTTCCGTCACGAGGGGTTCCAGTTCTTCCCGGACGGCGATGGCGTCGGCGACTCCCGCCGCGTCGCCCTCGACGGTCAGCAGGGTACGGCCGAGCCGGACCACCGAGGACGGTTCGGCGACGAACAGGCCACCGCCGGGTCCGGGCCGGACGGTGATGACTCCCCGATCCTGCAGGAGCCGGACGGCCTCGATGACCGTTCCGCGGGCCATCCCCGACTCCGCCTGGAGTTCCTTGCGGGTACCCACCCGATCACCGGGCGCGAGTTCACCCGCGGCGATCCGGTCCTGGATGTGGGCGACCAGGGACTCTGCCCGGGTGACGGTGCTCTGGATCGCCATGGCACGAGTGTAGAGCTCGGCCGCTCCGGACGTGTGCGCGCCGGACGGGTCTCAGCGACCGTCGCCTCGTGCCGGCGGCGGGCCGACGACCTCGAGGTCCAACTCGGCACGCGCCCGCGCGAACCCTTCGGCCGGGAACTGCATGTCGCCGCCCTCGGTGTGGACGTGCGCGTCCGTCGGGACGTTCATGTACTCGAAGAACTTCTCGAACACGCCAGTGGTCAGCAGGCCGAGCATCTGCGTGTTGTGGCTGTCGAACGCGAAACTGTGGATCGTTCCGGCCGGCGCATGGAGGAAATCACCCTTGGTCAGCATGATCTCCCGGCCGTTGGCGTGCAGGAGAATTCGTCCCTCGATGCAGAAGAAGTTCTCGGTGTGCTCACGGTGGAAGTGACGGGGAATGTACGCACTCTTGCCGCCCATGGTGTGCATCGCGAAAAACGTTCCGCCGGTGTTCCGCGGTCGTGCGAGGTAGGTGTTCAGCTGGTCGAGACTCGCCCAGCGGTCGCCTTCGCCCGCCTGCAGCACGTAGGGGGACTCCGCGGCGGGCAACGCCGTGCCGGTCACCGCAGGCAGGTCCGTCTTCTCGAGATCGTGGACCCGGACACCGAACCGGTCCGCGAGTTCGGATTGCCGCGCGTCCGACATCGGCGCCGCCTCGGCGTCGAAGACGTGCGATGAGGTGGCCTGACCGGTGGCTTGCGACCACCGGTGCCCGTCGCCGACGGTGAGCCAGCTCAGGAACCGCGTCCGGTGCGCGAGCATGCGGTAGGCGTACGGCGTCCCGGCCGGGACGGTGACCGAGTCACCGGGCACGAGCAGGTGCGATTCGCTCGGCAACCAGATCTGCAGCCGCCCGTCGGTGACGTACAGGAAGCGGTGCTCGCGATCGTGGGCGAGGAACGGCGTCTCGGTTCCCTTGCTGCCGTAGACATATGCGGCACCGAATTGCCCGCCGGTGTCCTCCGGCCGGGCGATGACGGTGATCAGTTGCCCGCCGAGTTCGTGGCGCTCGCCTTCACCGGCGGCCATGGCGTAGGGCACGCAGCGGCCGGGGAGGGTGTCGAGTTGCGGAGCGGCAGCGTGGACCTCGTCGAGGACGGGAATGTCGAAAGTAGTCATGATGTGGGTATTCCTGGTTTCAGTGTGTGCGAGAAGAAGGCTTCGACCGCGGCGAACGAGGCGGAGGGGTACCTCTCGGTCAGTGCGCGACCGAAGGCGCTCACCGCGCGAGTCGAGGCGGGCGCCTGCGGATCTCGTTCGAGATGGCCTTGGTCGAGGGTCTGGTCGGGGCCGAGTTCGAGGACGTGGCCCGGGTTGAAGAACCCGTGCCCGAATCCCTCGATCAGATAGAGAATGGCCTCGTTGCCGTGCGCGACGAGCGCGTCGTACAACTCCACACTCTGCGTGAACGGCACCAGGTTGTCGCCGAGACCGTGCATGACCAGAAACGGCGGTGCTCCGGGCGCCACCTGCAGTGCGGGGCTCGCGGATCTCGCGGCGTCCAGTCGGTCGCGGATCGCGCCGCCGAGCAATGATGCCTCCGGGGAATCGTCCTCCCCCGGTGCCCGTTCCGCGGAGAGGTCGACGAGGCCGGGCAGGTCGGCGGGCCCGTAACCGTCGACGACGGCCTGCACCGAACTATCGACGGACGCGGGTTCTTCCCCGGGCAATCGTGTTGTGCCCGAATGCACTCCGGTCAACGCGGCGAGGTGCCCACCGGCGGACGATCCCCACACACCGATCCGGTCGGGGTCGATGCCGTGGTCCGCGGCGTTGGCACGCAGCCAGCGCACCGCCCGCCGGACATCGAAGAGCTGGCCGGGGTGGCAAGTCCCGGGCGCGAGCCGGTAGTCGATGCTGACCATGACATAGCCGTGCCGTGCGAAGTGTTGCACCAGATCTGGGCATGCAGTGCGGTCTTGAAGCCGCCAACCACCTCCGTGCACCCACACGATCGCAGGCAAGGGATGCCCTGCTTCGGCGGGACGGACGAGATCGAGTAGCAGATCGGGGGCGTACTCGACGGTGGATCGGCGGACGACGGTCGAAGCCGTGTCCAAGGGACTGAACTCCTTCGGATGCAGGACCCGGGCCTGGGTCGCCGCTTGCGCGGTTGTAAGGCCCTTCCTTAGGTCACTGTCTGTCGGGCACAGTAGCAGCTTCGGCAACCCGAACGGAAGACCCGCACCTGCCCCGCGGCTCGCGTCATGCAGCGATCGTCGCGTGCATCTCCCACACGATGATCTCGGCACCGGTGTCGGTGGTCACCTGTTGGCCGCCGCCACCGCTGAGCCGGACGGCGTCACCCTCGGCGAGGATGCCGACGCCTTCCATCGACGCTTCGCCGCGCGCGACGAACACGTGGAGGAACGGGGCGTCGGGCAGGGTGATCGGCGCTTGCCCGGGCTGCAGACGTGCGACGTGCATTGCGGCGTACTTGTTCTTGATCCGGATCGCCGAGTGGTCCGCGTAGTGCGGCATGCCCGATGCGACGGGCACCAGTCCCCCGGCGAGCAACTCGTGGTCGATCTCGAGTTGCTCGTAACCGGGTGTGATGCCGGCTTCGTCGGGCACGACCCACATCTGGATGAAGTGGACCGGATCGGTGTGCTCGTCGGCGTGCTCACCGGTGACGCCGTCCAGTCGCCACGAGTCGTTCTTCTCCGAGTGCAGGATTCCGGTTCCGGCGCTCATGCGCTGGGCCAGTCCGGGGTAGATGACGCCGGAGTGTCCCATCGAATCCTGGTGCACCAGTGAACCCTGGAGCACCCAGGTGACGATCTCCATGTCCTGGTGGGGGTGGGTGTCGAAGCCCTGACCCGGGATGACGATGTCGTCGTTGTTGACCATGAGCACCCCGTGATGGGTGTTGGCCGGGTCGTAGTGGTTGCTGAACGAGAACGAATGCTTGGAATCCAGCCAGCCGGCGTCGGTCTTGAACCGGTCGTCGGCTCGGCGGACGTCGATGCGGGGTGGGGTGATGGCGGCAGTCATGAGCGAATCCTCTCCAGGTTTCTCAGAGCCAGGCTTCTCAGAGTCGGGGTTCTCACAGAACGTGTGAGCCGTACATTTCGCCGAGCGGGTCGGCGATGAGTTCGAGGCGGGCACCGTCGGGGTCGCGGAAGTACATCGACACCTCGCTGTGTTCGACCAATTCCACGCCGGCGTCGATCAGTTTCGTGCGCAGGTGGTCCCAGCGGCCGGGTTCGACGCTGATCGCGATGTGGTGGAGTCCGCCGAGCACTTCCCGGTACGGGCCGACGTCGAGGCCCGGGAAGTCGAAGAATGCCAGCAGGTTGCCGTTGCCGATGTCGAAGAAGAAGTGCGACGACCCGGCGTAGTCCCGGTTCTCGATCAGTTCGGTGAGCGGAAACTCGAGCAGGTCTTGATAGAACCGGACGGTGCGCTCGACGTCACTGCTGATCAGCGCGGTGTGATGGAGTCCGCGGGCCGAGGACGCGGGCCTCGACGCCACCGGCTTCAGATGCTCGGCGCGGATCCGGTCGCGTTGCTCCGCGAACCTCTGCGAACGCTCCTGCTCGTCTGTGGTGCTCATTGCCCTGCCCCTCTCCGCGGAGCGCAGTGATTGCGCTTTCAACTAAATTCAGGCTACAGCAAGTCGTTGCGCTGTCAACTACTTGGGCTATGCTGGTGCTGTGGAACCGACCCGATGGCTCAGCGCCGACGAACAGAACACCTGGCGCGCCTACCTGGACGCCACCCGCCTACTCCTGCAGGCGCTCGATCGACAGCTCACCCGCGACGCCGGCATCTCGTTCACGGACTTCGAACTGCTCGTCGTGCTGTCGGAGGCGCCGCAGCGGCAACTCCGGATGCGCGAACTCGCCGACGCGGTGACCACGACCCGCAGCGGCGTGACCAGGGCCATCAGCAGGCTGGTCGACACCGGCTGGGTGCGCCGCGTCGAATGCGAAGACGACAAGCGGGGAACATTGGCCGAGCTGACCGACGCCGGAGCCGAGAAGCTCGCCGCCGCCAGTCCCGGACATGTCGCGGAGGTGCGCCGCAACATGTTCGACCTGCTCAGCCCCCGCGACGTCGGCATCCTCGGTCACGACTTCAGCGAAATGCGCACCCACCTGCTGGAAAACCCCTGAGCCCGGAAAGGTCGACCATGAGCAGCACGGCACCCGTGAACGAGTACGTCCACATCGACAAGCAGAGTCCGGCCGTCTATCAGGCGCAGATCGGCGTCGCCAAGGCCGTCCGTCATGCGACCACCGAGGTCGGGATGGACCGGCGATTCGTCGAGCTGATCAACGTGCGCGTCTCCCAGATCAACCGCTGCGCGTACTGCCTGGACGTTCACGTCGCCGCGGCGCTCGCGGCCGGCGAGACTCAGCAGCGCCTCGCGGTTCTGCCCGCCTGGCGGGAGACGGCACTGTTCTCCGACCGGGAGGTCGCGGCGCTGACCTTGGCCGAATCGATCACGACCCTCCCGGACGCGCATACCCAGGAGGCCGACTACGCGTTCGCGCGGCGATTCCTCTCCGAGCAGGAGATCTCCACGGTGAGCTGGATCGCCGTCACCATGAACGCCTTCAACCGGATCTCCATCGTCAGCCGCCATCCGGTCCGGCCGAAGCAGTAATACCGCCGTTCACCAGCCTTTCGCAGAATTTAGTTGACTTCGCAACGACATCGGCCTAACGTAGTAGTTGCAGATTCAATTACCTCGATTTCGAGTGACCGTTCCACAGCCCAAGGAGTTTTCATGACCACCGCCACCGCCACCCTGCCCAACCTCACCGCCGGAACCTGGGCCATCGACACCGTCCACTCCACCGTCGGCTTCTCCGTCCGCCACCTCATGGTCAGCAAGGTCCGCGGCACCTTCAACGACTTCACCGGCGCGATCACCGTCGCCGAGGACGGCACCGCCGCCGTCACCGCCGAAATCCAGGTCGCGTCCATCGACACCAAGAACACCGACCGCGACGCCCACATCAAGTCCGCCGACTTCTTCGACGCCGAGCAGTACCCCACCGCCACCTTCACCTCCACCGCGGTCCGCGCCAAGGGCGACGACTACGTGGTCGAAGGCGAATTCACCCTCCACGGCGTCACCCGCCCCGTCGAGCTCGCCCTCGAGTTCAACGGCGTCAACCCCGGCATGGGCAACGGCCCGGTCGCCGGCTTCGAAGCCACCACCGTCCTCAACCGCAAGGACTTCGGCATCACCATCGACATGCCCCTCGAAGGCGGCGGAGCCGTCGTCGG